>JBBAML010000001.1:0-21684 GCA_040402515.1 Rhodoluna sp.
ACTGACGTTGATGTTCAGGTTCCTGGCCGCGAATTCACTCTTGGAGAGCTGATCGCTTCTCAGGCTGCAGGAGATGCGAAAGTACTTGCAGATCTTGGTAGACCGGTTTTGAGTTTGACGCTAAGCAACCCGATCTCTGATTACGCAGCAATTGTGAAGGCTATAGGTTAAGGAAAACAATTGAGCCCAGTAAAGATAGCTCCTGGTCAGAACCCACTCCGTGATCCTGCGGATAGAAGACTAAACCGCATTGCGGGACCTTCGGGACTAATCATTTTCGGTGTCACCGGTGACTTGAGCCGTAAAAAACTAATGCCTGCCGTTTATGACCTAGCTAACCGTGGATTACTTCCACCAGGTTTCTCGCTAGTTGGTTTTGCTAGACGCGATTGGGAAGACCAAGACTTTGGTCAGGTAGTTCACGATGCTGTTAGACAGTATGCGAGAACTCCTTGGAGTGAAGAAGTTTGGGCTCAACTATCTCAGGGCATCAGATTCGTCTCTGGAGAATTCGGCGACGATGCTGCCTTTGACAAGCTAAGAGAGACTATCGAAACCCTTGATGCTGAACGTGGCACCAACGGTAACCACGCTTTCTACCTAAGCATTCCCCCAAAGGCCTTTCCTCTGGTAACTCAGCAACTTTCAAGATCAGGTTTGGCGGATCCAAAGCCTAATCAGTTCAGACGTGTTGTTATCGAGAAGCCATTCGGTCATGATTTGCAGTCAGCTAGAGAGCTAAATGAAGTGGTTGAATCGGTTTTTCCTGCAGATTCAATTTTCCGCATTGATCACTACCTCGGCAAGGAAACTGTTCAAAACATCCTTGCGCTGAGATTTGCTAACCAGTTGTATGAGCCACTTTGGAACAACAACTACATCGACCACGTTCAGATCACAATGGCTGAAGACATAGGGGTTGGTGGTCGAGCTGGTTACTACGACGGCATCGGTGCAGCCAGGGATGTTATTCAGAACCACTTGCTCCAACTGCTTGCTCTAACGGCAATGGAAGAACCGGTTTCATTCGATGCTGCTGATCTTCGGGCTGAGAAAGAAAAAGTTCTCTCTGCGGTCCGTCTTCCTGATGACCTTGGTAAATACACAGCACGCGGCCAATACACCGGTGGTTGGCAGGGCGGTGAAAAGGTTGAAGGCTTTCTAGAGGAAGACGGCATGAACCCGAAGTCAGTTACTGAGACTTTTGCCGCGATGAGACTAGACATCAATACCCGTCGTTGGGCGGGAGTTCCTTTTTATCTTCGTGCGGGTAAACGCCTAGGTAGAAGAGTTACTGAGATCGCGGTTGTATTCAAGCGTGCTCCTCAGCAGATCTTTGGTGAGTCTCAGACTTCAGCTCTAGGTCAAAACGCTTTGGTTATCCGTGTTCAACCAGATGAAGGTGTGACCATCCGATTTGGTTCTAAGGTTCCTGGTGTTGGTATGCAGGTAAGAGATGTGACCATGGACTTTGGTTACGGACACGCATTCACAGAGGCTTCTCCTGAAGCCTATGAGCGTTTGATTCTTGACGTCCTGCTAGGTGATCCACCGCTGTTCCCTAGACATGAAGAAGTTGAACTTTCTTGGAAGATCCTTGACCCAATTGAAGAATTCTGGGCAAAGGCAGGTAAGCCTGAGCCTTATCGCCCTGGCACATGGGGTCCAGCTTCAGCTGACCGCATGATGGCAATTGACGGCAGAGCTTGGAGAAGACCATGATCAAAGATTTACCTAACACCACAATCTCAAAAGTCTCTAAGGAACTTGTTCAGATTCGTGAAGAAGGTGGCGCTGTTGCGCTGGGTCGTGTACTAACCCTTCTTATCGAAACTGATTTCAAAGACCTAGAAGATTCAATCCTGGCTGCCAACGAGGCATCAAGAGCACACCCTTGTCGAATCATTGTTCTAGCTAACAACGAGAAGGCAACTAAACAGTCAAGACTTGATGCTGAGATACGTGTTGGTGGAGATGCCGGAGCCTCAGAGGTAATCGTTCTCAAGGCCTACGGTGAGGCTTCAAGCGATCCAGAGTCTCTAGTGACTGGCTTACTTCTTCCAGATGCACCAGTGGTTGCCTGGTGGCCTGGTATCGCACCAGCAAAGCCATCGGCCTCGGCTATTGGTCGCATTGCTCAGCGCAGAATCACTGATGCTGCAGCCCAAAAAGATCCTCACGCTTGGCTGTCAAACCTTGCTAAAAACTATGCACCAGGTGACAGCGACTTCGCCTGGACAAGATTGACGCTGTGGCGCGCTCAACTGGCAGCAATCCTAGATCAGCCACCATACGACCCTGTTACCAGTGTGGTTGTGACGGGTGCAGTTGACTCCCCTAGTACTGACCTGTTGGCTGCTTGGCTTGAATTAAAACTTAAAGTTGAAGTGAGTTTGGTTAGAACTGTTAGAGGTAAGGCAGTTGCGGGAATCAAGGGAGTGAAACTAATCCGCAAATCTGGAGACATCGAAATCGTTCGAAACGTTCCGGACGTTGCGACCTTGATCCAGCCAGCTCAACCAACTAGAGACATAAGTCTTCCGAGAAGATCACGTCGTGATTGCCTGATTGAAGATCTCCGTCGCATGGATAGTGACGACGCTTTCGGAAAGCTGATTACTAAGGGATTTGGCACCAACCGCCAGGCGCCAAAGGTTTCAGCTAAGAACAAGTAGTTATGGAAACTTCAACTGAGATTCGAAGAGCAGCCAATTCAGCTGAGGTTGCTCAACTTGCTGCAAGAGAAATCATCGAGACCATAGAATTCGCTCTGACAAGTAAACCCATAGTAAATATTGCTCTTACTGGTGGCACTGTCGGTATCTTGACTCTCGCTGTCTTGGCTGAACAGCCAGATCTTTCTCGTTTGGATCTAACCAGAGTGCACTTCTGGTGGGGTGACGAACGTTACGTTGAATCCAATAGCCCAGATCGAAACGCTAATCAAGCAAGAGTTGCGTTCTTCGACAAGGTAGCTGTTTCGGAAACTAACATCCATGAGTTTCCTGCATCTGATGTTTCTGGTGATCTTTCTCAAGCAAAGAACGAGTTTATAGAGGCTTTGGGTAAACATTTTGGTTCAGGTATTCCGGTCTTTGACCTAACTATCCTTGGAATGGGGCCAGACGGACACATCGCCTCGATTTTCCCTGGACATGAGAATCTGTCTGTTGGTGAAGTAGTTGTTGCTGAAAGTAATTCCCCAAAGCCACCAGCAGAACGCTTGAGCTTTAGTTTTGATGTGTTGAATGCCTCGGCCAAGATAATCTTCGTTGTCTCGGGTTTAGACAAGTCAGCAGCTGTGACAGCAGTTCACACTGATGAGAATTGTGAATTACCCGCTGCAAAAATTCAGTCACAGGGTGACACGATTTGGTTTATAGACCAGGCTGCTGGTCAAGATTTTTGGAGCTGCTAAGCCTTTTTGGTTTTAGCGGCTTTCTTAGCCTCTGCCTTAGCCTCAGCTAGTAGGCGCTCTCTTCTTTCACGAACTGCAGCTACTGCCTCTTCGAGAAGTTCTTTAGCTTCAGCTTCAGTTCGACGTTCTTTTACGTAAGCAAGGTGAGTCTTGTATGGCTCATGCTTTGCGATCTGAGGTGGGTTGTCTTTATCTAAACCAGAAGGTAGACCACAGTGTGGGCAGTCTAGTTCGTTTGGAAGCTCTGCAGCATCTACGCTTGCTGCGAATGAAGGGCTGAAAGAATGGTTGTTGAAGCAGTAGAAGGTTCTAGTGATTCGCTCTGCCTGATAGCCGTTGTCTTGCTCTCCCATTGGACCAGCGCCAACACGAGAACCTCTGATTGCGCTACCGTTACCGCTCAAGAGTTATGCCCAAGAATAGGTTGATGCAAGACCGAGGATCACAATGGTGACTACCCAGACCAGACCAAGGATTACAGTGATTCGGTTCAAGTTACGCTCTGCAACACCTGAAGATGACATTGTGGTGTTGATTCCGCCACCAAACATGTCGCTCAGGCCTCCGCCGCGACCCTTGTGAAGAAGGATCAGAAGAGTTAGCAGCAAGCTGGTAACACCAAGAAGAATTCTTAGAGCAATGAAAATACCGGTCATTTGTGAACTTTCGTCAGTTATTAGGCTAAAAAACCTTACTTACCCAATTATAAGGTCAGGTGCTTTAGAAAACGGGCGATGCCAGAGAACTCATCAACGTCTAGGCTGGCTCCACCAACCAAAACTCCGTCAACTTCAGGGCTTTTCAGGAAACCAGCAACGTTAGCGGCCTTTACTGAGCCACCGTAGAGAATCCTTGTTGATTGGGCCAAATCAGCGCCAAAAGCCTCTGAAATAGCCTCTCTAATCTTCAAAGCGACATTTGCGGCCTGCTCTGGGGTAGCAATCTGGCCGGTGCCAATAGCCCAAACAGGCTCATAGGCAACGATGAACTCCCCTAGCTTTTCATGGCCCGCTAGAGCTGCCAGAATCTGTCTAACTGGAACTGCTGAAGGGCCCTCAGCTTCCAACTCCTCTAGGGTCTCACCCACACAAATAACCGGAATAAGACCGTGCTTGAAGGCAGCAGAAACCTTTGCCTGGATGACGTCATCAGTTTCACTGTGGTAAGAACGACGCTCTGAGTGCCCGACCAAAACATACTTAGCGTCAAGCTTCTTCAGGAAAGCACCTGAGACTTCACCGGTGTATGCACCTGAATCGAACTTGCTTAGGTCCTGTGCCCCTAGCTTGATTTCGAATTTCTCTGCATCAATCAGAGTCTGCACGCTTCTGAGATCGGTGAAAGGAGGGAAAACTGCCACTTCAGTCTTGGAGTAATCGTGATTGGCATCACTCAGAGTCCAAGACAGCTTTTGAACCAAAGCAATTGCTTGCTGGTGATCCAGATTCATCTTCCAGTTACCCGCAATAAACGGAACACGCTCAATAGTCATCGCAATACTTCCAAACCAGGCATAGCCTTACCTTCTAAGAACTCGAGGCTAGCTCCACCTCCAGTTGAAATGTGTGAAAACATGTTGTCTTCAAATCCAAGTGCTCTAACAGCTGCAGCAGAGTCTCCTCCACCAACAACTGAAAGTCCATCAACCTGAGTCAATGCCTCAGCAACAACACGTGTGCCGTTAGCAAAGTTCTCAAATTCAAATACACCCATTGGCCCATTCCAGAACACGGTCTTGGATGACTTGATAACTTCAGCAAAAGCGGAAGCACTTTCAGGGCCAATGTCTAGTCCTAGACCTGCTGCTCCAAAGGCACTGTGTTCTATTTCATCAGCAGCGGTAACAACGTGTTCTGCGTCTGCACCAAATTTACTTGCAACCACGATGTCAGTTGGAAGTACTACCTTCACACCTAACTCTTCTGCTTTAGCAAGGTAACCACGAACAGTTTCAATCTGGTCTGTTTCAAGCAAGCTTGACCCAACTTTGTGGCCAAGGGCAGCCAGGAAAGTGAAAACCATTCCTCCACCAACAAGCAGTGAGTTGATGTTTGGCAGTAGATGATCGATGACACCGAGCTTGTCGGAAACCTTAGACCCACCGAGAATTACTGTGTATGGGCGAGCTGGGTTTGTTGTTAGGCCTTCTAGAACGCCAAGTTCACGCTCAATGAGAAGTCCTGCGTAGCTAGGCAAGATTTTCTCTAGATCATAGACAGAAGCTTGCTTGCGGTGGACAACACCAAAACCATCACTGACAACCAAATCACCTAGTTCAGCTAATGCCTGAGCAAAGACCTGACGTTCGTCATCGTTTTTAGCAGTTTCTCCTGTGTTGAATCTGAGGTTCTCAAGAACTAGCACCTGTCCATTTTGGAGTGCAGCAACTGCTTCCTGAGCGCTTGATCCAACAGTGTCCGCTGCCAATGCAACATCTTGACCTAGAAGCTCAGCAAGGCGTTTAGCAACTGGCTCTAAAGAATACTTTAGGTTCACTTCACCATCTGGTCTACCGAGGTGGCTAACGATGATTACCTTTGCATTTCTTGCAAGCAGATCTTTGATTGTTGGAACAGATGCGATGATTCTTCCGTCATCTGTGATTCTTGAACCATCAAGTGGAACGTTTAGATCACAGCGAAGAATTACCCTTTGCCCTGCAATGTCAGGTAGGTCTTTGAGTGTGCGCATCAATTTAGAGTTTGCTTGCGACAAGCTCTGTTAGATCAACTAGACGGTTTGAGTAACCCCACTCGTTGTCGTACCAAGAAGACAACTTGACTGTAGTTCCACCAACAACGCGAACTAGACCAGCGTCAAAGATTGATGAGTGTGGGTCAGTTACGATGTCGCTTGAAACGATCTCGTCTTCGGTGTACTTCAGGATTCCCTTTAGTGGACCAGAAGCTGCAGCAGCCTTGTAAGCAGCCTTAATCTCTTCAACAGTAACTTCCTTAGCAGAAACCAAGGTTAGGTCTGTAATTGAACCGGTTGGAACTGGAACGCGAAGTGCAAAACCATCCAACTTACCTTTTAGCTCTGGAAGAACTAGACCGATTGCCTTAGCTGCTCCTGTTGATGAAGGAACGATGTTGATTCCAGCTGCACGTGCACGACGAAGGTCAGAGTGTGGGCCATCCTGTAGGTTCTGGTCAGCGGTGTAAGCGTGAACTGTAGTCATAAGGCCGTTTACGATACCCCAGGTGTCGTTGAAGACCTTAGCCAACGGAGCTAGACAGTTGGTTGTGCAAGAAGCGTTAGAGATGATGTGGTGGTTAGCTGGGTCGTAAAGGTGCTCGTTGACACCAATTACGAAGGTTGCATCTTCACCAGTAGCTGGAGCAGAGATGATTACCTTCTTTGCGCCGGCTTCGATGTGCTTGATTGCATCTTTAGCGTCTGTGAAGCGACCGGTTGATTCGATAACAATGTCAACACCGAGATCTCCCCAACCTAGGTTTGCAGGGTCACGCTCAGCAAGAACCTTGATTACCTGTCCGCCAACGATGATGTTCTGACCATCAACTGATACGTCCTGGTTCAGACGACCTGTAACAGAGTCATACTTCAACAGGTGAGCTAAACCCTTAGGGTCGCTCAAGTCGTTCACAGCAACGATCTCTAGATCGGTGCCCTTCGCAAGTTCAGCACGTAAGAAGTTACGTCCGATACGTCCAAAACCATTGATTCCAACGCGAGTGGTCATTTTGACTCCATTATTTTCCAGGCGCCACGAACGACGCTTATTTGAGGGGTTTTTGGGGATTGATTCCACTCAGCACTGGGTGGATTACCTACTTTTAGGGTAGCAGAAGAGTCGAGGTGTTCTTGCTAGCCTCGTCGAATCTTGCCTGGACATCTGCCCAGTTCACGATGTTCCAGAAGGCCTTTACATACTCTGGCTTGACATTCTGGTAGTCCAGGTAGAAGGCGTGCTCCCACATGTCCAGCATCAACAACGGGATAGAACCCACTGAAAGGTTGCCCTGGTGGTCGTATAACTGCTCAATGATGAGCTTCTGGCCCAAAATGTCCCAAACTAGGATTGACCAGCCCGAACCCTGAATACCCAGCGCGCTAGCGGTGAAATGGGCCCTAAAAGCATCAAATGAGCCGAAGAAGTTATCAATCGCTGCAGCTAGTTCACCGGTTGGCTTGTCGCCACCTTCTGGGGACATGTTCTTCCAGAACACAGTGTGGTTTACGTGTCCTGCCAGGTTGAAAGCAAGATCCTTCTGGAACTTGTTGACCATGGTCAGGTCGTTCTTTTCTCTTGCTTCAGCCAAAGCGTCCAATGCAGTGTTAGCGCCGTTTACATAGGCAAGATGGTGCTTGTCGTGGTGCAATTCCATGATGCGACCAGAGATGTTCGGCTCAAGTGCTCCGTAGTCGTAAGAAAGGTCAGGCAATACATACTTAGTCATTTTGGTTCCCTATCCGTTTTTCTAGTCTTGGTCTAATTCTGTACCAGGAATACCCTGCTCGGCTGCAACCTTGTCAGCAAGTGCCAATAAACGTCTGATTCTTCCTGCGATGGCATCTTTAGTTAGCGGTGGAGAAGCTAATCTACCTAAATCATCCAAACTGGCATCTCTGTGCTGAAGGCGCAGATCCCCTGCCATCTTTAGATGCTCAGGGATGTTATCCCCCAGTATTTCCATAGCTCGTCGCACTCGCATACCCGAAGCTACGGCTGCTTGTGCAGATCTCATCAGATTGGCGTTATCGAAGTTAGCAAGCCTGTTCTGCTTTCCTCTAACTTCTCTTCTAACTCTCAGTTCTTCATACTTCAATACGATGCCGTGAGCACCGATGTGCTTCAAGATTTCAACAATTGCATCGCCTTCGCGAACAACGACACGGTAAACGCCTCTGGCCTCACGAACCTTGGCAATTACATCAAGTCTTCTAGCGATACCCACCAGTGCCATAGCTGCTTCGTTACCAGGCGCTGTGATTTCAAGAGTTGCTGAGCGTCCTGGGTCAGTTAGGGAACCGTGAGCCAGAATAGCTCCACGCCAAACCGCAGCTGCCTCTGCTTTACTTCCAGAAACCAAAGCTGCTGGCAATCCTCTAACCGGTCGATTCTTGGTATCGATTAGTCCTGTCTGTCTTGCAAGGATTTCAGCATTAGCAGTTACTCGGATCTGATACTTGGCAGTCTTGCGGATGCCTCCTGCTGAAATGATGGCTAGTTCACTATCGCAACCGTAAACATCAACTAAGTCCTTCATCACCCTTCTGGCTAGAGCAGTTGTATCAACTTCAATTTCAACAACGATCTTCCCGCCAACAAGGTGTAGTCCCCCACAGAAGCGGAGAATAGTTGAGAGCTCTGCAGCTTTAATGTTGCTCTTACTTACTTCGACTCGAGCTAGTTCGTCCTTAAGTTCTGCTGTTAAAGCCATGTGATTACTCTTTTCCTAAATCTCTATGCTTCACCCTGACGGTGATTTCTTCATTCTTGGCTAAACGTTTTGCTATCTCGATGGCAGTTGCAACTGATCTGTGTTTACCGCCGGTGCAGCCAAGGGCTATTGAGGCGTGCTTTCGATTCTCTTTTAGATATCCTCTGATCACGGGCTGCAATGCAGCGATGTAATTAACAATGAACTCTTCTGCCCCGTCCTGTGAAAGCACATAATCAGAGACCTGTGAGTCCTCACCAGTGAATGGTCTAAGCGACTCATCCCAATAAGGGTTAGGCAGAAAGCGCATGTCTGCAATCAAATCAGCATCGCTGGGTGCACCGTATTTAAACCCGAAGCTTTGAATCAGTAGGTTTAACTTCCTGTTCTCAGCGCTTGCAAAGTTCTCAGAGATCTTGGCCGCCAGTTGATAAACATTCATGTCGCTTGAATCGATGATGACATCCGCTTGTTCACGCAGAGGCAGCAGCGTCTTTCGTTCTGTTGCAATTCCGTCACTAATAGTTCCTTCACCTTGTAATGGGTGTGGTCTTCTGACTTGCTCGTAACGCTTTACCAGAGTTGCATCGTTTGCTTCTAAGAAGAGAATCTGTGCGTCAACATTGCTTTCTTGCAAGAGCTTTACGTGAGTGCTGAGATCGTCAAAGAGTTCTCCGCCTCTGGCATCAACTACAACTGCAAGCCTTGGTAGTGCTCGGCTGGAATGAGAAAACAGTTCAGCCATCGGTTTAATCAGTTGTGGCGGCAGATTGTCGACTACGTACCAGTCGAGATCCTCTAGAGCTTTACCAACGGTTGAACGACCAGCACCGGACATCCCGGTGACTATCAGTAGTTCATAGGTCGAATCGTTCAAGGCTGCTCTTTCAGAGAGTTGTTGCTCTTACTCTAGTGCTTTTGCGACACGCCCGAGTTGCAAAAGGTTCAACCTTTGCTAGAGGCTTTCAGCAGGTCCAATGTTGGCAATTATGGACTCTGCCAAGACCCTCCCAATGCCAGCTACCTCTGCAATTTCCTCAACTGAGGCTGATCTCAAGCGCTTAGCTGAGCCAAAGCGTCTCAATAGTGCAGTTACTCGCTTCTCCCCTAACCCTTCGATGTTTAGGAGTTCAGTTGCAATGGAAGACTTTCGCTTTTGACGCTGTGCTGTGATGGCGAAGCGGTGAGCTTCATCTCTAACTCGCTGGAGCAAGAACAAGGCCTCAGTTCCTCTCGGCAGAATGGTTGGGAATGGGTTGTTAGGCAACCAAATCTCTTCAAGACGTTTAGCCAAGCCAACAATGTTGATGTCAGTAATGCCTAGGTCGTTGAGAGCACGTTGGGCTGCATTTACCTGTGGCTGTCCACCGTCAACGATTAGAAGTCCAGGTCTGTAACTGAACTTACTGCTTGGCTCTTCCTCTGAGTTCACCAGATACTTCAATCTTCTAGTGAGCACTTGATAGATAGATTCAGTGTCATCGGTGGTTTCTTCAATGTTGAACTTTCGGTACTGATCCTTCTTTGGTAGGCCGTCTTCAAAGACCACCATTGAAGCAACAACCCCAGTTCCTCCAAGGTGGGAAACATCAAAACACTCAATACGTAAAGGTGCAGTAGAAAGATTCAGATACCTTTGAATATCTCCGAGAGCTTCAGTTCTGGCTGTGAAGTCAGCTGTTCTACGAAGTTTGTATAAACCTAAGGCGTGTTTAGCGTTGGTCTCAGCTGTTTCGGCTAGAGCTCTCTTATCTCCTCGCTGTGGAACCCTGAGGTCGACCTTGCTACCACGAATCTCTGAAAGCCAAACGCCAAGCGCTTCAGAATCTTCTGGCAGCAGAGGAACCAAGACCTCTTTAGGAACATCAGAAGCAAATGTGGCATCTTTCCCATAAACATTTTGCAGAAGGTATTCCACTAGCTCAGCAGTTGTTCGTTCCAGTTCTTTGTCGACAACCCACGCGCGAACACCGCGGATACGTCCACCTCTCACTCTAAAAAGGCTTACCGCAGCAGTGAGCTCGTCATCAGCAATACCGAACAGATCTGCATCGGTCTGGTCAGTAAAGACCACAGTGCTCTTTTCTAGAACTGTTTCGAGTGCGGTCACATCATCTCTAAGACTTGCAGCAAGTTCATACTGTTGAGTTTCAGAAGCCTCAATCATCCGCGAACGCAGAGACTCGATGTGAGCTTCGTCACCATGGTTCATGAAGTCAACAAACTCTTTGCTGATTGCTTTGTGTTCAGAAACACTTACCCGGCTAACGCAAGGTGCGGAGCACTTTCCAATGTCAGCGAGTAAGCAGGGGCGATTTGTTCGCTTGGCTCTTTGATAAGTTCCTGCGGTGCAGGACCTGACTGGATAAACCTTTAGGAGAGTATCTAGTGTCTCTCTAATGGCCCAACTCTGGGTGTAAGGACCAAAATACTTGGCGTTCTTGATGTCTTTATTTCTTGTAATGAAGGCTCTCGGAACCTCGTCACCCATTGTCACCGCTAGATACGGATAACTCTTATCATCTTTGAATCGAACGTTAAACGGAGGATCATATTCCTTGATCCAGGTGAACTCCAGCTGCAGCGCCTCAAACTCAGTCTTTACAATCGTCCAGTTAACATCACGTGCGGTTTGCACCATTCGTCTGGTCTTCTCTTGAAGAGATTCAAGAGGGGCAAAGTATGAACTAAGTCTGGCTCTCAGGTTCTTTGCCTTACCTACGTAGAGAACTCTCCCATTCTCATCTAAGAATCGATAGACGCCAGGGTCTGTTGGTATCTCCCCTGTCTTTGGTCGGAAATCGACTTCGTAGGCCATCTACTAACCTAGGATTTCCTTCAAGAACTTGCCGGTATGTGATTTAGCGACCTTGGCTACATCTTCAGGTGTTCCGGCTGCAACAATCTCACCACCACCAGAACCACCTTCAGGTCCAATGTCAATCAGCCAGTCAGCACATTTGATTACATCTAAGTTGTGCTCGATGACGACTACCGTATTGCCCTTATCGACCAGCCCATTGAGAACCAGGAGCAACTTTCTGACGTCTTCGAAGTGCAAACCTGTGGTTGGTTCATCAAGGACGTAGATGCTTCTACCGTTTGATCTCTTCTGCAGTTCAGTTGCAAGCTTTACTCTCTGTGCTTCTCCACCAGATAGCGTGGTCGCGCTCTGTCCCAATCGAACGTAGCCAAGCCCAACTTCAACCAGAGTGTCTAGATACCTTGCAATAGAAGTAATAGCTGCGAAGAACTCTGCTGCTTCAGAGATTGGCATCTCTAACACTTCAGAGATTGTCTTACCCTTGTATCGAACTTGTAAAGTCTCACGGTTGTAACGTGCTCCGTGACATACCTCACAGGACACATAAACATCCGGTAAGAAGTTCATCTCGATTTTTAGAGTTCCATCACCACTACAAGCCTCACAGCGACCTCCCTTGACGTTGAAGGAGAACCGTCCCTGCTGGTAACCACGAGCTTTAGATTCCGGAGTATCAGCGAATAACTTGCGGATGTTATCGAATACGCCGGTATAGGTTGCTGGGTTTGATCTAGGTGTTCTACCGATTGGGTTCTGATCTACGTGAACTACCTTGTCTAGCTGGTCTAAACCTTCGACTCGGGTGTGCTTACCGGCAACTCCCTTGGCACCATTTAGTTTGTTTGCTAGAACCTCATAGAGAACATCGTTTACAAGAGAAGACTTACCAGAACCACTAACACCTGTTACTGCAGTCAAAGTTCCCAGTGGGAAGGTGGCATCAACATTCTTTAGGTTGTTCTCTCTAGCGCCAACTACTTTGATTACTCGCTTGTTATCAATCTTGCGTCTAGCAGTTGGAGTTTTGATTGACTCTCGGCCACTCAGGAATGCGCCAGTAACTGATTCCTTATTACCCAGAATGGCCTTGTAGCTTCCACTGTGAACAACTTCTCCACCATGCACACCAGCTCCAGGGCCGATATCTACAAGCCAGTCAGCAGCCTTGATGGTGTCCTCATCGTGCTCAACCACGATAAGTGTGTTACCTAGATCCCTAAGTTTGATTAGGGTCTCAATCAGTCTGCGGTTGTCTCTTTGGTGCAATCCGATGCTTGGCTCATCCAGAACATAGAGAACACCGGTCAGACCGGCACCAATCTGAGTTGCTAGACGAATACGCTGAGCCTCGCCACCAGAGAGTGTTGCAGCCGCGCGTTCGAGACTCAAATATTCAAGACCTACCGCAACCAAGAACTCAAGACGTGCCTTGATCTCTCTTAGTACTTGAGCTGCAATCTTTTCATCGCGTTTATCTAGCTTTAGTTTCTCGAAGAATGAGAGGCAATTAGCCAGCGACATAAAGCAAACATCGGCAATGGAGGTATTAGCGACCTTCACGGCTAGAACTTCAGGGCGAAGCCTCGCTCCCTTGCAGTCAGGACATGGAGTTTCTCTCAAATACTCGGCCCATCTTGAACGACCGTAGTCATTTTCTGCTTCTAGATATTTACGTTCGATGTAGTTGAGAGCACCTTCAAAGCCAGTGGTGTATCTAAGTTCACGACCATATTTGTTCTTCCACTTCATCTGGACATCAAAGTTATTGCCATACAGAACAGCTTCCTGAATTTCATCAGGTAGATCTTTCCATGCTGTATTCAATGAGAAGTCCATGTCTTTTGCCAAGCCAGTTAGAAGGCGGGTGTAATAGGTGAACAACCCCTTACCTTGAGTGGACCAAGGTCTAATAACTCCACCGTTAATCGACTCTGAGACGTCTCCGATGACCAGTTCCTTATCAACTGCCATCTTTGTTCCTAAACCAGAACAGGTTTGGCAAGCACCAAATGGAGCGTTGAATGAAAATGTCCTAGGTTCAATCTCTGTTAGAGCTAACGGATGTTCGTTAGGGCAAGACATCTTTTCGCTAAAGTTCCTAAATCTTCCGTCACCTTTTTCATCAATCAGATCCAGAGTGAGGCGGCCATTGGCGAGCTTCAGTGCTGTTTCAACGGAGTCGGTTAGGCGTTGCAGCATGTCAGCTTTAGAAACCAGACGGTCAACAACCACAGAGATGTCGTGCTTGAAAGTTTTCTTCAAAGGTTTAGCTTCTGCTAGTTGAACTACTTCCCCATCAACTACTGCTCGAGCGAAACCCTGAGAGATTAGGTCACGGAACAGATCCGAGAACTCACCCTTCTTTTGGTCAACTATCTGGGCAAGTACCTGGAACTTTGTTCCAGCAGGTAGCTGCATGATCTGATCAACAATTTGCTGAGTTGTCTGCTTAGTGATGCGCTCACCACACGTTGCACAGTGCGGGATGCCGATACGAGCCCAGAGTAAGCGTAGATAGTCGTGGACTTCGGTGATCGTTCCAACTGTTGATCTAGGGTTACGGTTTGTTGACTTCTGGTCAATCGAAACAGCTGGAGAAAGACCTTCAATAAAATCAACGTCTGGTCTGTCTACTTGACCTAGGAATTGTCTCGCGTAAGCAGACAAAGACTCTACGTATCTACGCTGACCTTCAGCGAAGATTGTGTCAAACGCTAAAGATGACTTGCCAGATCCACTCAGACCGGTAAAGACAACCATCGCATTCTTAGGTATTTCGAGGGTCACGTTCTTGAGGTTGTGAACCCTGGCACCTTTGATGACTAGCTTGTCTTTGGTGGGAATAGAAATTGTCGGCATCCCCATAGTTTAACTGACCCTTTAGAGTTAGGACTCCTAGACCTTATCTATCTGCCTAATTGTGTATTTCAGCTCGCTGATTTCATCTCTGAGGCGGGCTGCTAGTTCAAACTTCAGTTCTGAGGCGGCCGCCTTCATTTGCTCATCTAGTTCAACCACGAGTGCGAGTAGCTCATCGTAGCTGGCGTTTTGGTTGGGTCTAGACCTTGTTCCGACTGGTTGTTTCTTGTCCTTGCCACGTTTGTTCTTGCTCTCTTCAACCAACTTGGCGGTATCTTGTTCCTCTCGAAGAATGCTGTCTGTAATGTCGGCAATCTTCTTGCGGAGAGGTTGAGGATCTACTCCTTTCTCTAGGTTGTATGCCACCTGCTTCTCACGTCTGCGGTTGGTCTCATCGATGGCTCGAGCCATTGAGTCAGTTATCTTGTCCGCATACATATGAACTTCACCGCTGACGTTACGAGCAGCACGACCAATCGTCTGAATAAGTGAGGTCGTCGATCTAAGGAATCCTTCCTTATCCGCATCTAGGATGCTCACAAGTGATACCTCTGGAAGGTCTAGACCTTCACGCAATAGGTTGATACCAACTAGCACGTCGTAGATTCCAGAGCGAAGCTCTCTAAGCAATTCAACTCTTCTAAGCGTGTCAACGTCACTGTGGAGGTAGCGAACACGGACGCCTGCTTCGGTAAGGAAGTCAGTCAACTCTTCTGACATCTTCTTGGTGAGGGTTGTTACCAATACTCTCTCGTCCTTGGCGGCACGAACCTTGATCTCCTCAAGCAGGTCATCAATCTGGCCCTTTGAAGGCTTTATGACTATCTTTGGGTCAACCAGTCCGGTAGGCCTAATGATCTGTTCAACTACTCCATCACCGACTCCAAGTTCATACTTGCCAGGTGTGGCTGAGAGATAGACGGTTTGACCAACTCTGTCTAGGAACTCAGTCCACTTGAGTGGTCTGTTATCCATTGCTGAAGGTAGTCGGAAACCGTGCTCAACAAGAGTTCTCTTTCTAGAAGAGTCACCTTCATACATCGCGCCAATCTGTGGAACGGTTACGTGAGACTCATCGATCACGGTTAGGAAATCCTCTGGGAAGTAATCGAGTAAACATGAAGGAGATGAACCCGGTTCACGTCCATCAAGGTGTCTTGAGTAGTTTTCAATTCCTGAGCAGAAACCGAGCTCTCTAATCATCTCGAGGTCAAAAGTAGTTCTCATCTTGATTCGCTGGGCCTCTAGTAGTTTCCCTTGAACCTCAAACTCCTTTACTCTGGCTACCATCTCTTCTTCGATGGCTTCTAGAGCAACTCCCATGCGTTCTGGCGAGGTGACATAGTAACTGGCAGGGAAAACGGAGATAGTGTCGATTGATCTGATTACCTCACCGGTGAGTGGATGCAATTGATAAATGTTCTCTATCTCATCGCCGAAGAGTTCAAGTCGAATAGCTAGCTCGTCATAGACCGGAATGATTTCAATCGTGTCACCCTTGACGCGAAAATTACCCCTAGAGAAGTCATAGTCATTTCTTTGATACTGCATTGATACGAATTCACGAATAAGTTCGTCTCGATCAATGTTTTGACCTCTATGTAGAGGAATGGACATATCTAAATACTCGCTTGGAGCACCTAGACCATAAATGCAAGAGACAGTACTAACAACCACCACATCTCTTCGGCTCAGGAGACTCATGGTTGCAGAGTATCTAAGTCGCTCAACTTCTTCGTTGATGGAAGAGTCTTTCTCAATGAAGGTGTCTGTCTGTGGAACGTAGGCTTCAGGTTGGTAGTAGTCGTAATAACTAACAAAGTATTCAACAGCATTGTTAGGTAGCAATTCTCTGAATTCATTTACTAGCTGCGCTGCCAGTGTCTTGTTGTGAGCAAGAACAAGTGTTGGTCTCTGCAGTTTCTCTATCAACCAAGCAGTGGTGGCTGATTTACCAGTACCGGTAGCTCCTAAGAGGACAACATCTTTCTCCCCCGCCAATATTCGTTGACTAAGCTCCTCGATAGCCTGAGGTTGATCACCAGATGGCTTGTAATCGCTGATTACTTCAAAGGGTGCAAAAGTTCTAGTCGGACCCTTCACTTCTTAGCCTCGTTAGCAGCCAAAAACCTCTCATAAAGAGCGTCAGCATCTCTCAAGAGCAGAAAAACATCTTGGTTTGAGTTCAGTATGAAATCTGCTCTAGCTGCTCTTTCAATTGGTGTTGCTTGGTTAGCAATTCGCGCCTTGGCTTCCTGAACGGTATATCCGCGAGATTCAACGAGCCGGTTGATGCGCTCCAGTTCAGGTGCTTCAACTGTGACAACAGCATCAAAGCCAAGATCAACATTTGCTTCAACCAGCAGAGGGACTGTGTAAATAACAATGCAATCCGAAGGCGCTGCCTTTAGTAGTTCTTGTGTCCTGGCTCGAACTAATGGATGAACTATTGCTTCAAGCTTCTCGAGTTCTGTCTTTGAGTTGAAGACAACAGCGCCTAGAGCTTTGCGATCCAGCGCTCCTGTTGAATCAAGGACTCCAGAGCCGAAACTGTTTATGACCTCTTGTTCTCCAGGTGTTCCTTGAGCAATTACCTCTCTAGCCAAGATGTCAGCATCAATTTCTATTGCCCCACGGCTAACCCAGTGCTTAGCAACAGTTGATTTGCCTGCTGCTATTCCTCCGGTTAGTCCTACTAAATACACGAGACAAGCCTAACTATTAAATGACAAAGGGACTGAGATTGCTCTCAGTCCCTCTATCTAGGTTTAGAACTATTCTGCTTCGTTCAACTTGTCGCGTAGAGCGCTAAGTGACTCATCAGCTGAAAGAGTACCTGCTGATGCAGTTACACCTTCTGATGAAGAAGAAGTAGTGCCCGGGGCATCTTCTGGCTTAGCGTCTGGAAGAGAAGCCTCTAGCTCGTGGAAAGCCTTAACCTGCTTCTTGTGCTCTTCCCAACGTGCCTGAGCCTCAGAGTATTCCTTCTCCCACTTAGCCTTAGCGTCCTCGAAGCCTGGCTTCCATTCGCTGGTAGCTGCATCGAAGCCCTCAGGGTACTTGTAGTTACCCTGGTCGTCGAAGTCAGTTGCCAAGCCGTATAGAGCTGGGTTGAAGTCAGCGCTCTCAGGGTTTACTTCTTCAGTAGCCTGCTTTAGCGATAGTGAAATACGGCGGCGGTCTAGGTCGATGTCGATTACCTTGACGAATACGTCTTGGTTCACGGTAACTACCTGGCTCGCTAGATCGATGTGCTTCGCTGAAAGCTCACTGATGTGAACTAGTCCTTCGATACCATCAGCAACGCGAACGAATGCACCGAATGGAACAATCTTGGTTACCTTACCTGGCGCGTACTGACCGATTGCGTGAGTTCTTGCAAACACCTGCCATGGGTCTTCCTGAGTTGACTTCAATGAAAGTGAAACGCGCTCGCGCTCTGAATCAACTTCAAGAACCTCAACGGTAACTTCCTGGCCAATTTCAACAACTTCTGAAGCGTGCTCGATGTGCTTCCATGAAAGCTCGCTTACGTGAACTAGACCGTCAACGCCACCAAGGTCAATGAATGCACCGAAGTTCACGATAGATGAAACAACACCGGTACGGATCTGCCCCTTAGCAAGATCTGCAAGGAAGGTAGTGCGGTTAGCTGACTGTGACTCTTCAAGAAGAGCACGACGAGAAAGCACAACGTTGTTGCGATTCTTGTCTAGTTCAAGAATCTTGGCATCGATGGTCTGACCTAGGTATGGAGTTAGGTCGCGAACACGACGAAGTTCGATTAGAGATGCTGGAAGGAATCCACGTAGACCAATGTCAACGATTAGACCACCCTTAACAACTTCGATGACCAAACCTTGGACAACGCCATCGGTTTCCTTGATCTTCTCAACGTCGCCCCATGCGCGCTCGTACTGTGCACGCTTCTTGGAAAGGATTAGGCGGCCTTCTTTGTCTTCTTTCTGAAGAACAAGTGCCTCGATGGTGTCACCAACAGTGACGATGTCACTTGGGTCTGCATCGTGGCGAATTGAAAGTTCGCGTGAAGGGATAACACCTTCAGTTTTGTAACCGACGTCTAGTAATACTTCGTCGCGGTCAATCTTTACAACGATTCCTTGAATAAGGTCACCATCGTTGAATGATTTTAGGGTTAGTTCGATTGCTGCTAATAGTTCTTCTGCTGAGCCAATGTCGTTGATTGCTACTTGTGCAGGAGCTTTAGGGGTACTTGTCATGGAGAAAATATCTCGATCTTGTTTTTACTCGGGTCAAACCAAGACGCTTCTGCTTTAGACATAGGCAATCCCAGATTGAACGTGGATAGGATTTTGGTCCAGAAACTGGACCTTGGCTAGTCTAATGCCTACTAAAGACCTGAAACAACAGCAATTAGTGACTCTAGAACGGCTTCTTCACCGAGCCCTGAAACCTCGATGGTGATTTCTTCACCATGCTTGATTCCGAGGCTCAGAATGCCCAAAATACTGTTACCGAGGACCTTTTTGCCTGATCTGTTGGTTATATGGACCAAATGACCACTGGCAGCAACAGCTTTAACGAACTCAGCAGCCGGTCTAGCGTGGAGACCAACCTCGGTCATCACTTTCACCACTGCCTTGGCCATTAGTGGGCTGCCTCTCCCCAACTCTTGCCAACACCAAGATTGACCTCGAGCGGAACATCCAGCTTGCTAGCGGATGTCATCTCCTTGATGACAATTTCCTGGACTTGTTCAAGTTCACCCTTAGCCACTTCAAGAACTAATTCATCGTGAACCTGGAGCAGGATACGGCTCTTAACTCCAGAAGATACCAGTGCTTTATCCACGTTAATCATCGCTAGTTTCATGATGTCGGCTGCTGTTCCTTGGATTGGTGCGTTCAGCGCGGCTCGTCTGGCGTTTTCCTTCAAGGCAAATATCTTGCTGTTTAGGTCATCGAATGGACGTCTACGACCATATGTTGTCTTAGTGAAGCCATCAAGCTTGGCTTCATCAACCACTTGAGCTAGGTATCTCTTGACACCGCCAAAGCGTTCAAAGTAATCAGCCATCAGTTGCTTGGCATCTGCATTTGAGATTCTCAACTGCTTGGCTAATCCATATTCGCTAAGTCCATAGACCAGCCCATAGGACATCGCTTTGACCTTAGATCTCATTGCAGATGTGACTTCCTCAGGTTTAACGCCGTAGATTCTAGAACCTACGAATCTGTGTAGGTCCTCGCCGCTCTTGAATGCTTCGATGAGTCCAGCATCTCCTGAAAGGTGGGCAAGGATTCTCATCTCAATCTGTGAATAGTCCGCTGTGAGGATCTGGTCGTAGCCCTTACCGACCACAAAAGAGTCTCTTATTTTGCGACCACGTTCGCTACGAATAGGAATGTTCTGAAGGTTTGGATTCTCCGAAGAAAGACGCCCGGTTGAGGTGCCAGTCTGAACATAACTAGTGTGAATCCTTCCATCGTCAGCAACTGATTTGATGATGGTTTCAACGATCTGTCTAATCTTCGTTAGTTCTCTGTGCTGGAGAAGTTTCTCTAGGAACGGATGTGCCGTCTGCTCGAATAGTGTAGTCAATGCTTCTGCGTTAGTTGAGAATCCAGTCTTTACCTTGCTGGTGCCCTTCATTCCTAAATCTTCAAACAGAACTGTCTGTAATTGTTTCGGAGAGGCTAAGTTAATTTCTTTGCCGATTATTTTGTAGCAGTCAGTTGCTATCTGGGCTATCTCACCGTCGAGTTCCTGAATCATCTTGTCTAGTGTCTTCACATCTAATGTGATTCCAGCAGTCTCCATTCGAGCAAGAGTGTGGCTGCTAGGAAGTTCGATGTCCTTGTACACGACAGTCTGTTTTGACTCTGTCAGTCTTAGGCTCACTGCCACATTTAATTGGTAAAGGTACCAGGCAAGCTCAGATGCACTGGGCAGTTTCTCTGCTATCTCATCTGATGCAACAGTGAGTGATACTCCTAAGTACTCTTCAACCAAAGACTCTATGTCATAGCCCTTACGCAATGGGTTATCGATGTATGCACCAAGTAGTGGATCATCCGAGACTCCAGAGAGCTCATTACCTATTTCGATGAGAGCGCGCGCTGCGTTCTTAGAATCAAAAACTATTTTTGAACTTGTCGAGGATAGGAATTCAAACAGCGCTGCATCCATCGACTTACCTGATATTGACCCACGTTTGTCTTTAGAGGCAAAGCCAACCTCAAGAAGAGAATGAGAGCCTTCTTCCTCGAAGCGCAGGTAGAGCGCAATTGCATCTTTACTCTTTAGTACAGCTTTCAGATCCAGCGTGCTATCTGCCGGGAGATCAAGAGTTTCGTGACTCACAGTTACTGGTTCTTCAACTGCACTTTCAGCTTCAACAGTTTTTCTAACTCCCGTTGTTCCCCTAGCCTTCAGTACTCGTTCAAGCAGTGATCTGAAGTGAAGCTTTGCAAAGGTTTCTCTAACCTTGTCCTCTTCTACCGGCTTTAGTGTGAACGCATCGAAACTGTATCCAACATCAAGATCTCTGACCAGATGGTTAAGTCTTCTGTTTCTAACAGCCAATCCCTGGTGCTCTCTAAGGCTCTCTCCAACTTTGCCTGGAATATCGTGTGCTGCCTTCAGGACTCCATCCAAGTCACCAAACTGAACTAACCACTTGGCTGCTGTTTTTGGTCCTACTCCCGGAACTCCTGGAAGGTTATCTGAAGTTTCTCCAACGAGAGCTGCAAGGTCTGGATACTGCTTTGCGTGGATTCCATACTTCTCAACAACAGCTTCATCAGTCATTCGGTTAAGGTTCATTACACCTTTGACTGGATAGAGGATGGTGACATCATCCTGAATGAGTTGGAAGGTATCTCTATCGCCAGACACAATCAATACTCGGTAGCCAGCGGCTGCACCCTGATCTGCAAGAGAAGCGATGATGTCATCAGCTTCATAGTTCACCTTGGTAAGAGTGACAATGCCCATGGCTTCAAGTGCTTCTACCAGCAATTCAGTTTGACCGTTGAACTCAGGCGGTGTCTCTCCCCTAGTGCCTTTGTATTCTGGATACTCATCTGTTCTAAAAGAGGATCTAGAGAGATCGAAAGCAACTGCCAGGTGAGTTGGCTTCTCGTTCTGCAAGATGTTGAGCATCATCGAGATAAAGCCATGCACGGCATTGG
>JBBAML010000001.1:21784-41870 GCA_040402515.1 Rhodoluna sp.
TCTTCGATCCATTGAAGCCTTCTGAATCCATCTAAAAGCTTCTGGCTCATTCAGCTTCATCTTCTCGGTCAGTAGGCCTTTGGCTCTATCGACTAACTTTCTAATTTCTAATTTTTCTTGAGCTTCTTCAACGGCTTGATCTGCATCCTTCATCCTGTTGTGAAGACTAAGCGCAATCCGTAAAGCGGGAAGTAAGTTGCTTGGATTAAAGGGCTTCACCACATAGCTGTAAACACCAGCAGCGCTTGCTCGATCAACTAAATCCGGTGAGCTAAAGGCGGTGAGCAAAACAACTGGGATCTTTAATTCAGCCATAGCTTCTGCTGCTTGCAGACCATCGGTTCCAGGCATTTTGATATCGGTAAGTAACAGGTCTGGCTTTAGTTCAATGGAGAGCTCAATTGCCCTTGCGCCATCCCCTGCTTGCCCAACAACATCAAACCCACCCTCAGTGAGAGTTTCAACAATGTCAAGCCGAATGATTGCCTCATCTTCGGCGACGACAACCCTAGGTTTAGCCTCAACGTTGGTGTCCATAGCAATACACTAGCGGGGCATCAAGAGTATTGATGGATGGTTTAGAATTAGAAACACTTGCCGAAGTGGCGAAATGGCAGACGCGGAGCACTCAAAATGCTTTGCCGAAAGGCGTGTGGGTTCGACTCCCACCTTCGGCACCAAGTAAAAAACCCCCGAACAATCGGGGGTTTTTCTACTATTTGGCGAAAGCTGGAGCTGCTCCGTTGATTGCATCGCCGACTCGATGAACTCTAAGTGAGTTGGTTGAACCAGGGATGCCGGGAGGTGTTCCAGCTACCACAACAACTTCATCACCGATCTTGGCGATGTTCTTACCAAGCAGAATCTCATCTACCTGATGCATCATGTCATCGGTGTGCTTGACCTGTTCGACTAGGTAAACATCTGAACCCCAGACCATTGAGAGTTTTCTACGGGTCTCTTCACTAGGTGTGAATGCGATTGTAGGGATCTCGTGACGAAGACGAGAAACTCTTCTTAGTGAGTCTCCGCTTTCAGTGAATACACAGATGAACTTTGAACCAAGCAGTTCAGCGATTTCAGCAGCAGCTAGTGTTACCGCTCCACCATGGGTGTGTGGTTTTGTTCCTAGCGGTGGAATACGGCTCAAGCCGTTTTCTTCAGTTGACTTGATGATGCTAGCCATTGCTGAAACAGTTTCAACTGGGAATTCACCAACAGATGTTTCACCTGAAAGCATGAGGCAGTCTGCGCCATCTAATACAGCGTTAGCTACGTCGCTGGCTTCAGCTCTTGTTGGACGAGAAGCAGTGATCATGGATTCAAGCATCTGAGTTGCAACGATGACTGGCTTAGCCCAACGACGAGAAAGTTCGATAGCACGCTTCTGAACTAGTGGAACCTGCCAGAACGGAAGTTCAACACCTAGGTCTCCACGAGCAACCATTACGGCATCGAATGCGTCAATGATTTCTTCGAGAGCATCAACGGCCTGAGGCTTCTCAATCTTTGCAATAACTGGAAGGAACTTGCCTTCTTCTTTCATGATTTCGTGAACACGAACAATGTCGGATGCGTTACGGACGAAGGAAAGTGCAATCATATCGACGCCCAGGCGAATACCCCAGCGAAGATCTTCTTCATCTTTTTCGCTTAGTGCAGGTACGTTTACTGCAACGCCTGGAAGGTTAATTCCCTTGTTGTTACTAACTTGACCTGGAACTTCGACGATGGCTGTCACGGTGGTGTCATCGACAGCTGTTGCTCGTAGGCCTACCTTGCCGTCATCGATTAGAAGTACATCGCCTACGTTTACATCGCCTGGCAAACCCTTGTGGGTGGTAGAACAAATGTTAATGTCACCTTGGATATCGTCGATTGTGATTTTGAAGGTTGCACCCTTCTCCAACATGACAGGGCCATCTGCGAATCTACCGAGGCGAATCTTTGGACCCTGAAGGTCTACAAAAATGCCGACTGGCTTACCTAGATCAGCTGCAACCTTGCGAACTGTCTGGTAGATGCCCTCGTGAACTTCGTGACTGCCGTGACTTAAGTTCATACGAGCAACATCGACACCTGCTTCAATGATGGCTTTGATTGAGTCATATGTTGAAACTGCTGGACCTAGGGTCGCGACGATTTTTGCGCGTCTCATGTTTTTCCTTTGTGTGGTTATATTTATCAGCCTACCGATTGGTTAGGCGTGAATTCCTTTATCTGATGCTTTAACAGGTGCTGGTAGTGCAGTGGTTCCTTCAAGATACTTATCAATCGCTGACGCAGCTGCTCTACCTTCAGCAATTGCCCAAACAATAAGAGACTGACCGCGTCCAGCATCTCCAGCAACAAAAACACCGTCAATGTTGGTCGAGTAGTCATCTGCTCTACCTAGGTTGCTCTTTGCGTCTCGGTCTAGCTGTGTTTCACCTACCTGAACATCGCCTTCTGGGCCGGTGAAACCAAGAGCAATAAGCACTAGATCTGCAGGAATTACTTGTTCTGTTCCGGCCTTAGGTCTTCTAGCCCCATCAACAAACTCTGTTTCTGCAACTTCGATACCCGTTACTTGGCCGGTCTCCTCTAGGAATCTAACTGTGTTAGCCAAGTATTTACGTTCACCGAATTCTTCGTGAGCGCTCGCCACCTCAAACAGGTTAGGGAATGTTGGCCAAGGCTGGTCAGCTGTGCGCTCTGAAGGTGGCTGAGCACCGATAGCGAGAGTTGTGACAGACAGTGCACCTTGTCTAGTTGCAGTTCCCAGACAGTCAGCTCCGGTGTCTCCACCGCCGAGAATTACTACGTGTTTACCAGTGGCTGTGATCTGGTCTTCGACGCTATCTCCAGCAACCACTCGATTTGCTTGAGTCAGGTAATCCATTGCGAAGTGAATGCCTGTATTCTCACGACCTGGCAGTTGGATGTCTCTTGGCTTTGAAGCTCCGGTTGCGATTAGCACAGCCTCGTAGCGCTTCAGTAGATCTTCCCAACTGATGTCAGTGCCGATTGTTACTCCTGGTCTGAATCTGGTTCCTTCAGCTTCCATTTGTTCAAGTCTGCGATCGAGGTGATACTTTTCCATCTTGAAATCTGGGATGCCGTAGCGAAGTAGACCACCAATACGGTCATCGCGTTCGTATACGGCAACTGTGTGACCTGCTCGAGTCAGCTGTTGTGCTGCGGCTAGCCCGGCTGGACCAGAACCGACGATTGCAACAGTTTTACCTGTCATACGCTCAGGTGCGTGCGCTTTAACCCAACCTCTATCAAATGCTTGATCGATGATTGATGCTTCAATCTGTTTGATTGTTACCGCTGGTTGATTTATTCCTAGAACGCAAGAGCTCTCGCAAGGAGCCGGACATAGCTTTCCAGTGAATTCAGGGAAATTGTTTGTGGCATGCAATCTTTCAATTGCACCTTTGCCATCCTGACGCCAGGTTAGGTCATTCCACTCAGGAATAAGGTTTCCTAGCGGGCAACCATGGTGGCAGAAAGCGATTCCGCAGTCCATGCATCTACTTGCCTGAGACTTCAGAACACCTTGGTCGAAAGGTTCGTAAACTTCCTTCCAGTCCTTGATACGAACTTCGATTTCGCGACGCTTAGCCGTCTCTCTATCTGTAACTTTAAGGAATCCTCTTGGGTCAGCCACGAGCATTCACCTCCAGGATTCTGTTCCAAACAACTGCCGAATCAAGATCTTCACCAGCGGCAACGGCTGAAGCTTGAATTTCAAGAACCTTTGCATAGTCTCTAGGCAGAATCTTGGTGAACTGTGCAGCTTCAGTTTCGAATGACTCAATCAATCGTTGAGCTAGCTTTGAACCTGTTTCAGTAGCGTGCTTTTCGAGAAGCGATTTGACGGTGTTCTTGTCAGAATCGCTAAGTTCAAGAAGGTCAACTTCACCATCTAGAAGTGCTGAGGAGTTGATGAGATCTGCACGAAGTTTGTATACGTAAGCAACTCCACCAGACATACCGGCAGCGATGTTTCTACCAGTGCGTCCAAGAATCAGAGCAGTTCCACCGGTCATGTATTCAAGTGCGTGATCGCCAACACCTTCAACAACAGCTGTTGCTCCTGAGTTTCTAACCAAGAAACGTTCACCAACCATTCCGCTGATGAACAGATCGCCGCTGGTTGCACCGTAACCAATTACGTTTCCAGCAATGACGTTCTGCTCAGCTGGGAATACCGAAAGTGCGTTAGGTCGAACCACAATGGTTCCACCGGATAGACCCTTACCTACATAGTCATTAGAGTCTCCAGAAAGAGTTAGTTTGATTCCCTTAGGAATGAATGCACCGAAGGATTGGCCAGCAGAACCTGTGACTCTAATGTCGATGGTTCCCACCGGCAGCCCTTCAGCCGCGTAGCGCTTTGTTACTTCGTTGCCAAGCATTGTTCCAACTGCCTGAGCTACGTTGCTGATTGGCAGTTCAATAAGCACTGGCTGCGCATCCTCGAGAGCCTTTGTACTCAGCTTAATCAGCTGGTGATCAAAATGCTTTTCGAGTTCGTGATCTTGAAGAGTGAATCTACGTAGCGGGCCAGAACTTGGTGCAGGAGCAGAAAGAATTGGAGTTAGGTCAAGTCCATCTGCTTTCCAGTGGTCAATTGCACGGTTAGCGTCAAGCAATTCACTGTGACCAATAGCTTCATCAAGTGATCTAAAGCCAAGAGCAGCTAGGTATTCACGGACTTCTTCGGCAAGGAACATAAAGAAGTTGATGACGTGCTGTGCCTGACCGGTGAAACGCTCACGCAGAACAGGGTTCTGAGTAGCGACACCAACAGGGCAGGTATCAAGGTGGCAGACACGCATCATTACACAGCCGGAAACAACAAGTGGAGCAGTTGCGAAACCGAACTCTTCAGCTCCGAGCAGGGCTGCAATGACGACATCGCGACCTGTCTTCATCTGGCCATCAACCTGAACTGAAACACGATCTCTCAGTCCATTAACCATTAGCGTCTGCTGAGTCTCAGCAAGTCCAAGTTCCCAAGGTGTTCCAGCATGCTTTAGCGAGTTAAGCGGTGAAGCACCAGTTCCTCCGTCGTGACCTGAGACCAGGATGACATCTGCCTTAGCCTTGGCAACACCAGCTGCAACAGTTCCAATACCAACTTGGCTAACCAGCTTCACGTGAACACGTGCCTTCTGGTTTGCTCGCTTCAAGTCAAAAATCAGTTGCTTTAGATCTTCAATTGAGTAGATGTCGTGATGCGGTGGAGGTGAGATTAGACCAACGCCTGGTGTTGAGTGGCGAGTAGCTGCAATCCATGGGTATACCTTGTTTGGCGGTAGCTGGCCACCTTCTCCTGGTTTCGCTCCCTGAGCCATCTTGATTTGGATGTCGTCTGCGTGAGTCAAATACATGCTGGTAACACCGAAGCGACCAGATGCAACCTGCTTAATTGCGCTCCTGCGAGTTGGGTCCAGCAGGCGCTCAATGTTCTCGCCACCTTCTCCGGTGTTTGACTTTGCGCCGATCTGGTTCATCGCAATTGCCAATACCTCGTGAGCTTCAGGCGAAATAGAACCATAGGACATAGCGCCGGTTGAGAATCGTCTAACGATTTCAGATGCTGGCTCAACCTCATTAAGCGAGACAGCAGGGCGCACGCCCTCACGAAGGTTGAATAGACCTCGCAGAGTCATCAAACGTTCGGCTTGATCGTCAATTAGTTTTGTGTATTCGCGGAAAATCTCGAAGCTCTTGGTTTTTGTTGCGTGCTGGAGCTTGAAGATTGTCTCTGGGTTAAAGAGGTGCGGTGGACCTTCTCTACGCCATTGGTACTCTCCACCAACCTCTAGTTCCTCGTGAGGTCTAGCTGCACGCTCAACTGGGTATGCACTTGAGTGTCGACGTTGGACTTCTTCAGCAATAACTGAAAGACCGATACCGCCAAGTTGGCTGGTGGTTCCGGTGAAGTATGCGTCAACGAATTCCTGCGATAGGCCGATAGCTTCGAAACACTGTGCTCCTGAATATGAAGAGACAGTTGAGATACCCATCTTCGACATGATCTTGAGAACACCCTTACCGAGCGCTTTTATGAGGTTCTTAGTCGCTTTTTCAACAGTGACACCTTGGATGGCGCCGTTGCGGACCATAAGTTCAACAGTCTCCATCGCTAGGTATGGGTTAACCGCAGCTGCTCCATAACCAATCAGGGCGGCAACGTGATGAACTTCGCGCACGTCACCAGCTTCAACAACTAACCCAACTCGTGTTCTGTTACCAGCTCTAATCAGGTGGTGGTGAACTGCAGAGGTAAGCAGGAGGCTCGGAATTGGAGCAAGTTCACGGTTGCTGTCTCTATCCGAGACAACAACATACCTTGCTCCGGCTGCGACAGCATCATCTAGTTCAACACAGATCTCTTGTAGGCGTTCAGCTAGAGCTTCTTCCCCATCATCAACTCGATACACACCCTTCACAATGTGTGACTTACCGATGCCTGAATCCTCGCTGTATTTGATCTTTGCGATTTCATCGTTAGAGATAACTGGGAAATCAAGGATTACCATGCGGGCATGCTCAGGTGTTGCGGTCAATAGGTTTTGTTCTGGACCAATTCCAACGCTGAGAGATGTAACAATCTCCTCGCGGATTGAATCCAGCGGTGGATTTGTTACTTGGGCGAACTGCTGAACGAAGTAGTCAAATAGAAGTCTTGGTCTTTCACTTAGAGCAGCAATCGGAGTATCAGAACCCATTGCTCCTAATGGTTCAGCGCCAGCTTTAGCCATTGGGGCGAGCAGGATACGAAGTTCTTCTTCGGTGTATCCGAAGGTTCTTTGTCTTCTGCTAACAGAGTTCTTCGTATATGCAACGTGCTCACGGTCAGGAAGGTCTTTTAGGTTAATGCGGTTATCCGCAAGCCACTGACCCCAAGGTTCAGCCGCTGCAATTTCAGCTTTGATTTCTTCATCATCAATCAAACGTCCAGTGACAGTGTCAGCCAAGAACATGCGACCTGGTTGCAGTCTTCCCTTGCGAACAATTCGTGAAGGGTCAATATCAACAACACCGATTTCAGACGCAAGAATTACCAAACCATCTTCAGTCACGATGTATCGACCTGGTCGTAGTCCGTTTCTGTCCAGTGTGGCTCCAACTAGAGAACCATCGGTGAAGATAACAGCTGCGGGTCCATCCCACGGCTCCATCAGCATCGAGTGATACTCGTAGAAATCTCTTAGCTGCGGGTTGATGTCAGACTGCTTTTCCCAAGCTTCAGGAATCATCATCATCATTGCGTGAGGTAATGATCTACCGGATAGAACAAGTAGTTCTAGAACTTCATCGAAAGATGCAGAGTCACTCGCACCAGAAGTAAGAATTGGTTTGAGTGAATCTAGTTCTCCCAAAAGCCCAGATTCAAGTCTCGCTTCTCGAGCGCGCATCCAGTTTCTATTTCCCTTAACGGTGTTGATCTCACCGTTGTGAGCGATCATCCTGAACGGATGAGCAAGTGGCCAAGAGGGGAAAGTGTTTGTTGAGAATCGAGAGTGAACTAAAGCAAGAGTTGATTCGAAAGTCTCATCAGAAAGGTCTGGGAAAAATGGCTCGAGTTGCAGGGTAGTGACCATTCCCTTGTAAACCAGAGTCTGTGATGAAAGTGATGGATGGTAAACGCCAAGGGTTCTCTCAGATTGCTTACGGACTCTAAATAGCGCGCGCTCCAAAGCCTTTGAGTCTGCGAAGTCGCCACTTAGAAATACCTGCAGAATTTGTGGCATAGCAGCTCTTGCTAAATCACCTAAAACTTCTGGATTTACCGGAACCACTCTTGAGCCGAGAACACGAAGGTTCTCGCCTTTTGCTAATGCGTCTAGTGAAGCCAAGAAAGATCTTGAGTCAGCATCTTGTTCAAGAAAAACTAAACCTGCACCGTAGGATCCCTTAGCTGGTAGTTCGAAATCTACGACTGAGCGCAGGAAGCGATCTGGTATCTGAGTAATGATGCCCGCGCCGTCTCCGGTTCCAGCATCAGAACCAACTGCTCCACGGTGTTCTAGGTTTCTCAGCGCATCTAGTGCTGTGTCGATAATGTCATGTCCTGGTGTTCCCCTAAGGGTCGCAACCATGGCTAGACCACAGGCGTCCTTGTCTCGGCTTGGGTCATATAGACCAGACGCGTCAGGAGCGGTGTTAAACCGCTCAAAAGGCGACAGACCGGACATGCCGAACTCCATTCAAAATTGATATAAACGGGGACGACAGTGGCCCTAGATGAATATTGAAAACCTACTTAGGTTGGTTCTCAGACTCTGCCAATTCTACCTCAGACTCGTCGAAACTAGCCTTTTCGGTCTTCTTGGCTTCATTTCTTGGGCCTCGGCCAGGCAGGTAACCAGTGGTCTCAACCCCTGAGTGCTTAGAGTTCTGGTAGACCAAGATAGCCAATCCAACTAGGAAGCCAAGGATGGCTGACCATTGGTTGGTTCTTAGGCCCAAGATCACATCGCTAGGGTCAAGGCGGATGCCTTCGATGAAGAACCGGCCCGTTGAGTACCAGATCAAATACAGACCGAACATGCGGCCCCAGCGCAGGTTGAATCTAGCTTCAAGAAGAAGCAGGACAGCAATGCCCAGCAGTGACCAGAGGGACTCATAGAGGAAAGTTGGGTGGAACAGGATGCCTTCAGGCAAGCCAATTGGATAGGCCTGGTTTGCATAAGGAACCTCTAGCCCCCAAGGTAGATCGGTAGGTTCACCAAAAAGCTCAACGTTGAAGTAATTTCCCCAGCGGCCAAGAGCTTGAGCTGCTAATAATCCTGGCACCAGTGCGTCAGCAAAGCTGAGGAACTTGATTCCGGCAGAAGGGATTAGAACTTTCTTACCAGCCTTGATATCTACCTGAGAACCGATGAATGCACCTAATGCTCCAAAGATGAGAGCTCCATAGATTGCAAGCCCACCTTCCCAGAGCTTGAACATTGAAGTCCAGTCTCTTCCTGGGCCAAAGTAATCATTTGCATGGGTAAAGACGTGAAATAGTCTTCCACCGATGATTCCGAAAGGAACGGCCCAGATAGCGATGTCAATCGCAGCACCAGCTTCCATGCCACGAACTTTCATTCGGCCAGCAGTTACAACTGTCGCAACAACGATTCCAGCAAGGATGAACAGCGCGTAGTAGTGCACTGTTACAGATCCCAAAGTAAATGAGCTTATCGTTGGTGAAGGAATCGAACTAAAAAGGTTCATGAACTAATTTCCTGTCTTTAATGAACTGACTGTTTCGCTAAGTTTTGCTACGCCACCGGTTTTGTAAGCCTTGATGAAAAGTGAACCAACGATAGCGCCATCTGCATAAGTATTGACTTCGGCTACCTGATCTGCGGTTGAGATACCGATACCAACACAAACAGGTGTATTGCTACCAGAGGCTTTGACTCCAGAGACAACATCTCTAGCTTTGCGGTCCAAATCTTCTCTAGCCCCGGTGATGCCCATTGTTGAGACAGCGTAAACGAAACCTCTGCTCAATGATGCACTATTGGCTAGGCGTTCCTGCGAAGAAGAAGGAGTCGCTAGAAAAACACGGTCTAGGTCTAATTCGTCTGAGATTTTCAGCCATTCAGCAGCTTCATCAGGAATGAGATCAGGTGTAATAAGTCCTGCTCCTCCAGCTGCTTTTAGATCTCTAGCAAATCTTTCAACTCCGTATTGCATAATCGGATTCCAGTAGCTCATCACCAAGACAGGTGTATCAACTGAGTCAGTGATCCTCTTGAGTGTTGGGAAAAGGTCCTTCAACTTGAAACCATTAGCAAGAGCCTCTTCAGTGGCCTCCTGAATCACCAAACCGTCCATTACCGGATCAGAATATGGGACACCTAGTTCCAAAACATCAACACCTGATTCACACATTGCCACACAGGCTTTCACTGAATCATCAATCGTTGGGTAGCCGGCAGGAAAGTATCCAATCAAAGCAGACTGGTCTTTGCTGTCTAGTCCCCTAAGAACATCTTCTGTTTTGCTCATAAACTAAGCTCCTAGGAATCCGAAGTACTTGCCAACGGTTTCCATGTCCTTATCGCCACGACCGCTTAGGTTCAGCAGGATAGTTGAACCGGCCGGCAGAGACTTACTGTGTTCAATTACACCTGCTAGGGCGTGAGCTGTTTCGATGGCTGGAATAATGCCCTCTGTTTGGCTTAGTGCTTTCAATGCTTGCATCGCCTGGTCATCAGTGATGCCGAAGTATTCAGCACGGTTAATGTCTTTGAGCCAAGCATGCTCTGGTCCAACACCTGGGTAGTCAAGACCAGCAGAGATTGAATGCGATTCTACGGTTTGCCCATCCTCATCTTGGAGCATGTAGCTCTTTGCACCGTGAAGAACTCCGACCTTACCTTTAGACAAAGTTGCAGCATGTCTAGGTGTGTTTATGCCTTCACCAGCAGCTTCGAATCCCCACAACCTAACGCTTGGGTCATCGAGGAAAGCGTGGAATAAACCGATAGCGTTTGAGCCTCCACCAACGCAAGCGGCGAGCACATCCGGTAGGAATCCGTAGTCACTAAGCATCTGCGCTCTTGATTCAACACCAATGATTGAGTGGAAATCTCTAACAATAGTTGGGAATGGATGTGGTCCTGCAACTGTTCCAAGTAGGTAGTGTGTGTCCTCGACATTGGTTACCCAATCGCGAAGAGCTTCATTGATTGCGTCTTTCAGAGTCCTTGAACCGGTTGTCACAGGAACGACTTCAGCTCCAAGTAACTTCATGCGAGCTACGTTCAATGCCTGTCGTTGTGTATCAACTTCACCCATGTATACGACGCAGTCAAGACCAAAGAGTGCTGCGGCTGTTGCAGAAGCAACACCATGCTGTCCCGCTCCAGTTTCTGCAATGATGCGCTTTTTACCCATGCGCTTTGCTAAGAGTGCCTGGCCGATCACATTGTTGATCTTGTGTGATCCAGTGTGATTCAAATCTTCACGCTTCAAGAAGACTCGGACATCTCCTGCAAGAGCGGCAAACTTAGGAACTTCGGTGATGATTGACGGTCTACCGACGTAACTGTAGTTGAGTTCAGCCAACTCTGCTGCGAAAGATGGATCTGCTTTGGCAGCCTTGTATGTTGCGTCTAGTTCATCAAGGGCAGCAATCAAAGACTCGGGTACGAATCGGCCACCATACTCACCAAAGTACGGTCCTTCTTGGTCTCTTAGATTCGTTGGGTTGTTCATGCTCTAAAGTCTAATCTTTGGAACTAGGGCTATTTCCCCAAGTAAATTCGCTGGGTCCCCAGTTACCAATGCTTCCCCGATTAGTACACAGTCAGCACCAGCTAGGGCGTAAGCCTTCACATCTTCAACGTTTCTGACAGCAGATTCAGCAACGGCAATGCTGTTTCGAGGAAGCATGTCTACCAATTCTGCAAATAAGCCTCTATCAGTTTCAAAAGTAGCTAGGTCTCTCGCATTGACACCAATAAGCTCTGCGCCAACGTCAATAGCTCGCTTAACTTCTTCGGCGTTGTGGGTTTCAACAAAAGGTGTCATGCCAAATGACTCAATAAATCGGAATAGTGACTGCATGGTTGCTTGCTCTAAACCGGCCACAATGAGCAAAATAATGTCTGCTCCATAGGCTCTAGCTTCAAGAATCTGTCGTTCAGTAGCAATAAAGTCTTTCCTTAGAAGCGGAACGGAAACTGCTCCACGCACTGCAACTAAATCTTCAAGACTCCCCTTGAACTTGCGCTCTTCAGTTAGAACGCTGATAGCTGCTGCACCAGAAGTCTCATAAACCTTGGCTAGGGCTGCGGCATCTGGGATGTCTGCTAGATCACCTTTGGATGGGCTTGCACGTTTGATTTCAGCAATTACTTTTATGCTGTTACCCGCACTAAGAAAAGATTTTGCGTCTAGAGCTTGACTCTGCTTAGAGATTAGTGTTTCTAAATCAGCAGTTGAGACACGTTCTGATCTGGACTCGGCGTCAGCAATCGCTCCAGCAAAAAGGTCTTCTAGCATCAAGTGAGTATTTAGTTCTTACCAGCTACGCCATAACCAAGCTTGGCTAGTACTGGGCCTACGAAGAAAGAAATAACTGTGACGATGGTTCCGATGATTGTGATCGCAGTATCTGGAAGACAAACACCAAGGGTTAGTAGTGTTACACCAAGGACTGCAACTATTACTGCGCTCCAAGCTGCTGTTGAGTGTCCGTGTCCTGGGTCGTTGCTGTCGTGAGCCAATTTGAAACCTTTCGTCCTAATAATCTTAACTGCTAAAACATCTTTATAAGTTTGGCTAGCCGAACAGTTGATTAGCCCGGTTGATGGCCGCTATTACAGCACCCATCTTGTGCACAGTCTCTTCATATTCCAACTGCGGAACCGAGTCAAGGACGATTCCAGCACCCGCCTGAACGTGGGCTGTTCCTGAGCGCATGAATGCTGTTCTGATACAGATTGCTAGGTCGGCGTTACCGCCAAAGTCAAGATAGCCAACTACCCCGCCAAAGACCCCGCGGTTATAAGTTTCAAGGTCATCGATAATTTCTAACGCTCTAGGCTTCGGTGCACCGGATAGTGTCCCTGCTGGGAAGGTGGCCTTGAACACATCTAGAGGTGTATTGCCTGAGCCAAGTGTTCCCTCGACGGTAGAGACAAGATGCATGATATGACTGAATCTTTCAATCTTCATAAACTCTGTTACCTCAATTGAATCTGGCTTGCAGACCTTCAAAAGATCATTCCTAGCTAGGTCAACAAGCATAAGGTGCTCCGCTCGTTCCTTAGCGTCCGCTTTCAATGACTCTTCATGAGCAAGATCAGCAGCTGAATCTTCGCCTCTAGGTCTAGAGCCAGCAATAGGGTGCATGATGACATGTTCGCCGGTAACCTTTACCAAGGCTTCTGGTGATGACCCAACGATTGCATAGTCACCGTCACTGTCTTGGAAGTTGAGCAAATACATATAAGGACTTGGGTTTAGTGACCTTAAAACTTTATAGACGTCGATCGGCCTGGCCTTGAGTTCGATCTCAAATCTTTGAGATAAGACAACCTGGAAGACATCACCAGCAACAACGTGCTCCTTGGCCTTCTCGACCATTTCAATGAAGTCCTTGTTGCTAATTAGTTGCCTGATTTCAGTATTATCTGAACCGTCAATCGATGAAATAGCAGGCTGGCTTGCTTCGCTAATGAGAGCGAGCATGTCAATGATGCGTTCGTGTGCAGAAGAGTATTCAGCTTCGAGTTCGATATCTTCTGAACAATAGATGTTCGAGACCAATAGCAAGTTGCTCGTCTTGTGGTCAATAACAACCAGGTCCCTCACGAGTTCAAGATGGACGACCGGACTTTTGTATGTCTTTGGAGGTGCTACTTCAAGTTTCTCTAATGCTCGAATAATGTCCCAAGCAAAGAACCCAACGAGCCCTGAAGTTAGTGGAGGCAAACCAGCTATTTCAGCAGTTTGCCAAGAGGTTTGGATCTGGTTGATGGCTGAAAGAGAGTCTTGAGCGAGTTCAAGCCCAGAAGGTAGAACTAAATCTTTGTTGTTGATTTCAAGAGATTCACTATTTTGGCGGATTGAAGCTCTTGAGTTCACTCCAATAAAGCTGAATCTTGACCACACGCCTTGTTCAGCTGATTCGAGGAGGAAAGTGCCAGTCTTATTTTTAGAAAGCTTTTCATAGAGGCCTACTGGGGTTTCATCTCCAGCGAATACCGAGCGGATGATTGGGACAACCGCTCCTGCGCGAGCATGAGCTTTGAACTCTTCTAAACTAAGGTTTAAAGATTCGGACATGTTTCAATTATCCCCAACGTCGAAGCAAGACTCAGACCCAGTGTGACAGGTGGCCCCAACAGGTTCGACAGTCACAAGGATGGCATCTGAGTCGCAGTCAAGAGAAAGTGATACGAGGTTCAAGAAATTCCCACTCGTCTCCCCCTTTACCCAGAGTTCGTTTCGTGATCTTGACCAGAAAGTTACTTTCTTAGTTGCAATTGTGATTTCCAATGATTCTGTAGACATGTATCCAAGCATCAGGACCTTTAGTGACTTACTGTCCTGGATAATCGCAGGGATCAAACCATTTGCATCAAACTTCACTGTTTCTGTTGCTATCACAGTCTCACCTCAATGTCCTGACTCTCTAGATACTTTTTCACTTCAAGGATTGAAAGTTCTCCGTTGTGGAATACGGAAGCGGCAAGCACCGCAGATGCCCCAGCTCGCTGTGCTTCAGCAAAGTGCTCAACAGTTCCAGCCCCACCACTGGCAATTAGGGGAAGGCTTGATACTTCTCTGATCGCTCTTATTAGCTCGAGATCGAATCCAGACTTAGTTCCATCTGAATCCATGCTGTTGAGAAGTAGTTCACCTATTCCACGATGTTGATTATCAGTAATCCACTTCAGAGCATCGATACCGGTTTCCTTTGATCCGCCGTGAGTGGTTATTGTGTAACCCGAAGATGTATCAGAACTTCGCTTTAGATCTAACGAGACTACGAGAACCTGATCACCGTAACGACTGCCGATTTCATCCAACAGATTTGGTGAACTAATAGCAGCAGTACCAACGCTTACTTTGTCAGCTCCCGCGCTGAGCAGGGTCTGCACGTCTTGCAAAGTCCTAATACCGCCACCAACGGTAAGTGGGATGAAAACAGAATCTGCTGTCTGGGAAACCACATCAAGAATTGTTGATCTATCTTCTACGCTGGCAGTCACATCCAGGAAAGTAATCTCATCAGCGCCGGCCTCGAAGTATCTTCGAGCCAACTCAACCGGATCTCCCACTGTCTGTAGATCTTGAAACTTGACTCCCTTAACAACCTTGCCAGCGTTAACGTCCAAACAAGGGATTACTCTTAGGGCCAAAGACATAGTTAGATCCTGGCTGCGTGAATTGCCGAAACGAGAATCGCTCTTGCGCCAAGTTCGTAGAGTGAATCCATCTTCTCATTAGTCTCACTTCTCTTCACGAGAGCTCTTACAGCTAACCATTCTGAGTCCTTAGTTGGAGAAATTGTTGGTGACTCAATACCTGGTGTGATCTTCGAAGCCTCGTCGATAAGCGACGATGGGCAGTCGTAGTCAAAAATTACATACTCACGAGCAACAATCACACCGTTGATTCGTCGAAGCAGCGATGCTGCTGAATCAACACTCGAAGGGTTAGCAATCAAATACGCAGATGATTCAAGTATTACTGGGCCAAAGATTTCTAAACCGGCTTGCCTCAAGGTGTTTCCGCTCGAAACAACATCGGCTACTAAATCAGCAACACCTAAGCTCACAGCTGTCTCTACCGCACCGTCAAGCTTTACGATTGTTGCAGAAATCCCCTCTTTGTCTAGGAAATTCTTTAGCAGTTCAGGATATGAAGTTGCAATACGCTTTCCACTGACATCTGCGATTTCTTTGAACTTGCCAACTTCTCCAGCAAGGCGGAAAGTTGAATTGCCGAAATTTAGGTCAGCAATCTTGACAGCGTTCGAACCACTGTCAGCAAGAAGATCTAATCCTGTTAGTCCTAGATCCAAAGCACCGGTTCCTACGTATGTTGCAATATCTCTTGGTCTCAAGTAGAAGAACTCAATGTTGTTTGCTGAATCTAGAACTCTCAGAGTCTTGGTGTCCTTGCGAACAGCGTAGCCAGCTTCCTCGAGCATCTGAACTGCGAAATCACTCAGTATCCCTTTGTTGGGGACAGCAACCTTTAGCATTTTCGACATTTAGTACTTCTCTTCTAGATCAGCGATGGAGATGCCTTTGGCGACCATCAAAACTTGTAGGTGGTAAATGAGTTGGCTAATTTCCAGACTCAGCTCATCTTTGCTCTGGAATTCAGCGGCCATCCAAACCTCTGCTGCTTCTTCAACTACCTTTTTTCCAATGCCATGAACTCCCTCAGAGATCAACTTGGCGGTGTTGGATGAGGCTGGGTTAGCGCTGGCCTTGGCTGTTATCTCAGTAAAAAGTTCTTCGAAGGTTTTCATTAAGCCATTTTACCCAGAATTTAGCCTGCTTAGTTAGTGGACTCCCTCAAGTGCGAGAGTTCTAAGCCTTGAAATCATTTCGTTCCGGTCATTTGCACCAAATACAGAACTTCCAGCAACAAAGGTATCTGCACCTGCGCCAGCAACATCGGCGATGTTCACAGCGCTGATCCCTCCATCGACTTGGAGCCATGTCTCTAATCCAGCTTTTACAAGGATGCTTTTGAGCTCAGCAATCTTTTCGAGGCTCTCTGGGATGAAGCTTTGCCCACCAAAGCCTGGTTCTACAGACATAACAAGAACCTGGTCCAACTCAGTCAGGTAAGGAACCACTGATGAAACTGGAGTGCCAGGCTTAATCGCTACTCCAACACGAGCACCTTCGGCTTTGATCCTAGGAATCAGATTCCCCAAGTCCTCGCAAGCCTCAAGGTGAACCGTCACTGAAAAAACAACGAGTTTTGCATACTCAACGGCCCAGAAATCAGGGTTCTCAATCATGAGGTGAACGTCAAGAGGTAATGAAGTAATCTCCTGCATTCGCTTTACCACCGGCAATCCGAATGTCATGTTGGGAACAAAGTGCCCGTCCATTACATCCACATGAATGCCGTCAGCGCTAGAAATTGAAGCAAACTCTGATTCTAGGTTTGCGAAGTCTGCACTAAGGATGCTCGGTTGGATACGCATGGTCTAAGCCTAACTAATTAGATCTATTTGGTGATGAGAGCCATGAACATACAGTCGGTGCCGTCTCTATGTGTATACAGCTGCACTGTCTTGCGATTAGAAGGCAAAGTGCCATTCATGAACTTTTCATTCATGAGAGCGGTCAAATCAGACACCTGTGCTCCAAGGTTCTTAACAGCCTTGGTTATCACTGCTGTTGTCTCGGATAGGTGCGGCGAACAGGTGACATACAAGAGCTGTCCACCAGGCTTCAAGGCTTTGTAAGCACTCTCTAGAAGCTCAAACTGCAGCTCAACGAGCTGCTTCAAATCCTCAGAACTCTTTCTCCAACGAGCCTCAGGTCTTCTTCTAAGCGCTCCAAGGCCAGTGCAGGGAGCGTCTAACAATATTCTGTCAAAGTAATTCGAGTGGCTATCTCCAAATGATCTGCCGTCTAGAACGGTGAGCTCTGCATCTGGGAACGGGGCGAGCGCATTAGAAACCAACTTGGCTCGGTGCTCTTGAACCTCGTTAGCAACCAAGTGCGCGCCATTCTGCTCAGCTAGCGCGGCAAGTAGAGCTGCCTTTCCGCCAGGACCCGCGCACATGTCCAGCCACTTCTCACCCGCTGATACTTTCTTTGCTTCGACCAGGGCAAGAGCGGCTAATTGCGAGCCTTCGTCTTGCACCCTAACCGCGCCTCTTCTAATCTCTTCTAGCTCACCAGGATTTCCAGACTCAATGGTGAAGCCGTAAGGACTGAAGTTGGTTGCGAACCCGCCATCATTGACGTAAGAGTCTCTTTTAGCTAAACCTGGCAGTGCGACCAATGTTACGTGTGCTGGCCTATTGTTGGCCTCCAACAGGTCCTCTATGGACCCTTCAATCCCATCGCTCTTCAAACTCTGTTGCAGAGCTCTAACGATCCATTCTGGATGGCTATTTCTAAGGGCTAGAACACCAGTATTTGAATTCTCATCGGCAGTTATGAATTCAAGCCAGTGCTCCATATCTTTCTCCGAGATTCTTCGTAGCACTCCGTTAGCAAATCCAACAACTTTTTCTCCGCACACCTGGCGAATGAGATTTACCGTTTCGTTGATGGCCGCATGCGCTGGCACGCGCATCTGCAGAAGCTGGTGAGTTCCTAGGCGTATCGCATTTAGAAGTACCATTTCTATTTCTGCTACTGGTCTTGATGAAACTTTGTCGATGATTGCATCGTAGGTCTGAGTCCACCTGATGGTTGAGAAAGCTAGTTCTTGAGCGAATGCGCTATCTCTTGGCTCTAGTCGAGCCTGTTCAAGTAGCTGAGGCATGACTAGGTTTGCATAAGCACCATCGAGAGATGCCTTGTTCAGAAGATCTAGAGCAACACTTCTAGAGGTTATTGGAACTCTCAATTAAGCCTCTCAAGCGTTCTATTTCCATTGAACCAGTCGCGAGCTGGCATGGCACGCTTCGAGCTTGGCTGAACCTCGATGAGCTCTAAAACAGTTCCGGCTCCACACACTACAAAAACTTTGCCTTCTGCAGTGAAAATTGAGCCCTCTACCTCGGTAGATGCAATCGATTTTGCGGAGCGGTCAGCAATTTCACACGCGTTGAGAACCCTAAGCACATCTTCACCAGCTAAACACCATGCCATTGGTTCAGGGTTCATCCCTCGAACTAGGTTTTTTAAATTGTTCGCAGAGTGAGAGAAGTCCAATTGGGCTTCTTCGCGGGTAGGTTTTGGAGCAGGACTGGGTTCTCCAACCTGCTCTTTAAGGTTTATCGCTCCTGAATAAATCTGTGGCAGTGATTCACTCAGCAATGATTTTGAGAGTTCGCCGAGTCGGCGGAGAAGTTCACCAGAGTTCTCATTGATACCGATTGCAGTATGCAGGGAAGAAAGAATTGGTCCAGTGTCCATTCCAACGTCAAGTTTGAACAAAGTGACTCCTGTTTCCTTGTCACCGGAAAGTATTGCTCGCTGAACAGGCGCAGCTCCGCGATACTTGGGCAGCAGACTGAAGTGGAGGTTGAACCAACCATTTGAAATTGCCTCTAGTGCGCCTTTGTTCAATATTGATCCGTAGGCGACAACAATTGCCAACTCGACGTTCATTCGACGGATCTCTGTTAGAACCCTTTCGTCTACGCGATTTGCCTTGATTACTGGCAAACCGACACTCTCAGCCTTTAGCGCTGTGGGAGAAGGAGTAAGAACCTTTTTTCTACCCACATGTGAGTCAGTACGTGTCAAGACACCAACGATCTCATGTCCTGATTTAACTAGCCAATCCAAAATGTTGGCTGAAACCTCAGGAGTTCCCGCAAATAGAATCCTCACTTGAACTCCTTCCTTGGCTAGATTACTTTGTTATCGTCCATGTTCACGAAGAACACTCGCTGCCCTGGCTTCTTATGCTTACTAGCCCGAGTTACTTCGGTTGCGATTCTTGACACCGCTGCTGCAGTCTCTGCTCCAGAGGCGATTGAATACGTGAAGGCTATTGATGAGCTGGTCTCGTTGATGCTTCTCACATCTGGCACCTCCCCAATTAGCCTGTCCCTAAAAATCCTCAGATCATCGAGACTTGAAGATGAGACAGACAAAGTCCTGCTCGAAGGTGGTAATCCAATTTCCATACGCTCGATGGTGTCTCTTCGAACGATTGCATAGTAGTTAGATGCTCTGAGCTGCTCTGCCAGCTCCCCCGTGATTCCAACATAGATTGTTCTGCCAGATTTTGATATCTTCGCTAAGGCGTTTGACCATTTTGAACATGCATTTTCTAATGCCCGCAATCTAGGTATACCAATCATGTTCAGCGAATCAGAGAAAACAATGAGTTCGTATCCGCCTGCAACAGAAGGTTCTGACCCTGGCGTTGAAATTACCAAGATTCCCTTGCGTTCGATCTTTGTGATACGTTCTGCCCCAGAGGAATGAATGACATTGGCTTCCGGGAAACTTCTAGAGAGTTGGTCAGTAAGAGCCTGGCTGCCTACAGATATTGGCCGGTAGTTCGCCCCACCGCAATCACATTGTGAGCTGTATTCGCGTTTGCAGCTTCTGCAGCGAGCAATTTTGCTTGGATCTATCCAGAGTGCAGTACTGCAATCGCTGCACCTGCGAATCTCTTTGCATTTTAGGCAAGCAATTGCGGATGCGTACCCCAAATTTGATACCTGTATCAGTACCGGTTTATCGCTCGAAAGAGTCTTTGAGATAAGAGCAAATGTTTCCTCATCAAAACGTTCGTTCGACCCGCTAATCCTTACGGGTGGTTGTAAAGAATCGATAACTGTGTGTTGCATGTAGCCAATTTCAATCAGGCGACACACTTCTGCGCTCGGTGAGTGAGCGGCAAAGAAGAGATCACAATGCTCAAGTTCTGATCTAGTTAATGCAACATCCCTTGTATTCCAGTA
>JBBAML010000001.1:41970-79444 GCA_040402515.1 Rhodoluna sp.
GGTACTGCTGTGGAAAGTAGTTCCCCAACTAGTCCAGCTTGTCTCTTAGCAATTGCTTTACATAGTTCATATTGCTCACGGGTTAATACTGTTCTCGACGATTCAAGGCTTGAGATCTCCGCTAGTTCCTTAGTGAAGTTTGACTCATCCTTGATTGCGACCACAAAGCCTGTTTTTAGTTTTTTAGACGAGCCAAAGGGAACTGACACTAAAGACCCGAAAGAAATCATATCTTCGATTGAACTTGGTATGAAGTAGTCAAATTCCTTATCTAGTTGTGGAAGTGGCGAAGCAAAGACTATCGAGGCAACTCTCATTGCTAAAGCCCAACTGCTGATCTCAAATCTTCTACGCGATCAGTTCTCTCCCAAGTGAATTCGGCTAGTTCCCTACCGAAATGTCCGTAAGAGGAGGTTTTGCCGTAGATAGGTCTAAGTAATTCCAAGGCTTCGATAATTGCTGCTGGGCGAAGATCAAATACTTCAGAGATTGCTTTCTCGATAAGTTTGGGGTCCACTGTTTCGGTTCCGAAGGTCTCAACATAGACTGCAAGTGGTCTTGCTCTGCCGATGGCGTATGAAACCTGAATCTCAGCTTTGTCAGCAAGGCCTGCCGCTACAACATTCTTAGCAACCCACCTGGTTGCATATGCGGCCGAACGGTCGACCTTTGAGGGATCTTTTCCGCTGAAAGCACCACCACCGTGTCTACTGTAGCCACCATAGGTGTCAACAATAATCTTTCTACCGGTTAGACCCGCATCTCCTTGCGGTCCGCCGATTACGAATTGGGAAGTTGGGTTCACAAGCACTTCTGTGTCTCTGAGATCAAATCCGTAGGACTCAAGTACAGGCGCAATTACGAAGTCGGTGACAGATTTCTGAATCTCGGAATGACTGATACCTGGATTGTGTTGGGTGCTGACAACGATTGTTTTAACATTTTTAGCTAAACCGTTTTGGTATCCAATCGTGGCTTGGGTCTTCCCATCGGGTCTTAGGAAGTCGATAACGCCCTGATGCCTTACCTGGGCTAGTCGCTCAGCAAGAGCGTGGGCTAGTTTGATTGGCAGGGGCATCAGTTCAGGTGTTTCGTTACAAGCGAATCCAAACATCAAACCTTGATCTCCAGCGCCTTGTTCATCATATGAGGCTCCACTTGAGTCAGTTCTAGCTTCGAGGGACTTGTCTACTCCCATGGCGATGTCAGGTGACTGCTTTCCGATAGAAACAGAAACTCCGCAAGAGTTCCCATCGAAACCAATCTCCGAAGAGTTGTATCCGATTTCCAGAAGCTTACTTCGAACAATGTCAGGAATTTCTGCATAACCTTCAGTAGTTATCTCTCCAGCTACGTGGACTAAACCAGTTGTAACAAGAGTCTCGACAGCTACGCGGGAATGCTTGTCCTGTGACAAGAGGTCATCGAGGATTGCGTCACTTATCTGATCGCAAATCTTATCAGGGTGTCCCTCTGTTACTGATTCTGAGGTGAAGTATCTAAAGTCGTTCATAGGTTTGTAAGTATATCTCTGCTGTCTGACAAAAAACGCTAAATGCGACTAGAGACGCTCTAGCATTGGCTTGATGAAGTCTAAGACCGCATTGGCCACTGCGTCCTTTGTTCCAGCTTTCGCTTGTTGCTCGTGCTTGGACACGATAAGTACTGAGTTCTCATCAGCGTCGAACACTGAACCATCAGATATATCGTTTGCGACAACAACATCGACATTCTTTGAATCAAGCTTTGCGAGAGCCGCTTCTTTTAGGGTGGAAATTTCGTGCTTAGCAGCGTGCGCTGCGAAGCCGACTAGCAGAGGCCTATTACCCTTAACGAGCAAGCTGGAGAGGTTTCCCAGAATGTCTGGGTTGGCAACTAGTTTTAGGTTCAGGTCTGGGTCAGTCGATCTGTGTAGTTTTCCTGGATTGATTTCTTCAACTCTGAAATCACCGATTGCAGCTGGCATAAGTACAACATCAAAGCCACTAGCTATTTGGTTTGTGGTCTTCTCAACTTCAGCAGCAGTCTGCGCCCGATGGACATCAGCAAAATCAGATAGATCTTGCTCAAGGTTGATTGCTAGCAATGAAACAGATCCACCGCGGTTCTTTATAGCTCGAGCAAGAGCGAGCCCTTGCTTTCCTGAAGAACGATTTCCGATGTACCTGACGGAATCGATTGGCTCTCTGGTTCCTCCAGCGATAACTAAAAATGAATGGCCAACTAGGTCCGCGCTCGCGTCTTGGTTTAGCGCGACCTTTACGATGTCTTCTGTCTCCGCCAAACGCCCAACACCAGTGTCATCACCGGTTAGGCGACCGACACCTGGTTCAACTATTTCAACTCCCCTATTTCTAAGAGTTTGAATGTTTTGTCTCGTTGCAGGGTGCTCCCACATCTCTGTATGCATAGCTGGAGCAAGCACAACTTTGGCTTTGGTGGCCAGAAGTACGTTCATGAGCAAATCATCCGCTATTCCAGCCGCGTATCGTGCTATAAAACTCGCGGTTGCAGGTGCAACAACTATTAGATCTACATTTTGTGCAAGTGCAATGTGTTTTACGCTCTCAACGTCAGTAAATAGATCAGGGTCTATTGCGTTATGAGAAATTGCTTCGAGAGTAGTTGCACCAATAAATCGAAGTGCATTTTGAGTAGGCAATGCATGAACATCGTGGCCAAGCTCAGTAAATGCTCTAATTACCGCTGGCGACTTGTATGCAGCGATCCCGCCTGTGATGCCAACGATAATTCGCAAGCTTGGTCTTCTGTTAGTTGGTTGAATCTTCAGCTGTGATAGCGCCAGCTACGATTTCACGCATAGCGATTGAAAGTGGCTTGTCATCAACAGCAGCATCAACTAGTGGACCCACGTTAGTAAATAGTGAACCTTCGTGTAGGGCTGAGTAGTAGTCGTTGATCTGGCGTGCACGCTTAGCCGCGAAAATGACCAATCCATACTTAGATGAGTGCTTAGCCATAAGCGCGTCGATAGATGGAGAAACGATACCTTCAAGTTTTTCGGACATAAGTTAGTTGCTTTCAGTTGATATTTGGGGTGAGAATCCAGTCTGGATTACGAAGCCTGCATTAAGTCTAAGACCTCTTGGCCGCATTGCGCTACCTCATGGTTGATAACCACATGGTCGAATTCATCCATTGCAGCCATCTCCTGCTTAGCCGTATCAAGTCGAATGGCTATCTGTTCGGGAGTTTCGGTGCCTCGGGTCGCTAGTCTGCGCTCCAATTCCTCCCAATTTGGAGGGGCAATGAAGATCAGGTTTGCCGATGGCATGCTCTGTCGTATTTGACGGGCGCCTTGAAGATCAATTTCAAGGATGACCTCCCTGCCGTTGTTTAGTGCCTCCTCGACCGGTTTTCGAGGAGTTCCATAACGATTCTGGCCATGAACGACGGCATGTTCCAGGAGTTCGCCATCTTGAATCATCTGGTCAAATTCTACGTTGGAGACAAAGTAGTAGCTCTCCCCGTGAATTTCGCCCGGTCTAGGTGATCTTGTTGTTGCTGAGACGGAAACCTGGATCTTTGGGTCTTTGGCAAGCAGCCAGCGGACAACAGTTCCTTTACCAACAGCTGTTGGGCCAGCAATTACGGTCAATCTGTTCACAGTAATAGCCTAAGCACCTAGAGCTAAAGCAAGCTCATTCTTGTCCGCGGTTATGGTCTGCCTAGTTTGGTGTAAGCCATTTCTAAGCGCACTGCGGGAAACTGTGTAGATCACGTTTTCAGCGTTAGAGCCAAAGATATTTCTTGCAGCCGACAGAGAAGCTCCCTGAGCTCCAAAGCCTGGGGCTAGTATCAACGATCTGTAGTCCTCGGACGTGTTTAGCGTATCAATGCCATATTCCTTGAGGTTAACTGTGGCACCGATAACTAATCCAGCGGTTCCAAACTTGGTCTTAGTTTGCGCCGAAACTCTATTCAAGGTATCTATTTCGTTAGCAACAGCCGCTGCCACAGTCTGCCCGTTACTCGTTGACAGTTGAATACCTTTACCTTCAGCGTTGGATGTCGCACAGAGGACGAATAAACCTTTGCCTCTTTCGCTAGCTAATGAGATAGCAGACGAGAGCGCTCCGGTTCCCAGGTAAGGGCTTACGGTAAGCGCGTCAACAACAAACGGAGACGCTTTACCTAACCAGGCTTCTGCATATGCAGACATGGTAGAGCCGATGTCCCCTCGCTTAGCATCTGCTATAACTAGGAACCCCCGCTTGGATGCTTCTGAACAAACTCCCTCCAGAACTGAAAAGCCTGCTGAACCAAAACGCTCATAGAAAGCCACCTGAGGTTTGATGATTCCAACAACGTCGTCCAACTGGTCGAGTAGTTGAAAGCTGAATGAGTGAACACCCTCGACGTTGTCAGCTAACCCCTCTGCTTCAAGGAGTTCAGAATGTGGATCTAGTCCAACACAGAGTTGGCCGTATTTACTAAAGACGGTTTCAACTTTCCTAGAGAATGAATCAGGCAATCGCTGCTCTCCTGTCTTCAGCATGCTCTTGCAGAGAACGAACCTTGAATGGGCCTGCGATTACGGTTTCAAATGAGCCGATAGCTGCAGATAGTTGAGCGATGGTTGTGAAGATAGGAGCATCTGCTGCTGTTGTTGCTGCTCTGATCTCGTAGCCATCCTTACGTGCGTCAGTTCCCGATGGAGTGTTAACAACAACATCGACTTCACCCGCGAGGATGAGGTCGACAATCGAAGGTCCTGCTGGAGCGTTATCGTCCGCGCTGTGCTTTCGAACAATGCGGTTAGGAATACCGTGGCGATTGAGAATGGCTGCTGTTCCAGAGGTTGCCAGAATCTCATAACCTAATTGCCAAAGCCTTCTCACCGGAAGAATTACCTGGTGCTTGTCTCGATCTGCAACTGAGATGAAAATACTTCCTGATTTCGGCAATGCGCTTCCTGCAGCTGACTGGCTCTTGGCGAAAGCAGTCGGGAAATCAACATCAATCCCCATGACTTCTCCAGTTGACCTCATCTCAGGTCCAAGCAGTGAATCAACAAAGCGACCATCCTTAGTAGCAAATCGCTTGAAAGGTAGCACTGCTTCCTTGACCGAGATAGCAGCGTTTGCTGGAATGTAAGTTCCATCCTTAGCAGGTAGGTGGCCATCGGCAACCAGTTCCTTAATGGTTTTACCGACCATCACTAGCGAAGCCGCTTTAGCTAAGGTAATGCCGAGCGCTTTAGAGACGAACGGAACAGTTCTGGATGCGCGCGGATTCGCCTCGAGCACATACAAGACATCGTGAGCTAAAGCGAACTGAACATTTAGTAATCCGACGACACCTATTCCCTGAGCAATCTTTAGAGTTGCCTCACGGACTCTGTCAATCTGAGCTTCACTCAATGTGATTGGTGGCAATGTACAGGAAGAGTCACCAGAGTGGATTCCAGCTTCTTCAATGTGCTCCATTACTCCACCGACATAAAGCTCCTCACCATCAAAGATGGCGTCTATGTCAATCTCAATCGCATCGTCTAGGAAACGGTCAACAAGCAATGGGTGATTTGGGCCGACAATAGCCTGGTCTGCGATTCGGTCGAAGTAACCAGCGAGCGCATTTGAATCGTAGACAATCTCCATGCCACGTCCACCAAGCACGAATGAAGGTCGGACCAGAACTGGGTAGCCGATACGGGATGCGATCTCAAGAGCTTCACTGAGGTCAGTTGCTGTTCCGTTTGCTGGAGAAATCAACTTTGCTTCATCAAGAATCCTGGAGAAAGCTCCACGTTCTTCAGCGAGATCAATTGCATCTGGAGTAGTTCCCAGAATCGGGACTCCATTTTCTTTCAACCCTTGAGCTAGTCCCAGAGCAGTTTGCCCTCCTAGCTGAACAACGACACCTACCAACTCTCCGCTCTTTGACTCAGCATGGATGACTTCAAGAACATCCTCAAGCGTTAGTGGCTCAAAGTAAAGCCTGTCGCTGGTGTCATAGTCGGTTGAAACAGTTTCAGGATTGCAGTTGATCATGATGGTTTCGTATCCAGCGTCATGCAGCGCAAAGGAAGCATGCACGCATGAGTAATCGAACTCAACACCTTGACCAATTCGGTTAGGGCCAGAACCAAGGATCACAATCTTCTTAGCGTTTGATGGTCGTACCTCTGTCTCGTCCTCATATGTGCTGTAGTGATAAGGAGTTAGTGCTGGGAACTCTCCCGCACAGGTATCAACTGTCTTGTATACAGGGCGAAGATTAGCTTCATAGCGAGCAGTTCTAACAGCTACTTCAGTCAAATCTCTTAGCTGGGCGATCTGGATGTCGCTGAAGCCGTATTCCTTTGCGTATCGAAGAACATCTGGGCTGAGTTCTCTTGCGCCTCTGATATCTCCAGCAACTTCGTTGATTAGAACAATTTGATCAATGAACCAAGGGTCAATTGCTGTCGCATTGAAGATCTCCTCTGAAGTTGCTCCGGCTAGAAGAGCTTGCTGTACGGTGACAATGCGTCCATCAGTTGGGACTTTAGATGTCTCGATGAGTGCTTGCTTATCCAAAGCTGCATCTGACCAGAAGAACGATGACCCTCTCTTCTCTAAGCTTCTCAGAGCTTTCTGTAGGGCTTGGGCGTAGTTTCGCCCGATAGCCATAGCCTCTCCCACTGATTTCATAGTTGTGGTGAGAGTTGCATCCGCTGCAGGGAACTTCTCGAATGCGAAGCGAGGAACCTTCACAACAACATAGTCCAAGGTTGGTTCGAATGAAGCAGGTGTTACTCGGGTTATATCGTTAGGAATCTCATCCAAGCGGTAACCGAGAGCAAGTTTGGCTGCAATCTTTGCGATTGGGAAACCTGTTGCCTTAGAGGCAAGAGCAGAAGATCTGCTTACACGCGGGTTCATCTCAATAACAATTACTCGACCCGTGCTTGGCTCAACAGCAAACTGAATGTTGCAACCACCGGTGTCAACACCGACAGCTCTGATGATGTCTATTGAAATATCTCTTAGGTTTTGATATTCACGGTCGGTAAGTGTCAAAGCCGGTGCAACTGTAATCGAGTCACCGGTATGGACCCCAACTGGGTCAACGTTCTCGATAGAACATACCACTACAGTGTTATCGGCTGTGTCACGCATGAGCTCTAGCTCATACTCTTTCCAACCTAGAATTGATTCCTCTAGTAGCACCTCAGTTGTTGGGCTAGCCTGCAAACCAGCACCAGCAATACGTCTCAGGTCCTGCTCGTTGTACGCAAATCCTGAACCTAAGCCACCCATGGTGAATGAAGGTCTAACAACTAGTGGGTAGCCAAGTACATCAACTGCTGCTAGAACCTCATCCATTGTGTGTGCGATAACAGACTTTGCAACATCAGCACCAGCGTCAAGCACTAGCTGCTTGAAGGATTGTCGATCTTCTCCAGCTTTGATTGCCTCTACTTTTGCTCCAATTAGTTCAACACCATACTTATCTAGGATGCCCAGTTCATGCAGTGACATCGCTGCATTCAAAGCTGTCTGCCCGCCAAGAGTCGGGAGGATGGCATCAGGCCTTTCTTTCTTGATAATTTCTTCAATAATTTCAGGTGTAATTGGCTCAATATATGTTGCGTCTGCAAAGTCAGGATCAGTCATGATGGTTGCAGGATTGCTATTCACCAGGATCACTCTGATGCCTTCAGCTCTAAGTACGCGACAAGCTTGCGTGCCAGAGTAATCAAATTCACATGCCTGCCCGATCACGATGGGGCCAGAACCGATGACCAATACGCTCTTAATATCTTCTCTACGCGGCATTAGTTAGCTCTCTTTGTCTTAATCATCTCGACCAAGCGATCGAATAGGTAATTGGCGTCGTGTGGCCCAGCTGCAGCCTCTGGATGGTACTGAACAGAGAAAGCAGGAATGTCAATACATTCCAAACCCTCAACGACATCGTCGTTTAGGCAGATGTGGCTAACTCGCACTTTTCCGAAACCTGCAGGAGACAGAACCTCTTCCCCGCCGTCAACACGAACAGCAAATCCGTGGTTATGTGCGGTTACCTCAACACGACCAGTTCTTCTATCTAGAACTGGTTGATTGATACCTCGATGCCCAAACGCTAGTTTGTATGTCTCGAAACCAAGAGCGCGTCCTAAGAGTTGGTTACCAAAGCAGATTCCAAAGAATGGGATACCGTTCTTGAGAACCTGCTGAAGAGTATCGACCTGAGCTGTAGCCGTTTCGGGGTCGCCTGGACCATTGCTATAAAACACTGCGTCCGGCTGAGTTGCCGCTAAAACCTCGAAGGTAGATGAAGCTGGAAGAATTTCAACGTCTAGTCCACGCGCAACCATGTTCTCAATCGTGGATCGCTTTATTCCTAAGTCAAGGATGGCAACTTTACCGACGTACTCACCTTGATGGGCAACGGTATACGGCTCAGCAGTTGATACTTCAGAACTCAGGGATCTACCCTTCATCTCTTGTGATGCTTTTATCTCAGATATCAAAGTTTCGATCGGAGCAGAGGCCTTATCACCGGTGAATATGCCAGCTCGCATAACTCCACGGTCCCTGAGATGGAGAGTTAGCGCTCTGGTGTCCAATCCTGAAATTCCTGGAATGTTGTCCTTTGTTAGATCAGCTTCGAGGCTGGATTCGCTTCTGTGATTCGAAACAACACGGCTCAAATCCCTCACTACATATCCTGAGACCCAGATCCTTTCGGACTCTTCGTCTTTTCTATTCATTCCTGTGTTACCAATGTGCGGTGCTGTTTGAACTACGATCTGGCCAGCATAGGAAGGGTCGGTCAGAGTCTCTTGGTATCCAGACATGCCGGTTGCGAAGACAATCTCCCCTAAGGTGTCGCGTTGAGCACCAAAAGCGTGCCCTCTGAAAGTCTTTCCATCTTCAAGGACGAGAATTGCATTCTTTTCGAACTTAGGCATTGTGAATCTCCTGTATCTGACTGTCCATCACTGTGAAAGTCCCTTCAAACATGGTGTGGATAATTTGGCCGTTAAGTTTCATCCCTAGGTACGGGTTGTTTTTACTCTTGCTCTCAGATTCAGTGCTGACAGTCTTAGAAACTGTTGGGTTAATAAAGGTTAGATTTGCTGCACTGCCTGCAGCGATTTCCTGCCCATGTCTTGCTAAGCCTGATATGGATGCTGGTTTACTAGACAGAATCTCTTGGAATCTCTTCCAGTCAATTAGTCCAGTATCGACGAGGGTAGTTTGAACAATAGCCGCAGCAGTTTCAAGGCCGACCATGCCGAAGGCTGCCTGACCGAATTCACAGTCCTTGCTATCCGCAGTGTGAGGAGCGTGATCGGTTGCAACGATGTCGATAGTTCCATCAGCAACTGCTTGCCTCAGAGCTTGGACATCCTTCTCAGTTCTAAGCGGTGGATTGACCTTGAAGAGAGGGTTGTAGTCCTTCACAAGATCTTCTGTGAGTATCAAGTGGTGTGGAGTGACTTCAGCCGTTACATTGATTCCTCTTGCTTTTGCCCATCGAATTATGTCGACTGATCCTGCGGTTGAAACATGGCACACATGCAAACGAGAGCCGACATGTTCAGTCAGTAAAACATCCCTAGCGATAATCGCTTCTTCTGCAACCTTTGGCCAACCAGCAAGCCCCAATTCAAAAGACAAAATACCTTCATTCATTTGAGCGTCAACAGTTAGGTGCGGGTCTTGAGCATGCTGCGCAATAACTCCACCAAAAGCTTTCACATACTCTAGAGCTCTTCGCATCAAGAGCGAATCTGATACACACTTACCATCATCACTGAATACCGACACGGCTGCTCGAGACTGATTCATCTTCAGTAAGTCTGCAAGTTGCTTGCCCTCTAGGTTAGAGGTAACGGCACCTATTGGTTGGACATAAACGTAGCCAGCTCCTTGCCCTAGAGCGAAGACCTGTTCAACAACTGCAGCACTATCCGCTACCGGAGAAGTATTTGCCATTGCATGGACAGCTGTAAAACCACCCATTGCTGCGGCTCTGGAACCGGTCAAGATTGTTTCACTCTGTTCAAAGCCAGGTTCGCGAAGATGAGTGTGTAGATCGACTAGACCAGTAAGAGCAATCAAACCATCGCAGTTGATGTCTGTTCCTTGGAGTTCTAACTTCGGGCCAACCGCTTCAATCTCTTGGTTGGTAACAGCGATGTCCATGATCTGTCCATCGGCAAGCTTTGAGTTTCTAAAGATGATTCTTTGGTTAGACATTCTTCTTCTCCTGGGCTAAGAGTTTGTAAAGCACTGCCATGCGCACTGCAACACCATTTGTTACTTGATCTAAAATCGCTGACTGCTCTGAGTCTGCTGCTTTTGAAGAGATTTCAAGACCTCTGTTCATAGGGCCTGGATGCATTATCAAAGTGTCTTTGTTTAGTCTTGAGAACCTTGAATCACCTAATCCCCAGCCAAAGGAATATTCTGAACTGTTTGGCATGAAGGCTGAATTCATGCGTTCAGATTGGATTCTCAGCATCATGACAACATTGAAATTTTGGCTAAGTGCTTCATCTAGATCGAAGTAAACCTCATCACAATATCCAGCTATTACGCCAGGAACAAGAGTTGATGGTGCGCAGACAGCTACGGTAGCTCCAAGCTTCTTCAGGAGAAGCAGGTTTGACCGTGCAACTCGTGAATGCAAGATGTCACCCACGATTAGAACTCTAAGCCCGGCAAGGTCACCCCGGTTTTCAAGCCCTGATACTCGTTGCCTGATGGTCAGTGCATCTAGGAGGGCTTGAGTTGGATGTTCGTGGGTGCCATCTCCCGCGTTTATCACTACGGCTTTAGACCAATCGCTGTTGGCAATAGTGTTTACGGCACCTGAATGGTTGTGTCTAACAATCAATGCCTCAACACCCATAGCTTCAAGCGTTTGCACTGTATCTTTTAGAGACTCCCCTTTACTTACAGAAGATCCTTTAGCCGAGAAGTTGATTACATCTGCTGAGAGTCTTCTTGCTGCTAACTCGAAAGAGATTCTTGTTCTAGTTGAATCCTCAAAGAATAGATTTGCCACTGTCCGACCGGTTAGCGCGGGTAGCTTCTTTATGTCCCTGGTATTCACCTGCTGCATCTCTACCGAGAGATTCAAAATCTCTACTGCCATGTCCTTAGTTAAGTCGTTGATGCTAAGTAAGTGCTTCATTGCTCAATCACCACCCCTTGTTCGCCATCCGATTCTGATAAGCGAACGCTGATTCTTTCGTGCGCGCTGGTGGGTAAATTCTTACCAACGAAGTCGGCTCTGATTGGAAGCTCTCGATGACCTCTGTCAACTAGGACAGCTAGTCGAACAGCTTTTGGCCTACCGTAAGAAACGAGTGCGTCTAAAGCTGCTCTAACAGTCCTGCCACTAAAGAGAACATCATCAACAAGGACCACCGTGACTGCCGAAAGATCGCTAATTGGAATATGAGTGGCTGTAACAGCTTTGGTCGGATTGCTAGATAGGTCATCTCGGAACATAGTGACATCAAGACGGCCGAGTGATGTTTGTACCTTGAATTCGGGATAGTTTTTCTTGATTGAACTAGCAATTCGCTCTGCTAAATAGACCCCTCGAGTTGGAATCCCTAAAAGTAGCAAGTTTGAAGTTCCGTGATTTGACTCAACAATTTCATGAGAAATCCGAACTACTGCTCGGTCGATGTCCTGAGCATCTAAGACGGTGCGTGCAACCACGCCCACCTCCTTCTGCGCCTCACAGGACGCCTTTAAAGGATGAATTTCTATTACTCTACTGGATAACCAACTACTTTGGCTAGATTGGCTTGCGCGTGGCAACAACAGCTGACAAAACGCCGTTTACAAAGGCACCGGACTCGTCTGTGCTCAGTTCATTTGCAAGAGATACTGCTTCACTAATAGCAATAGCTGGTTCGAGGTCTGCAAAATTTATTTCGTAGACGGCTAAACGAAGAATGGCCCTATCCACTGCTGGCATGCGATCAAGGGACCAGTTCTGAGCAATCGCTCTGATGGTTTCATCTATTTCCAGTTGATTACTAAGAACGCCGATAACCAACTCGTTTGCAAAGCTAAAGATCTCGTCCTGGTTTTGTCTGTCTTCAACCTGCTGCTTGGTTTCTTCTAGCAGTTCTGTCGCCATGCCATCTCTAAGTTCAGCAGCGTAGAGCGCATCGACAGCACGCTTTCTAGCTTTAGATCTTGCGCTCAAGGTTAGTCAGTAACTCGGCCAAGGTACTCACCAGTTCTGGTGTCTACCTTAACTTTGGTTCCCTGCTCAACGAAGAGAGGAACTTGGATTTGGAGACCAGTCTCTACAGTTGCAGGCTTGGTGCCCCCACTAGAGCGGTCGCCTTGGAGACCAGGTTCGGTGAAGGTGATTTCAAGCACTACCGATGCCGGAAGTTCAACGTAGATTGGATTACCTTCGTGAATTGCCACGATTGCCTGCTGGTTCTCCAATAGGTAGTTAGCTGCATCGCCAACCAGTGTGTTTGAAAGAGTGATTTGGTCGTAATCTTGGGTATCCATGAACACGAAGCCATCGCCATCGCTGTATAAATACTGCATCTCTCGCTTATCAACAGTTGCAGTCTCGATCTTCACACCGGCGTTTAGCGTGCGATCAATTACTTTGCCAGAAATAACGTTCTTTAGCTTGGTACGGACGAATGCCGGCCCCTTGCCTGGCTTAACGTGTTGGAATTCGATGACAGCCCATAGTTGGTTGTCCATTGAAAGAACCATGCCATTTTTTAGGTCGTTGCTAGTTGCCATTTGTGCCTCGCTGGTGATTGTTGGGGCCAAACGGCCAATTGCAGTTTATCAGTGGGAAAGTTGAACCAAGGCTAGGCGGTAGGAATCGAGCCCAAATCCAGCAATCACACCGGTTGCCACGCCAGAAATCACTGACGTGTGTCTGAAGGTTTCCCTTGCGTGTGGGTTTGAGATGTGAACTTCAATTAGCTTGAGTCCTGCAGTGGTAACCAATGCGCAGGCATCTCTAAGTGCGTAGGAATAGTGAGTGAATGCAGCTGGATTGATAATGACATGGCTCTTGGCATCAACTGCACTGTGAATCCAGTTGATTAGTTCGGCCTCGTCATTGCTCTGCTTAATCTCAATGGTAAGACCTAACTTGCTTGCCTCAACTTGAGCCACGGCAACAAGATCTTCGTAGCTCTGTGTCCCATAAACGTCTGGCTCACGAGACCCAAGGCGGTTGAGGTTAGGGCCATTCAGGATAAGTACATGAGTCATGGTCATAATCTATCTAACTACTTGCAAATCTCTTGATAGGCAGCGAAAAGTAAGTCTTTGGTTGGAGCTTCAAGAATTCCAGGTTTGCCCAAACCGTCCAGCACAACGAATCGAAGTATTCCACCTCGGCTCTTCTTATCAACCTGCATCCCTGTGAAAAGCGGTTCCCAACGATCTGAAGGGTAAGAAGTTGGCAACTGAAGGAGTTCCAAGATGTTGCGGTGTCTGTCTGCAGTTTTATCATCTAGTCGCCCCGAAAGTCTGCCAAGTTCAGCTGCGAAGACCAGTCCGACAGAAACAGCGTGACCGTGCTTCCACTTGTAATGTTCAACTAACTCGATTGAGTGACCAAGGGTATGTCCGTAGTTCAAAATCTCACGTCTTGAACTTTCCTTGAAGTCTGAGGCGACAACCTCAGTTTTGATTGCGATTGAACGCTTTACCAGCTCAGCAAATCTTTCAGATTTAGTGTCCCTCGCATCGTCAACGTCTTCTTCAATGAGTTCCAGGATTCTTGGATCAGATATGAATCCATACTTAACTATTTCGCCGAACCCAGAAATCAACTCGATCTTAGGAAGTGACTCAAGCGAATCTAGGTCAACAATTACTGCTTTAGGTTCATGGAAGGCTCCGACAAGATTCTTTCCCTCCAGAGTATTGATTCCTGTTTTGCCACCAATAGCAGCATCAACCATTGCCAAAAGAGTGGTTGGAATGTGAACTACTGCGATTCCTCTAAGCCAAGTGGCGGCAATGAAACCAGCTAGATCAGTAGTAGCTCCCCCGCCAAGACCAATCACAGCATCTGATCGAGAGAATTCTGCCTGTCCAAGGTATGACCAAGCTGCTCCTAACCATTGATCAGTCTTTGCAGACTCTCCGTCTGCTACCGGAAATAACCAAACTTCTCTACTGGTTTCTCGCATTGTCTCAGCGATAACAGTGGCACTGGCTTCCAGTGCTTCTGGGTAAACAATCAGTACCTTCTTGACGGCTGAGCCTAGAGCCTCTGAAACTTGTCCTAGTAGACCACGACCAAAATAAATGTCGTAGCCTGGTGAGCCTTCAGCCCTGATTACTTCAAAATTCATAGTTCTTCAAGTTTCGTGCAAATCTCGGTGATTGTCTTAGACAAACTCGCCGCTGAGCAGTCAATCTCAAAATCACATAGTCGTTCATACAACGGCTTACGCTCATCATATATACGCTTCCAGTCACTAATGCCATTCTCAAGCAGAGGGCGATTGCCGTTGGAGAGACGAGATTTCATGTGAAGGCCATTTGTTGAAAGGTAGATAACGATAGCTGATTCGATAGCTCTCTGGTTCTTTCCACTGAGAACAGCGCCGCCTCCAGTAGCAATGACTTGCTGTGTCTTTAGTGCTGAAGCTAAAGCTGTTTCCTCATATCCCCTAAAGGCGGGTTCACCTTCGATCTTGAATATCTCAGGAATGGGGCCGTGTTCCTTAACGATTGCCAAGTCGGTATCCAAGAACGGAAGTTCTAGTCGCTTCGCTAGCTTCTTCCCTATTGTGGATTTACCCACACCCATCGGGCCGATGAGGACTATTGGCTTGCTATCCATTTGTTACTAGCGTGCAATGTTTGATCGAAGTGTTTCTGGAATGCTATCCAGATATGAATTCATGTTGCGCAGAGTCTCCTTAACAGAGTCCCCACCAAACTTTTCTAAAACTGCATTTGCGATAGTGAGAGCAACCATTGCCTCAGCAACAACTCCAGCGGCTGGCACAGCACAAACATCAGATCTCTGATGATGAGCCTTGGCTTCTTCGCCAGTTGCAACGTCGATTGTCTTTAGTGCTCTTGGGACAGTAGAGATAGGTTTCATCGCTGCACGAACGCGAATGATTTCTCCGTTACTCATACCACCTTCGATACCACCAGCACGGTCAGTCAGTCTCTCAACTAAACCGCTTGAAGCAACTGCAATTTCATCATGGGCTTCAGAGCCTCTTCTACGAGCAGTCTCAAAGCCGTCACCGACTTCAACCCCCTTGATGGCCTGAATACCCATTAGTGCTCCACTTAGTTGACTATCAAGTCTTCTATCCCAGTGCACGAAAGAACCTACGCCTGGTGGCATACCGTAAACCAAAACCTCAACTACACCACCAAGAGTGTCACCATCTTTGTGTGCCGCATCGACTTCAGCAATCATGTCTGCACTCAATTGTGCGTTGAAGGCTCTAAGTGGATCTTCATCGATTCGTTCAACATCTTCTGGCCTAGGCAAAGCTATGTCAGCTGGAGCTTGGACTTTACCTATTGCAACAGTGTGAGTAACAAGCTTGATTCCAAGAGTGCGCAGGAATGCGGAAGCAACTTCACCCAAAGCTACTCTGGCAGCTGTTTCACGAGCAGAAGCTCGTTCAAGAACTGGTCTGCTGTCTAGAAAGCCATACTTCTGCATACCGGTGAAATCGGCATGGCCAGGTCTTGGCCTGGTAAGTGCTTCAGCCCTAGCGCCAGTAAGTTCAGATTCATCTACGGGATCAGCTGACATAACCTGAGACCATTTAGGCCATTCGGTGTTGGCAATGTTCAAAGCAATAGGCCCACCCATAGTCAAGCCATGACGAACGCCACCTGAGATAGTTACCTGATCTTGCTCTAGTTTCATGCGAGCACCACGACCATAGCCAAGTCTGCGCCTAGCCAGTGCGGCTTGAATGTCTTCAGTGGTGAGTTCTACGCCGGCAGGAAGCCCCTCTAGGACAGCTGTGAGCTGTGGCCCATGAGATTCACCTGCGGTTAGCCAACGTAACATTTGACTATTCTCGCACATCTAAGGCCGTATTGCTAAAGAGCCTGCCTCATGACCTCAACTAGAGCTGCTTCATCAAGTGCCACCCCTGCTAAATCAGTTCCAGCAAAAATCTGCACCTGTTTAACAGCCTGCCACAGAAGCATTTCTGTTCCAGGTATCACATGATCTGCGTCGAAGTTAGCTGTGAAGGCCTGATCCCCTTGAGAGTATCCAGCGTTCAAGAGCCAACCTGTCTGCCTAGCTTTTACGACGAGAGAATTCGCTGTCCCTGCTGGAAGAGTGTTTATGGTTAGGTCTTGGGTTCCTGAGTACTCAGATAGATTCTTAGCTTCGAAAATGATGTACTCATCTTTTAGTAATTCCTGTAGCGCAATAGCCTTACTGAGGTCACGGGCATACACTGTTACTTTTTGAACACCTTTCATACCCAATGCAGCAACAAGTGCTGAGCGAGCCGTTGCCCCCGAGCCGAGAAGGGCAATGTCCTGCATGCTCTCACTAGTCGCTGAGATAACCGACTGCTGGATACCAAAAACATCTGTGTTGTAACCAGAAAAAGTCGCGCCATCGCGGAGCAATGTGTTGCAGACGCCGGTTCCTTCTAAACCAGAATCCTCTACGAGTTCAGCAGCCTCAAACTTGAGTGGCATTGTTACCGAGAATCCAGTGAAATAAGCACCATCAGTTTTAGTGAACTCACTCAATGATCCAGCTGGGACTAACACAGCTTTGTAACTGTAATCAAGTCCTAGGTGGTTGTATGCAGCCGCGTGTATTTTTGGGCTAAGGCTGTGTTCAATTGGGTCTCCCAGGACTGCAAAAGATTTCTTACTCATCCCAACCTGGATTCTCAGCCATCCATTTATCCCACTTAATAATTCCTGCTTGGTGCTCGGCGTAGGTATTGCTAAAAATAGTCTCGCCTGTTTTCAGGTTCCATGTGACGAAATATAGCCAAGACCCGTCGGCTGGGTGCAATGTGGCATCCAATGCTAGAGCACCAGGAGCTGCAATGGGTCCAAGCGGTAATCCAGCGTATTTATAAGTGTTGTATGGATTGTCATCGTTCAGGATCTTGTTTGTGACGATGATAGAGAATGAACCAACACCGTAAGAAGCAGTTGCACAAGACTGAAGTGCCATGTTTATCTCTAGCCTGTTTCTGAAGACTCGAGAAACTTTAAAGAAGTCTTCTGTGATTCTTGCTTCGCGCTGAACAATAGACGCAAAGGTTAGAGTCTTGTGCCAATCCTTCTTAGCAACACCAAAACTGTTCAGCTCTTGCTTCATCCGATTGACCATTAGCGTGAGAATTCCCTTAGCGTCCAAGGACTTATCGAAAGAATATGTTGCAGGGAATAGATAACCTTCCAGCGATGGAGCTGCTTTAGGAAGGTCAAACTGAGTTAGGTTCTCAGCCTGCTCTTCAAACTTATCGACGCTTATTCCAGTCACCTTCGATAACTTGACGAGAATATCTTTGACTCGCCAACCCTCAGGAATAGTGACCTTATTGGACTGCATATTGGTTGGGTCGGTAAGGATCTCGATAGCTCTATCACTACTGATCTTCAACGGAATTGAGTAAGTGCCTGGGAAGAATGTTGGGTTAGCAGAAACCACGTGTCGAAGTGTGGTTGCGTAATCTTTGGTTACACCTTTTTCCGCAAGGTGTCTAGCAACAGATTCACCTGTCTCCCCCTTGGCGACAGTGAATTCGATAGTGGTATCGCTCTCACCTTTGTATTCATCTTCTGAGAAAGTGTCGATGAAACTTCTAATAGAGGCGCGGTTGAAGTATCCGACTCCCGCGATAAGGGCTCCAAGGAGTGCCATTGCTAGTAAGCGTCTAACGAGTTTTGCACTTCGTGAAGGCTTTAGGGAAGGCTGGAATTTATCAGTCATTCTCAGCTCTCCATTCCTCTATAGCTCTTCCTGGCGTTGTGGCAGTATTTGCTTCTACTTGAAAAGCGTATTCGAGGATAGCCACGGCAGCCATCTGATCGATTGTGCTTCTAGCATCTTTCTGGCTCTTTCCCAGACTTCGGAGTTGAGAATTGGCTAGTGAGGTCGTTAACCTCTCGTCAAGAAGACGGACTGGAACCGAAGTTTCACTCGATAAGTGCAAAGCTAGCTCTAGAGCATCTTCCGTCGAGGCTGTATTCTCACCTTTCATGTTTATGGGTAGACCAACGTAGATTTCGAGAAGATCATCGAAGTCGCTTACGCATTTCAAAAGAGGTTCCAGACTTGTTTGCAGTTCTTGTCTTTGCAAAGTAACTAATGGAGAGGCAAGGATTCCGTGAGGGTCGGAAATGGCTATGCCGACACGAACTCTGCCAACATCTATTGCCAATCTTCGGCCAGTTCGCAACTACTAACTCAAGCTCTCAACAATTGCTTGGAGCGCGTTCGGAATCTGAGATGCATTTGTTCCGCCACCCTGAGCAATGTCAGATTTCCCACCGCCACCACCACCGAGAATCTGGCTAGCAGTCTTCACTAGTTCTCCCGCCTTAACTCCATTGCCCTGCGCAAGTTCGTTAGAGACAACAACTAAGGCTGGCTTACCTTCCACTACACCGAAGATAGCGATTACTGTTGCCTTCTGGTTCGAGTGGTCTCTAACTTTGATAGCCAGATCGCGAAGTGTCTCCACATTTGCAACCTGATCAATAGTTGCTGTAATCAATGTCGCTTTGGTCAGGTCTTTACCCGATGCTAATAGTTCGGGGACTCTCGAACTGAGTGCAGCACTTTGGAATGTGGCGAGCTCTTTTTGAGTATCTTTGAGTTCCTGCAAGAACTGAGTAATGCGCTCAGTTGCATTAGCCGGGTTTGTTTTAAGAGCCTCCGCTATAGCGTTTAGCTGTAGGCGATCACGGTTGAATGAAGAGATCGCTTCGAGTCCAACAAGCGCTTCTAGTCTTCTTGAACCAGAACCAACAGATGACTCGTTGGTGATAGAAACTAATCCGATTTGTGAACTCCTTGAAACGTGAGTTCCACCACAGAGTTCTCTAGACCAAGGGCCGCCGATTTGAACAACTCTGACACTCTCGTCGTATGTTTCGCCGAATAGGGCAACTGCTCCCCAAGTCTTAGCTTCTGGAAGCGACATGTATTGAGCACTAACGGCTAGATCTGATCTGATTGCAATGTTGCTTATTTCTTCGATCTCTGATCGGGTCTCTGCTGAAAGCGAAGAGTTCCAAGAGAAGTCGAGTCGAAGGTAACCAGGTTTGTTATATGAACCCGACTGTAGAGCTGTTGGTCCAAGGACCTGTCTTAGAGCCGCGTGAACTACGTGCGTACCTGAATGTGACTGTGCTGCACCTAAACGCCAGTTAGAGTCGACGCTTGTCCGAACTACGTTCTCTAATTCAACGCCGCCGGACTTAACAAGTACCTTGTGAGACACCAAACCCTTAACGGGTTTCTGAACATCCAGTACCTCGAGTTCGAATCCATTTCCAAGAATCAGGCCAGCATCGGCTGCTTGACCACCGGATTCAGCGTAGAAACTTGTCTCATCCAGAATGACCTCGACTACAGAACCTGCTTCAGCAGTTGATACAGAGTTACCATCTTGGATAATGCCTAGAACTCGACCCTCTGCCTCGAGTGACTCATAGCCGGTAAATCGAGTTAGACCTAATGTTCTATATTCACCGTAAACACTTAAGTCAGTAGCGCCAGATTTCTTAAGCTTGGCATCAGCCTTAGCTCTGGTTTTCTGCTCTAGCATCAACGCAGTGAAAGATTCGCGATCAACTGTAAGACCAGATTCTTCAGCAATTTCAACTGTTAGATCAATTGGGAAGCCGTAAGTGTCGTGCAGGAGGAATGTGGTTGATCCATCAAGTTCACTCTTTCCAGCGCTCTTAACAGCCTCAATAGCGGTATCCAGAACACTTGTGCCTGATACCAACGTCCTGAGGAAAGCTTCTTCTTCAGCTCTAACAGTTGCATCGATTCTTGAGTACTGCTCTTCAAGATCGGGATACGCATCTACCATTGCGTCTTTGGAGGTTAGAAAAAGTTGGGCGAATACAGGCTCGTTGACACCGAGCAGTCTCATTGCACGAACAGTTCTGCGAAGAAGTCTTCTTAGTACGTAACCTCTACCGTCGTTTCCTGGGCTAACACCATCAGAGATAAGCATCAGGGCACTTCTAACGTGATCAGCTACAACTCTCAGCCTTACGTCGTCGTTTTCATCAGCACCGTAAGTTTTGCCTGATAGTTCAACAGCAAGATCAAGAACTGGTCGAACCTGGTCAATCTCGTAAAGGTTCTCAACACCTTGCATAAGGAACGCAACTCGCTCGAGACCCATGCCGGTGTCGATGTTCTTCTTTGGAAGTTCACCAAGAATTTCGAAATTATCCTTACCAGTGCCTTGGCCACGTTCATATTGCATGAACACCAGGTTCCAGATCTCGATGTATCGATCCTCGTCAGCCTCTGGCCCACCTTCGACTCCATACGAAGGTCCTCTGTCGTAATAAATTTCGCTACATGGTCCAGCAGGTCCGGGTTGGCCAGTTGACCAGTAGTTATCATTCATTCCACGCTTTTGTATTCGTTCCAGTGGAATGTCAGCTATCTCGCGCCACATTCCAATCGACTCTTCATCATCTTGAAAAACTGTCACCCAGAGAAGTTCTTTATCAAGACCTAGTCCACCATCATCAGTTGAGGAGGTTAGAAACTCCCATGCAAAAGCGATAGCTTCCTTCTTGAAGTAATCACCGAAGGAGAAATTTCCATTCATCTGGAAGAAGGTTCCGTGACGAGTTGTTTTACCGACTTCTTCAATATCTAAAGTTCTGACACATTTCTGCACGCTGGTTGCTCGCGCATAAGGCGCTGGGATAAGGCCAGTCATAAACGGAATGAAAGGAACCATTCCAGCAACAGTGAATAGCAGTGAAGGGTCTTCGCTGATAAGCGAAGCGCTTGGAACTACGACGTGATCTTTACTCTCAAAGAACTTGAGCCAGCGTCTTTGGATTTCTGCTGTCTTCAATCTCTACCTCGTACGTTTAGTTGTAGTTGCTGGTTTCTTTGCAGTTCTTGCTGCTGGCTTTTTAGGAGAAGAAGTTTGAGCTTCTTGCTGTCGATAGCCTTCACCAACTGCGTTAGCAAAGCTCTTTACCTTTGAGGCTGCCTCTTTGAGTGTTTTCTTAGTCTCCGGATTAGATTCAATCTGCTTGGAGATAAACACACCAAGCGCAATTCCAGCAATTAGAAAAGTGGACTTGCGCATTGGATTACTTCTTCTTACCTAGAAGGCCCGAAACACCGCGGATGATCTCGCTAACCCGTTGGAGCGGACCACCGATGGTGTCTGTAAGAGTTGATATAAGGCTCGAGAGATTAGTGGTCGTTTCAACAACGCTGTCTGTGATGACGTCAATCTTCTCGAGTTGTTTATTTGTTGAAGCTGTTGCTTCAGTGAGTTCATCAAGAAGCGGAACCAAGCTGTCGCCTGTTTCACGAATGGTTGCAGATGCAACGTCAACTAATCTTGCAAGCTTGAAGAGCACGACAACAATCACTGCTACCAGAACTACGAACGCACCTGCGCAAATTAGAGACGCTAGATCTGCACCATTCATAAACAAATGCCTTATCTACTAGCGAGCAGCGTAGTACTCAACCACAAGCTGAACTTCACAAGTGATTGGGACTTCGGCACGCTTAGGACGACGTACTAGGGTTGCCTGCAACTTGTCTAGCTCAACGCTTAGGTAACCAGGAACCGGAGGAAGGACATCAACGTGGCCTCCTGCTGCAGCAACCTGGAAAGGTTCAGTTGATTCACTCTTCTCGTGAACGTGGATCATCTGACCAACCTTCACACGAGCTGATGGACGGTCAACTCTCAGACCATCAATCAAAATGTGACGGTGAACAACCATCTGACGAGCCTGAGCCATAGTGCGAGCGAAACCTGAACGCAGAACCAATGCGTCTAGTCTCATCTCAAGTAGCTCAACTAGGTTTTCACCAGTTAGGCCTTCTTGACGCTTCGCGTCATTGAAAGTCTTACGAAGCTGTGCTTCACGGATACCGTACTGTGCGCGTAGACGCTGCTTCTCGCGAAGACGAACTGCGAAGTCGCTGTCTGCCTTGCGCTTGGTGCGTCCATGCTGACCTGGAGCGTAAGGACGCTTCTCAAGATACTTTGCTGCTTTTGGAGTTAGGGCAATACCCAATGCGCGTGACAAACGGGTCTTGCTTCTTGTGCGTGTGGTTTTAGACACGTATTCCTTTCGGGAAATGTATAGGTTTACTAAAAGTTTTGTGCCTGGTGGATCTTGGCTAAATAAGATTCACTCACCGGTCGAACAACTCGCAGCCATGCGTTGTTCTGGTCGGCAACCTCTAAATCTTAGCAGTTTCGGCTAAAACTAGCCAAGGGTTATTGCTTACGCCTGAGAAAAGGCAGGATTCGACTTATTCTCTCGATCAAAGTGTTCTCGAAACCAATTGCCTTTGGTTTGTAGTACTTTTTCGACACGGTTGACGGAAAATATTCCTGAGCAGAGACCCCATTTTCGAGGTCATGAGGGTACTCGTAACCTGGATCTTTACCCAAAGTGGCTGATCTCAGGTGTCTCGGTACAGAAGGACTCAAACCGCTTTCTACATCAGCTATAGCGTCGTTTATAGCCTCATAAGCCCTGTTTGACTTGGGTGCGAGGGCTAAATAAATAGTTGTTGAGGCTAGAGGAATGCGTCCCTCCGGCATTCCTATCTGTGCAACCACCTGCATGGTTGCATTTGCTATCACCAGGGCGTTTGGATCTGCTAGTCCAATGTCTTCAGATGCGAGGATAACAAGCCTTCTAGCGATGAATCTGGGTTCTTCTCCCCCAACAATCATCCTGGCTAACCAGTGCAACGCAGCATCTGCATCTGAGCCCCTAACGGACTTGATGAAAGCACTGATGATGTCGTAGTGCTGGTCTCCCGTAGAGTCATACCTATTGAGAGCCTTGTTTATCGAAGCACTTATATCCTCAACGGAGATATCAGATAGACCTGCACGAATAACCCGATTAGCGGCTGTTTCAAGGACCGTCAGAGCTTTTCTCGCATCTCCACCAGATTGGCTAGCTATTAATGCCAGAACGGCCTCAGAGCACTGAACCTTACTATCCAGACCTCTTTCGCTAACCAAGGCGGCTTTCAACAGCGAAACCAAGTCTGGTTCCTCAATGTTGAGCAACTCAATAACGGCTGCTCTTGAGAGTATTGCTGAGGTTAGGGCGAAACTAGGGTTCTCAGTAGTTGCACCGATGAGGACTATTTCCCCATCTTCGACAGCCTTGAGAAGAGATTCCTGCTGAACCTTGGAGAACCGATGAATCTCATCCACAAAAACAATGGCTGCCTCCCGCCCGTTTTGAGTGTCAGTTACAGAGATTTGCATAGCCGATCTCAAATCTGCGATAGAACTATTGATTGCCGATATTTCAATGAACCTACGGTCATTGGAGTTAGCCAAAAGCCTAGCCAAGGTTGTTTTTCCAGTTCCTGGCGGACCATAGAAAATCATGGATGGCATAGCTTGCTTGGAAGAATTTGGAGACAGATACTGAAACAAGACTCCTGATTGGCCGAGGATCTGGGACTGCCCTACGAGCTCTCCTAGGTTCCTTGGACGCATTCTTGCCGCAAGCGGCATCCCGATGGGAAAATCAAATAGGTCGTCTGTATCCACTATTCAAGGCTAAACCACTTCGCCATTACTCTAAAATCAAACAGGACACAAAATACGGAGGCACAAATTGGCTAAGACCAACAAAAGCACACTAGACGCTGCAAGGAAGAGCTTGCAAGGCTTTGAAGCTAAGCAAAATGTTCAGGACAATCGAGTAAAGGTACGTGCACGCGACAATCGTTTAGCAGTCTTAGTGACAGCGGCAGTAGTACTGTTCGCCTCTGCATCTCAGTATGTTTACTTCAACTTCGGTCCTGGTGTTCCACTAACAAGATGCATTGATTTCTCTCAAACCCCAATTCCTTCTGTCTCTGGGCAGAACGCACCTGTTCAGATTCCAGATGCTTCCCTGTCTGAATGTCGTGACTGGACTGGAACTATGACTATTAACAAGGTAAGCCTTGGAATTACTTTGCACGGAGAACTTGCACCACAGGCAGTTGCAAACTTCGTTGATCTTTCAAACATTGGTTTCTTCACAGGAATCAACTGTCACCGCTTGACAACATCAGGAATTTATGTCCTACAGTGTGGCGATCCAGCTGGTGACGGCAGTGGTGGACCAGGTTACTCATTTGGTCCTCTAGAGAACACTCCAACAGCAGCAGGCAACTCTGCGCCAACCTATAAGAAAGGTTGGCTAGCGATGGCTAGACAGAGTAATGGTGCTAACACAATGGGAAGTCAGTTCTTCATTGTTTATGCAGATTCAAAGATTCCAGATGACGCTGCAGGTGGTTACACCGTATTCGGTGAAGTTACCTCAGGTTTGGCTGGACTTGATCCAATCATTAAGGCTGGAACCAAAGACGGCTCAGGTGATGGAAAGCCAAAGGTTAAGACCAACATTTCCACCATTACACTCAAATAGAGAACAGCGAATAGGGAGCAATAAGTGTCAACACTCGAAATCAGTTTCGGAAGAGTCGATGAAACCGGCAATGTGTATGTACTCGATGCCGGAGTCGAGCGTCTTATCGGTTCCCAACCAGCTATGACCATTGAGGAAGCTGTTGCGTTTTATACAAAGCGTTATCAAGACCTAGCTGACAATGTCAGAATTCTTGAACAGAGAACTAAAGCAAAGGCTGACCCTAAGTCAATTGCAAAGTCCGCGGAGAAGTTGATTTTAGACCTTTCAACTCCTGCTGCGCTTGGCGATTTAGAAGCACTTCGAGTGCGAGTGAACGTTGTAAAGGATTCTCTTGGAGAGGCGCTAGCTGAATCAGCAGCAAAGCACGCTGAAGCTGTAGCCGCCGCTATCGTCGCTCGTGAGGCGATCGTCCTTGAGGCAGAAAAGATTGCAGCTCAGGATCCTCAGAAAATCAACTACAAAAACTCAACCGTGAAGATGACAGAACTTTTCGCTGCTTGGCAAGAGAACCAGAAATCTTCAGTGAAGCTGCCGAAGGCTAAAGCAGATGAGCTATGGCAGAGATTCTCAAAGGCTAGAAACAGCTTTGATGCTCACAAGCGTTCATACTTCGCAGCAGCCGACCAGGCTGCCAAAGCTGGCAAGCAAGCGAAACTAGATCTAGTGATCAAGGCGGAAGCACTCGTCGCTAAAGGCGCAGAGGCATCAACTGATTACCGAGACTTGCTGACTGCTTGGAAAGCACTTCCTAAGACCAAGCTAAAAACAGACGACGCTCATTGGGCTAGATTCAAAGCCGCTGGCGATGCAATCTATGCTGCAAGAAGTGAAAAGCTAGCCGCTGATGATGTTGCATACAGCGCAAACCTTGAAGCGAAACTAGCACTTCTGGTCGAAGCTGAAGCCATCAACATTGACGCTAACCTCGAGGCAGCAAAAGCAGCAATAAAGTCTATTAATGCTCGTTGGGAAAAGGCCGGAAAGGTCCCTCGCGACCAGATGAGAGCTACCGAAGACCGACTAAAGGCTGTTGAAGCCAAGATTAAGCGCGTCGAGGATGAAATCTGGCGCAAGAGTGATCCAGCAACTATTGATAGAACTAATTCTGTTAGAACTCAACTAGAAGCTGGCATAGCAAAGCTTGAAGCAGAACTGACAGACGCCAGGGCTACCGGAGACGCTACCAAGATCAGCAAAGCTCAGGAAGCACTAGACACCAAGAAGGCTTGGTTGGAAGTAGTTATAGCTAACAGCTAGGTATTACTTACACGATATACGTCATAGACGTTATCGATTCGCCTCACCGCATTCAGTAGTGAGTCAAGTGCAGCTGGGTTACTCATTTCAAACACAAATCTACTCAGCGCTACCCTATCGGCTCTTGTTGAAACCGAGGCGGAGAGAATGTTTACGTGGTGCTCGCTCAGCACTCGTGTAACATCACTCAACAAACCGCCTCTATCTAGAGCTTCAATTTGAATCTGAACTAAGAATAATGACTTCGCAGATATGTCCCAGCTAACATCAATTAACCGCTCAGCTTGCCCTCTGAGATCATCAGCGTTCTTACAGTCACTTCTGTGAACTGATACTCCGTTAGCTCTTGTAATAAATCCAAGGATGTCATCACCCGGCACCGGTGTGCAGCAGCGTGCAAGTTTGACCATTACATCAGCATCACCGCGAACTAGGATTCCTGAATCCCCTGTTCTGGTTTTGGTTGCAGGTCGGCTTGGAAGTTCAAAAGCCGGTTCTTCAGCATCTTCATCCGCTGAAAGAGCTGCTGCCATTTTCTCAACTACAGATTGAGCGGAAATGTGGTTATCACCAATTGCTGCATAAAGATCCGATGGCTCCGCGTATCTCAAATCGCTTGTAATCTTCAGCAAACTATCTGTTGCGAGCGCTCTTTGAATAGGGAGGTTCTGCTTTCGTAATGCTTTGGCGAGGAGGTCCTTGCCTCGCTCGATTGCATCATCTTTGCGCTCGGCTTGGAACCAGGCTTTAATCTTTGATTTAGCTCTTTGGCTCTGAACAAACTGTAGCCAGTCTTGACTTGGAGAAGCATCTTGTGACTTTGAGGTGAGTATTTCTACGACATCACCTGAATGAAGTTGAGTTTCAAGAGGAACTAGACGGCCATTCACCTTTGCACCCATGGTCTTGTGCCCAATCTCAGTGTGAACGGCATACGCAAAATCAACTGGCGTGGCTCCAGTAGAAAGTCCAATAACTCTGCCCTTAGGAGTAAAGGCGTAAACCTCCTTAGCGCCTATTTCGAAACGCAGAGCGTCTAAGAATTCGCTTGGGTCAGCAGTTTCATGCTGCCAGTCAGAAAGATGCTTCAACCAAACAAGGTCATCCTCTGAACTGATCTTGCCGTCGCTTCCAATTTCCTTATATTTCCAGTGGGCAGCAACACCATACTCAGCACGGTTATGCATCTCCTGGGTTCTGATCTGAATTTCAACAGGGCGACCGTTAGGGCCAATAACAGTTGTGTGCAGTGACTGATAGAGATTGAATTTAGGCATTGCGATGTAATCCTTGAAACGACCAGGAACTGGGTTCCAGCGCGCGTGGATCGCTCCAAGTATTGCGTAGCAATCTCGAACTTCTGGAACTATTACACGAATACCTACAAGGTCATAAATGTCGTCAAACTCTCGACCTCTAACAACCATCTTTTGGTAGATCGAGTAATACTGCTTCGGACGACCAGCAACACTACCCTTGATCTTGTTGTCCTTTAGATCGGAATCAATCGCAGAGATAACTCCCTGAATAAACTCTTCGCGCTTTGGGGAGCGCTGTCTAACTAGATTGACGATCTCGTCATAAACCTTTGGGTATAAGACAGAGAAGGAAATATCTTCAAGCTCCCACTTGAAAGTTGAGATACCTAGTCGATGAGCTAGAGGAGCATAAATCTCTAGTGTCTCTTGGGCTTTGTATCTAGCCTTCTCCTCAGGGACGAAACCCCAGGTTCTTGCATTGTGCAATCGGTCCGCAAGCTTGATGACGAGAACTCGAATGTCCTTAGACATCGCCACAACCATCTTGCGTACTGTCTCTGCTTGAGCATTTTCACCGAACTTAACTTTGTCCAGTTTGGTGACTCCATCAACGAGCATTGCGATCTCGTCGCCGAATTCGACCTTGAGTTGTTCTAATGAGTATTCGGTGTCTTCAACAGTGTCATGCAATAGCGCTGCAGCTAGACCTGCTGGTCCAATACCTAGGTCTGCCAACAGCTGAGCAACCGCTACAGGGTGAGTAATGTATGGGTCTCCACTTTTACGTGTTTGACCTAGGTGAGCCTTCTCAGCTACCTGGTAAGCCCTCTCAACGATAGAGAAATCGAGTTTCGGGTGAGAAGCCTTTGCTGAACGAATAACGTCGGCAATTCCAGTACCCTCGACAGGTCTCGTGAAGATTCTAGGCAGCCTGTTTCGTAAAGCTGCCAGTGCGCCACCTGAAGACGTATCAGACATGAATTACCTATCGCCAAACAAGTAATAAATCATCTGGCTCACACTACTTGTCTAAGCGCGCTTGGCTAGAACTTTTTTGGCAGCCTTTGCGTACTTAGCTTCTCCCTCACGCAGGTGAGAGTAGAAAGGAGCAGCAATGAAGATTGTTGAATAAGTACCAACTACGATTCCGATGAACAATGCCAATGAGATGTCACGCAGAGTACCTGCACCTAGCACGAATGCGCCGATGAACAAAATAGCCGCTACAGGAAGAACAGCAACAACTGAGGTGTTAATCGAGCGAACAAGAGTTTGGTTGATCGCTAGATTCACTCGTTCCGGGAATGTTGAAGTCTCACTGAACTCAACTTCTAGAGTGTTTTCCCTGATCTTGTCGAACACAACAACTGTGTCATAAAGCGAGTAACCAAGGATGGTAAGGAATCCGATTACGGCTGCAGGTGTGACTTCAAAACCAAGCGCACCGTAAATACCTGCTGTGATTACCAAGTCATGTAACAAAGCAAGAAGTGCAGCTGCACTCATCTTCAGCGTGCGGAAGTAAAGTGCCATAAGGATTGCTGCAAGGACAACGAATGTAATCAGACCTGAGATTGCCTTGTTGGTGATATCCGCTCCCCAGTTAGGGCCGATGAAGGAGCTTGCAACATCGCTATCTTTGACCTTGTATGACTTAGCGAGAGCAAGACGGACCTGCTCTGACTGAACTTCATCCAAAGTAGGTGTCTGGACACGAATGGTGTCATTACCGATACGAGTTACGTTTACCTGCACTTCAGGCTTAACTGAGTGAACTGCATCAACAGCTGCAGTCGTTGAATCTACTGCACTGGCTGAGACGCGATACTCAGATCCACCTCGGAACTCGATACCAAAGTTGAAGCCACCACGTGCCGCCGGGATAAGAATAGCTAGCCCTAGCATTACAGCTGCGATTGTGTAGAAAAGCTTTCTTCTACCGATGAAATCAATTGATCTTTCACCGCTGTATAACTTATTACCGAAGTCACTAAATTTAGACATTACTTTGTCTCCTCTTGTGTTGAAGAAGCTTTGCGTTCAGCAATCGTTTGACGGCGCTCGGCTTCCTTTGAAGACTTTGCAGCCTTACCTGAAGATACCTGAGGTGCAACTCTAAACTGACCACGGCCGGTGTAGCCAAACCCAGAGCTCTCTCGAAGCTCAAGGCCAGACCATTTATGTCCGCTTGAGAAGAACTTAGTTTGAGCCATCAGCCTGAAGGTTGGGTAAGTGAACAGCCAAACAACAGCAAGGTCGATAAGAGTGGTTAGTCCCAAGGTGAAAGCGAAACCCTTTACGTTTCCAACGGTTAGTACAAACAGAGTTCCAGCAGCTAGCAAGCTAACTGCGTCTGAAACGATAATTGTTCGCTTAGCGCGGTTCCAACCAGCTTCGACTGCAACGTTAAGTGGCTTACCCTCACGCAATTCGTCACGAACACGCTCAAAGTAAACGATGAACGAGTCAGCTGTAATACCGATAGCAACAATCAAACCGGCAATACCTGAAAGGGATAGACGGTAGTCCTGGCGCCAGGTTAGAAGAGCAATCATGACGTAGGTAAGCGCTGCAGCGATAGTGAGAGATCCAATGGTTAGAACGGCCAAACCACGGTATTGGAAGATTGAGTAACCAACGACCAGGATCAATCCAATTAGACCTGCTAGCAAACCAGCCTGAAGTTGTTCGGTTCCAAGTGTTGCCGAGATGTTCTCCTGAGATTGAACAGTGAAGGAGATCGGAAGAGCACCATACTTCAATTGGTCTGCTAGAACGCTTGAGCTCTTCTGGTCGAAGTTTCCTGTGATCTGTGCGGTACCACCAGTGATAACAGCCTGAGTGGTAGGCGCAGTGATTACATAACCATCGATGGTTACTGCAAAGCGGTTACGTGGCTCAGCCAAAGGGAACAAACGTTGGGTAACATTTCCGAACTTGTCGCCACCGGCTGCATTGAAGGAAAGGTTAACTGCCCAGTCATTGGTAGTAACACCATTCGCGCCTGTAACGGTTCCTGCCTGAGCATTTGAAAGGTCGTTACCGTTTAGTTCGACAGGGCCAAGAATGTACTTCTCACTGAGGTCCTTGCTACAGGTAACTAGAGGCTTATTCTCTGGATCTACCTGGCCTGGCTTACGGAACGACTTGGAACAGTCAAGCTTTTCGTATTTCTTCTGCAGATCAGCTGACACCTGGTTTAGGTCGCTCTTGTCAGTTGGCTTCGCGGTCGAAGTTTTAATTGGCTTTGAGCCATCCTTACCGACAGTTGTCTTAGTTCCAGCCGAAGCTACTAGTACCGCGCGGAACTCAAGTTTTGCAGAACTCTTAATCAGAGCCAAGGTGTTCTTATCTGGTGTTCCAGGGATTGAGACAACGATGTTATTGCCTGATGTGTTGATCTGTGATTCGCTAACACCAGTTGAGTCAACACGCTGTCTAATGATGGAAACGGCCTGACTTACTTGCTCAGGAAGAACTTCCTTCCCTGCTTCAACAACAGGAGTCAAAATGATTTGAGTTCCACCACTGAGATCAAGAGCTAGGTTCGGGACGAAGGTTGCCTTCTGCTCTCCGAACAGCTTATTTAGTCCGATGATGCCGACGATGCCGAACATCAAAATGAGCAACCAAACGAGTGACTTGGTAGCGGCCTTGGTTATTCCGTTTCTTTCAGACAAGATAGTGCCTTCTTTTCTCTACAAACTGACTATTTAGCTGACTTTGTGGTCGAGCTCTTTGCATTGGTGGTTGTTGCCTTGTTAGCGGGAACTTTCTTAGCGGTAGTGCTAACAGGCTTCTTTGCAGATGCTGGCTTAGCAGCGACTGTCTTTTTAGCGGGAACATCATCCAAACTTGGGGTCTCTACGTTTCGAACTGCAGCCTTTAGGAACTCAATCTTGGTTCCTGGGAAAGTTTCCACGATTACGCTGGTCTCTCGGATCTCAGTAATAACGCCAGTGATTCCTCCCAACATAACGGCCTTAGCACCTACTTTGACAGAGCTTTCTAGTTGCTGTGCTGCGCTCTTGCGACGTCGGTTGCTAAACCAAATGAAGGCGACGAACAAGACAATGAGCGGGATGAGTTCCATTAGTGGCCAATCAGCTAGAAATTTGCGATAACTACTCGATTATAGGCGAGAGACTACTCAAATAAGCCGGGTTCTAGGTTTGGAGGGGTAAGACCTAGATGACGGTAACCAGCTGCAGTTGCCACTCTCCCCCTTGTAGTCCTAGCTATTAGGCCAGTTCTGAGAAGAAATGGCTCAACAACGCTCTCGATTGTTTCCTGATCCTCACCTATGGCCACACTTAGGGTGCTAAGTCCAACGGGTTTTCCCTCAAACTTCACGATTAAGGTCGACAGCACGGCCCTATCTAGTCGATCTAGACCCAATGGGTCAACCTCATAGAGTTCGAGTGCTTCCGAAACGGTGTTTGCTAGCACTTTTCCATCGTGGTTGACTAGGGCGTAATCTCTCACACGTCTGAGAAGCCGGTTAGCGATTCGAGGTGTTCCTCTAGACCTTGATGCGATGTGTCCGATGGAAACAGAATCCACATCAAGTTTCATTAGGTTTGCGGCTCTAGCAACAACCTGTTCAAGTTCTTCGGTTGCATAGAAGTCGAGATTAGCGGTGAATCCGAAGCGATCCCTCAAGGGATTTGGAAGCAATCCACTTCTAGTGGTTGCTCCAATAAGAGTGAACGGATCTAAATCAAGGGAAATACTTGTTGCTCCGGCACCTTTGCCAACCATGACATCAACCCTGAAATCCTCCATGGCTAGGTAGAGCATTTCCTCAGCTGAGCGTGACATTCTATGAATCTCATCAATGAATAGCACTTCTCCAGCGGTGAGTGAAGAAAGCACTGCAGCTAGGTCTCCCGCATGTTGGATCGCTGGACCGCTTGTCATGCGTAATGGACGCTCTGAATCATTCGCAACGATCATTGCAAGTGTAGTTTTTCCAAGTCCAGGCGGACCTGCCAAGAGAATGTGGTCTGCTGTTCGTTGTTGGATCTTGGCTGCATCAATCAGAAGTTGAATTTGGCTTCTGACCTTCTCCTGGCCAATGAATTCATTGAGTGACTGAGGCCTAATTGCAGCTTCAAATATTAGCTCGCTCTCGTCAACACTGCTGTCTAGGATTTCATCAGACATCGTTTGCAACTCTCCTAGCGTTGGCTAGTTGCGATAGAGCTGCACGTAATAAGTCAGCTTCGGACAGATTCGCCTCATATGAGTCTTGAACAGCCTTCTTTGCGGCTCGCTCAGGATAGCCAAGACCGATTAGTGCAGCCACTACGTTCGCTTCTGATGTTGACGATGGCTTATCTTCAACTCCGCTAAGAGCCAACTTGCCGGTCAGAGAAAGAACGATAAGTTTCGCAGTCTTCGGTCCTATTCCTGAGACGGACCTAAACATCGAGTCATCTGCACTAGCAACAGCCTGTGCTAGCCCATCGACTCCCAAAGTTCCCATAACCGCTAGAGCTGACTTTGGCCCAACTCCAGATACTGAACAGAGCAAATTAAAGGCTCCCAGCTCTTCAGCATTTGAAAAACCGTAGAGAGACTGTGAGTCTTCACGAATGATGTGCGCTGTTCTGAGTGATAGGTCAGATCCAAGTCGAACATCTAGAGCTAGCTTCGTTGTTACATTAACTGCGTAGCCGACACCATTAGTTTCGATGATGAGGTCACCGAGCCCCACATGGGTAACTCTTCCGCTGATAGATGCAATCACAGGCTAAGACTAACTTGGGTTTACTTTTGTTTCTTGGAAGAAGCGATGGCCTGACGCCATTTCTTTTGGGCATTGGTCTCTGTGGAGGAAGACTCATTTGCAAGGGAATTGAGATCTCCACGCCAAGCTGAGGTAATAGCAACAGCCAGAGCATCTGCAGCATCAGCTGGTTTCGGAAGTTCCTTCAACTTTAGAATCTTCTTCACCATTAACATCACCTGGTCCTTGGCTGCTTTACCACTTCCAGTAACAGCTGCCTTTACCTCAGTTGGTGTATAGAAGATGACCGGTATGCCTCGTTGTTGGCATAGATAAACAATGATCCCCGAGATTTGAGCAATACCGATAACGGTGTTGAGATTCTTCTGGCTGAAGACTCTTTCAATAGCTACTCGCTCTGGTTTATGGATGTCAAGAACCTTGGCGACTTCATTACCAATGAGAGCAAGGCGTTCACTTAGTTCCATAGTTGATGGAGACTGAACAACTCCCACAGCAACGAATTTGACAGCTCTACTTTTATCCTTGGCAACCACGCCAAAACCACAACGGGTTAGGCCGGGGTCAATTCCAAGGATGACTTCAGACATTTACTCTGCGTCTAGTGCAGCTGCAACTTCAGCGCTCATGTCGAAGTTCGAATACACGTTCTGCACTTCGTCTGAGTCTTCCAAGGCGTCGATTAGAGCGATAACTTTTCGTGCAGTGTCAATATCTGTCTGAACTGGCATTGACGAAATGAATTCAACATCAGCACTCTCGTAGTCGATTCCCGAACTCTGCAAAGCAGTTCTAACTGCGACCATCTGACTTGGGTCAGTGGTAATAATGAACTGCTCACCACGGTCTTGAATGTCATCGACACCAACTTCAAGTACTGCTTCGAGAATGGAATCCTCGCTAGTAGTTTCAGATCTCTCAACCACAATCACACCCTTCCGGCTGAACTGGTAAGACACTGAACCAGGGTCAGCCATAGTGCCTCCGTTGCGTGTAACGGCTAGGCGAACATCAGCTGCTGCACGGTTCTTGTTGTCAGTAAGACATTCAATGAGGATGGCAACTCCGTTAGGGCCATATCCCTCATACATAATCGTTTGGTAATCAACCGCGCCACCATCAAGTCCAGCACCACGTTTGATTGCTCTTTCGATGTTGTCGTTAGGAAGCGAAGACTTTCTACCCTTTTGAACAGCATCGTAGAGAGTTGGGTTTCCATCGAGATCAGCGCCACCCATTCGAGCCGCAACTTCAATGTTTTTGATGAGCTTGGCAAAGAGCTTTGCTCTTCTACCGTCAATAACAGCTTTTTTGTGCTTAGTGGTTGCCCATTTGGAATGGCCTGACATTTGTATCTCCTAGATGCGCTTAGACAGTCAAAGTTTAGTTTGAACCAACGAAATTTGCAGTTTTGCACATCTCAACGAAGTATTGGTGAACTTCAGTCACACCTGTCACTTCAGGGTGAAAACTGATTCCAAGTAGGTTTCCCTGCTTTACTCCAACGACTTTTCCATCTTCCAAAGATGCAAGCACTTGAACATCACTTCCAACTTCAGTCACAAGAGGTGCCCTAATGAAGGCAACCTTAATCGGCTCAGCTATCCCAACAAAGTTGAGTGTGGTCTCGAACGAATCAGTTTGCGAACCAAAAGCGTTTCTAGACACGGTGACATCCAATCCTCCGAAACTCTCTTGGTCGTCAGTGCCACCGGTAAAGCGGTTAGAGAGCATGATGAGTCCGGCGCAAGTACCGAACACTGGTAAGCCTTGAGAAATGAGCTTTCTGATTGGTTCTCTGAGTTCGTAGATTTTGCTCAGCTTGTCGATCACAGTACTCTCACCACCTGGAATGATGAGTCCTGAAATTCCGATGAGGTCTTCGGCCTTTCTCACTCGAACACTAGGAATTACTAATTGCTCAAGTACTGCTAGATGTTCTCTGAAATCTCCTTGGAGACAGAGAACTCCGATTGGACCCAACTACTACCAGCCGCGATCTGCCAGACGATGAGGAGCTGGAAGGTCAGCAACGTTAATACCAACCATAGCTTCACCCAGACCTCTAGAAACTTCGGCTAGAACATCTGCGTCATCGTATGAAGTTGTTGCCTTTACGATTGCAGCAGCACGAGCAGCTGGATTGCCTGACTTAAAGATTCCAGATCCAACGAATACACCGTCAGCACCAAGCTGCATCATTAGAGCAGCATCTGCTGGAGTCGCAACACCACCTGCGGTAAATAGCACTACTGGAAGCTTTCCAGTTCTAGCTACTTCACGAACGAGTTCGTAAGGAGCCTGAAGTTCTTTAGCAGCAACATAAAGCTCATCTTCGGTTTTAGCACTAAGTGCTCTAACTTCACTCAAGATAGTTCTGATGTGCTTAGTAGCTTCAGAGACGTCTCCGGTACCGGCTTCACCCTTAGAGCGAATCATTGCAGCACCTTCAGTGATTCTTCTCAACGCTTCACCTAGGTTTGTAGCTCCACAAACAAAAGGAACGTTGAACTTCCACTTATCGATGTGGTTCACGTAGTCAGCAGGTGAAAGCACTTCAGACTCGTCGATGTAATCAACCTTTAGAGATTCAAGAATCTGAGCCTCAACGAAGTGTCCGATGCGTGCTTTAGCCATTACTGGGATTGAAACAGATGCGATGATCTGGTCAATTAGATCTGGGTCGCTCATACGAGCCACACCACCCTGGGCTCTGATGTCAGCAGGAACACGCTCTAGGGCCATTACTGCCACAGCACCGGCGTCTTCAGCAATCTTCGCTTGATCTGCTGTTACTACGTCCATAATGACGCCGCCCTTTAGCATCTCTGCTAATCCGCGCTTGACGAGTGGGGTTGATGTGTTGTGTTGGTTTTCAGACATGAAGCAATTCTAAACTGCCAAGGGGTCTCCCGTGTCCAAAGGTTACGAGATTTGACTCCAGGCAGTAGCAATTTCGACCCGGACATCCCCTAAAAGCTTTGGTAGTGCCTTGGTTTGAGCAATGATCGGGAAGAAATTACTGTCATTCCTCCAGCGAGGAACCACATGCTGATGTAGGTGGCCTGCAATGCCTGCCCCAGCGACAGCACCCTGATTCATACCGATGTTGAAGCCATGGGCTCCCCCAACAGCGCTCAATACCCTCATAGCCTTTTGGGTTAGTGCTCCGTATTCAGCAACTTCTGCTTCATTCGCATCGGTGTAGTTAGGGATGTGACGGTAAGGAACCACCAATAAATGTCCTGAGTTGTATGGGTAGAGATTTAGTAAGACGTAGCAGGTGACGCCACGGTAAACAATTAGCGCTTGTTCATCGGTAAGACCTGGACCTAAGCAAAACGGACATTGGTCATCAGCTGGCTGGGTGCCCTCTTGGATGTATACCAAGCGGTGTGGAGTCCAAAGTCTTTGAAAAGCGTCAGGAACACCCTGCAGATCGTTACCGTTCTCTGGCTCCAAAACTAAACCTGAACCTTCTCAGCAATGTCTTTGAGAATTCTGGCTACAGCCTCTGCTCTAGGAACACCATTGATCTGGCTACCATCTCGGAACCTAAATGAAACAGCATCCTTCTCTAGGTCTTCTGCGCCAGCGATAAGCATGTATGGAACACGAGCAAGAGTGTGATTACGAATCTTCTTTTGCATTCTCTCGTCGCTGTCATCAACCTGCACGCGCACACCAGCAGCTCTCAAATCTGATGCAATCCCGTGAAGATACGGAGAGAACTCGTCGGCAATTGGAACCCCAACAACTTGAACAGGAGCTAACCACGGTGGGAAGTGTCCTGCATAGTGTTCAGTTAGAACACCAAAGAATCTTTCTATAGAACCAAACAATGCTCGGTGAATCATTACTGGTCTCTGCTTGGAACCATCAGGTGCTGTGTATTCAAGATCAAAACGCTCAGGAAGATTAAAGTCCAACTGTATTGTTGACATCTGCCAGGTTCTACCGATGGCATCCTTAGCCTGAACCGAAATCTTTGGACCGTAAAACGCAGCACCACCAGGATCTGGAATTAACTCGAGACCGGAATCAGTTGCGACCTGAGCAAGAGTTGCTGTCGCCTCTTCCCAAATCTCGTTTGAACCAACAAACTTCGGGTTTCCCTCTTCCTTGGTTGAAAGTTCTAGATAAAAATCTGTAAGTCCGTAATCACGAAGTAGATCAAGCACAAAGTTAAGAACGTTTGTTAGTTCAACTCCAATGCTCTCTCTAGCTACGTAGAGGTGCGCATCGTCTTGAGTAAAACCTCTAGCTCTTGTGATGCCGTGAAGCACGCCGGATTTCTCGTAGCGATAAACAGTTCCGAATTCGAACATACGCAATGGCAAATCACGATATGAGCGAGCTTGGGATTTATAAATCAAACAGTGGAACGGACAGTTCATTGGTTTCAGGTAATAGTCCTGAGCCTGTCTCTTTACGTTTCCATCTTCGTCAAGTTCTTCATCGAGCTTTAGTGGAGGGAACATACCTTCGGCGTACCACTCAAGGTGACCTGAGGTCTCAAAGAGGTTTGACTTAGTCACATGTGGGCTGTAAACAAACTCATAACC
>JBBAML010000001.1:79544-92469 GCA_040402515.1 Rhodoluna sp.
ACGTCACCAGCAGCAACTGTGTGTGCGAGGTCTTTTAGCTCGCCATTTACTCGAACAGCGACCACTGTCTTCTCAGTGAACAGAGTAAATCCAGTCGAGTTAGCAGGAATACTCTGTTCCAAGCCGTCGATGTTGGCTAATATTTGATCGCTGGTGTTCAAAATCTCTCCGTAAGGCTGTATCTCTAAATCCTAAACCAGTCTGGTTAGGTGTGCCTTGCTAGTAAATAGCCTGTTTATGGTGTTTTCTAAAAGCATGACCGAACCAAACAGTTCAGAACTGGACTCAACCCTTGCGTCTCTAGAGTTTCAAAGAAGCACGATGGCGGCAAAACTCAACTGGCTGAGGGCTGGAGTACTAGGCGCAAACGATGGAATCATGTCCACATCTGGACTCATCCTCGGTGTTGCAGCATCACCTGGCGTTACTTCTGGCACCATCCTCATCGCCGGTGTAGCGGCTGTAGTTGCTGGATCAATTTCTATGGCTGGTGGCGAATACACTTCTGTGAGCGCACAGAAAGACAGCGAGAAAGCTGCTTTAGCTGTTGAAAGAAAAGAACTTGCAGATAACCCTGACGGTGAACTACGGGAGCTGGCTTGGTTCTATGAGCAAAAAGGAATCTCACCAAAACTAGCCATTCAAGTAGCACAAGAACTTACTAACCAAGACGCCTTGAAGGCGCACGCGGAAGCTGAGCTTGGCATTGACTCAGATCATCACGTCAGCCCAACTCAGGCTGCACTCTCTTCATTTGTCGCATTTGCAATTGGAGGGTTGCTCCCTCTTCTAGCCGTTATCGGGCCTTGGGTTGAGTACCGAATCCCTGCGACAGTAGGTTCAGTTGTTTTTGCTCTGATTCTCACCGGATTTGTTGGCGCAAAAATTGGTGGTGCAAAACCTGGCAAAGGAATAGTTAGAAACCTCTTTGTGAGCCTGCTAACCATGGGAGTAACTTACGCGATTGGGCACCTCGTAGGAACTAACATCTCCTAACTATTCGCTTCTGTATGCGCCAACTTTGATTCGGTATTCCTTGTAAACAGGTTCACCGCTGAGCTGAGACCTGTGCAGAGCAAGTATGTATGCGTCTGCTTCGTTTCGGGTTTCGAAGGTATCTAGAAAAACTTCACGCAGAGGTTTCGGATTAACTGGGATCCCATAAACCTTGAAATATTTCTTTGGTTTTGCCATCTGATTCATTTCCCCAATCAGTGACTCTACTTCTCCGTGCTGGTGGACGATACTGGGATCGAACCAGTGACCCCTTCCATGTCAAGGAAGTGCGCTACCGCTGCGCCAATCGTCCAGGTAGTAAATCTTGGAGGTGGAGACGGGATTTGAACCCGTGGTTTGACAGCTTTGCAGGCTGCTGCTTTGGGCCGCTCAGCCACTCCACCATGTTTCCACGAGGCTTTATTTGAGCCCGCTTCGAGCGGATGACGAGATTCGAACTCGCGACCCCAACCTTGGCAAGGTTGTGCTCTACCAACTGAGCCACATCCGCTTATCTCTTACGAGACAAATAGAACTCTAACCGATTTAGGTAAAGTTCGTCAAAGTTAAACCCCTGTGGCGCTAAATCAAGCACCACAGGGGCAGTAACTAACTAGGGTTAGACTCGGTCGTTTCCGAAGGCGTAGGCCTCTTCACCGTGAACTACCGTGTCGATTCCAGCAATCTCATCTTCAGCCTTGACGCGGAAACCAACGGTCTTTTCAATTGCAAGACCAATCAGGTAAGCAAGAACGAAGCTGTAGACAAGAACTGCTCCAGCACCGATTGCTTGTTTTCCAAGCTGCTCGAACCCATTACCGAAAGCGAATCCACCAGTACGTCCAAAGACACCGATGAATAAGGTTCCTACAATTCCACCAACCAGGTGGATACCAACAACATCCAGTGAGTCATCGAAACCAAGAGCAAACTTCAAGTCAATAGCTAGAGCACAGAGTGCACCTGCAACCAGACCAAGAACCATCCCCCAGACTGGATCAAGATCAGCACAGGCAGGAGTGATAGCAACTAGACCTGCGACTGCACCAGAACCTGCACCAATTGAAGTTGCCTTACCGTGACGCATCTTCTCTACGATGATCCAACCGACCATCGCCGCAGCAGGAGCAGCAAGAGTGTTGATGAAAGCAATAGAAGCCTTACCATCTGCACCGAGTTCGCTTCCAGCATTGAAACCAAACCAACCGAACCATAGCAAGGCAACACCAAGGAGAGTTAGTGGAACGTTGTGAGGTTGGGTGATTCCCTTGCTAAAGCCGAAACGCTTACCAAGTACTAGGGCTAGAGCAAGACCGGCAGCACCAGCGTTGATGTGAACTGCAGTTCCGCCAGCGAAGTCAATAACGCCGAGTTGTACTAGCCAGCCATCACCGTTAGCTGTTGTATCAGGACCATAGTTGAAAACCCAGTTTGCAACCGGGAAGTACACGAGAGTTGCCCAGATACCAGCAAAGATCATCCAGCCACCGAATTTTGCACGGTCAGCAATTGCACCTGAAATAAGAGCAACGGTAATGATCGCAAAGGTTGCCTGGAAAGCAACAAACGCCATGCTCGGGTAGTTGCCAGTCTGCTCACCTAGTGCTCCTGCAGTTTCAGCAGTAAGACCCAATGACGCTGTGTCAATTCCAAACCAACCAGGAATACCGATAAACGTGCTACTTGCAGAGCTACCGAAGCTCACTGCATAGCCGTAAAGAACCCAAAGCACACCGACAAGACCTAGTGAGCCCCAAGAGAGCATCATCATGCTTACAACAGACTTGGCCTTAACCATTCCTCCGTAAAAGAATGCCAAGCCAGGTGTCATCAAAAGTACTAAAGCCGCGCTAATCAATACGAATGCGGTATTTCCTTGATCCATAATTTCCTCCAAGAAGTTTGAGCCCAATTAGGGTTATCACTAGAGTGCAGGAGATATGTTTCCTGAAACACCTCGAAATGTTTCGGGAATGTAAAAAATTAGCCTTGCATTGCTGAAAGACGAGACAGCGAACGAAGATACTTCTTTCGATAAGCCCCTTGAACATGGTCTTCTCTGAATACTGAACTCAAAACTAATCCAGTGAAGTGGACCCGTATTCCAGCTTCATAGCAACGGTCAATCAGGGAAACAAAGCGCAGACCCTCAAACTGGTCATCAATCTGATAGACATCCTCGATGACTATGCTCTCGAATTGCTCAGCTACCTTCGCATATTTTGACTGATGGATAGTAGATAGAAAACCTAGTAACTCTGAGAACTTTGATACCAAAACTCGTTCATTGGATTTGACTAGTTCATCTAGTTTGCTCGCAGCAATGTCTCTAAAGTCATATTCGGCCTTTCGGTGCCGATAATCCTCGCCGTCGATTCTGCAAATGACGAACTGACTCGCCACGGACTGAATCTCTCGCTGGAACCCTTCAGCCGCAAAGCGACCCTCCCCGAGCGCACTTGGTGGAGTATTTGATGTTGTTGCAAACCGGACACCCTTAGCGCTGAGTTCCTTGAGGAACCTAGACATAATCATGGTGTCCCCTGGATCATCTAGTTCAAATTCATCGATACAGAGCAATTTGTATTTGGAAAATTGGGTTACAGCTTCAGCAAAACCCAAATAACCGATCATGGATGTATAAGCGATGAATGGACCAAAAAGTTTGGTGCATTTAGCCTCATGGTAGATAGAAGCCAAAATATGGGTCTTACCAACACCAAATCCACCATCCAAATACACCCCGAGTTCACTAGAGTTCTTCCTTCCTAGAGCAGAGGAAAAGATCCGAGCCTTGTCTAGTGCTTCCTGCTGAGAGCTGAAGTTCTTATCTGGATAGTAATTGCTGAAATTAGCTGGCTCAAACTCCTTAGGCGGAACCAACTCAGCAAAGAGCTCTGAGACTGTGATGTCAGTCTTCAAATCCTGGATTGTTACCCGCATTTACGAATGGCCATTCTCTTTGCGGGAATTATTTGGGAGAATAGTCCCACCGCTAAAACATTCTAAATCTAGAAGAGGCTAAGACATTGACTTACGAACTAGACACCAACCCTAAATTCGCTCAATACAAGCACCCAGAGGCATTGGTTTCAACAGAATGGCTAGCCGCAAACCTAGACAAGCCTGGCCTTGTTGTCATCGAATGCGATGAAGACATTCTGCTATTCGAGACAGGTCACATTCCAGGCGCGATCAAGCTAGATTGGCATACCGAATTGAACCACCCAATTACAAGGGACTACCTAAACGGAGAAGACATGGCAGAACTTCTTAGCGCTAAGGGAATCTCTAGGGACGACACTCTCGTGATCTATGGAGACAAGAGTAACTGGTGGGCGACATACGCTTTCTGGGTTATCAAGCTCTTTGGTCACGGTGACGTACGCATCCTCGATGGTGGAAGAGCCAAATGGATTGACGAGGGTCGAGAACTTACAACTGACTCAACAAATCGTTCAACAACCGATTACCCAGTCATCACTAGAGATGACAAAAGCATTCGTGCTTTCAAACAAGATGTATTAGCTCACTTGGGTAAACCGCTCATCGACGTCCGCTCTCCTGAAGAGTTCTCCGGTGAAAGAACGCACATGCCAAACTACCCAGATGAAGGCGCACTTCGCGGAGGCCACATTCCAACAGCAGCTTCTGTTCCATGGAGTCGAGCAGTTGAAGATGATCAAACCTTCAAGTCAATCGAAGACCTAACTGATGTCTACATTAATAAAGCAGGTATTGGTCAAGCAAGTGACGTCATCGCGTACTGCCGCATCGGTGAAAGATCATCACACACCTGGTTCGTTCTAAAGTATCTGCTTGGAATTGAGAAGGTGCGAAACTATGACGGAAGCTGGACGGAATGGGGATCCGCTGTTCGCGTTCCAATTGTTAAAGGCTCTGAGCCTGGTGTAGTTCCGGTTGGTTTCTAACTTTGGTTGAATACACGGAAGCAGCCGCAGACATAGTTGAAGCTTTTAATGAGGTACCAGCTTCTTCAAGACTTGAACTTCTATTGGAATACGCAAACGCTCTGCCTGCCTTGCCAGAAAGATATGCAGATCACCCTGAACTTTTAGAACGAGTAGAAGAGTGCCAATCCCCCGTGTACCTATTTGTTGAAGTTGAGAATGGGAAGGCAAACATTTTTCTAACTGCTCCTGCCGAAGCTCCGACTACTCGAGGCTTCGCTTCAATACTTCAGCTAGCTCTCGACGGTCAGGGCTTAGGAACCATTAGTTCCTTCTCTGACCAATTCATCCAAGACCTAAAGCTCTCAGAGCTTGTGTCCCCTTTACGAATCAGGGGCATGCATGGCATGCTCACTCGCATCAAACGTCAAGTTCAAGAGAAATCACTTTGATTCTTAGAGAAATCTTTCCTGGTTCTTCAGAAGTAGAGCTAGACCCAAAGAAAGCGGGCATTAGCGAAGCCACTCATTGGTATCCGAAGACCTCAGGAATTAGATTCAACTACGTAATAGACCTGAATGGAGACTCAGGTACCAATAGCAACTCGTCAAGCAACGAAATAGACCGATACTTCCTACGAGTAATCCGATTCCACTCAGACCTCATCATTACGACTGGGAGAACCGCTCGAGCTGAAAACCTGCGCGCATCAAGATTCGCACCTCTGGCAATCATCACTTCAAAGCCCAACGACCTAAACATCCCCGCAACTGGAGAAGCGAGCGCACAGGTCGTTTTTGTTTGCTCTGCAGATGAACCTGAGACTAAGTATCAAAACTCAATGGTGAAATGGCTCAAAATATCGAACTCGCCGATTGCACAAGTTGTGCAAGAGATTCGAAAAGAAATCGGTTCTGATTACACGCTTCTTGAATCAGGAATTGAATCTCTAAAGCAAATAGCGAGTACGAAGGTATTGGATGAGATCTGTCTAACAGTCACGCATGCAGCCACCAGAGAATTGGCAACGACTAAAGCCGAAGAGTTTGTTGAGTCACTTGGTGTTGCGAGTCAACTAATTCAACTTCTAAATTCAGACGATACCTGGTTCTTCAAGTTCAAAGTTTCACCAGAAAACTAGTTAATGTCTTGTCGTAAAGCTCGGGATTCGAGTTCTTTAGGCGACAGTGTCTAGCTCCCTTAAACTCTTGTAACTGAACGTTTGAGTTAATCCTCGCAAAATCAACAGCGTCTGAAATCTGGATGTATCCATCATTTAGTGAATAGAGGACGAGCATTGGTCGATCTGATCGAATTGCCTTTTTGGAGAGACTGAGTTTATCCACAGCAATCTTCGGGTAACCAAGCGTTCTCAGGAGCCAAGACCTTTCAATTAGCTCGCATACATCATCTGCGAAGGCCTCAGGATAACCGGCAAGACCAGCCTGGAACCTGAGAGTGTTCCTGATGTCAAACATCGGTGAATCGAAGAGCACTCCTTGCACGAGCGAGGTATCTGTAGCTCTCTTTAGGTATTGGCCACAAATCATGCCGCCCAAAGACCAACCGAAGAGAATGACCTGAGTCGCTCCATTCTCTTTAGCGAATTCCACTGCTTGCTCAACTAGTTTCCACTCCGTAAGTCCGAGAGTTGATCGGCGTTGCCCCAGACCGTATGGTTTTGGATCAGTCCAATGAGAGATGGCCATTTGACGGTATCCAAGGTTTTCGAATAGGGGCAAGTTACGAAGCGTTTCGCCGATTAGCGTCTTTCGTCCATGAACATGAATTACCCAACTTTTGCTGTCCATCTTTGTTACGACAGCCTTTGTCGCATCGCTCAAAGTTACGGTGTCATATTCGGTGATACCAAAATGCTCAGGTCTCTCACCCAACCAACCCGATAGCCAAGAACCTTTAGTTACTCTAGGTTCTTCACCAAAGGTCTCTAGAACCTTGAACCAACGTCCCTCAGCGGAAGCATTTGAGAACTCGACTGCGCAATGTCCTTTGCGGGAATCCCAGAATAGGGACTGGGTTCCAGGCGCTTGGGTGTCAGCGTTATCAGGAAGTAGAAGGTATGTTTGGCTTTGTCTCCTTTCGGTGCGAAGTATTGAGAACTCCCCTTTGACCACTGGAGATAGCCACAGTAGGCGAAACATCGCAACGTATCTAGCGATAAAACGTTTCAAGAGACCTCCTGTAGCGGCGTGGCAGGGCTTCCTAAGCCCTCACCGCATTTAGCCTAGAACAGATGGCTCTATTTGAATTCCCTAACGAGGTCCCAGCCCAATTTGCTGCAGCGACCATGGGAATCAACCACGACCTCCTAAGGGTTGAATTAGAGACCCACCAGATTCCTGCTCCAGAAAAAATTGCTCCAAACGCCTTAGCCTTCTCAACACATAAACCCAACCCGGCCGAGACCCCTAACAACAGGGCTGCTGGACGCATCGTATTTTTACATGATCCCGAGGAGTTCGAGACTTGGGGCTCTAACATGCGGGTTATTGCATACGGAAAGTCTCCCCTCGAAACTGACGTTGCAGATCAGGATGACTACGCACAGTATTGGTGGGGCACTCTAGAACTCGCGCTAAAGAACCATGGCGCACAGTACATAAATGGTGCAGGTACCATCACGAAGATGATTTCCACCGGTGTTGGTTCTCTAGAAGGAGAGCCAGTGCACAGTGAAGTAGAACTCAGAGCCTCATGGTCACCAACAGATGACGACCTGGCGCCACATTTTGCTGCTTGGCAGAATCTAATTGCAGAAATGGCAGGTTTTCACGTGGGTGGTGAAGACGTAGTCAAGATTGTGAATGCCAAGTGACCGAAGAAGCTACTGAAGTAGTCGAAGAATCGCAGGCAATACCTCTTACCAAATCAAGACTCCCCTACTATCTGGTTGAAACAGATGAGGGATTAACTGCTGCTCTAAAGCTGATAACTGAGTCCCAAGATTCACTAGCAATTGATGCCGAGAGAGCCAGCGGTTTCAGATATGGGCAACGCGCCTATTTACTGCAGGTTGGAGTTTCAGGTCAAGCAATCTTTCTAATTGATCCAGTCGCTGAATACAACACAGAACTTTGGACCGAGTTGAAAACTGTTTTATCAAGTAAGGCATGGATCATCCATGCTGCCAGTCAAGATATTCCATGTCTTGATGAACTTGGAATAAGACCGTTAAAGATTTTGGACACGGAACTCGGTTCTAGAATTCTTGGCTTACCTAGAGTTTCGCTTGGAACTATTACTGAGCACTACCTCTCACTCAAGTTAGCTAAGGAACACTCCGCTGTTGACTGGAGCGAACGCCCACTTAGACAAGAGTGGTTAGAGTATGCAGCTTTAGATGTGGACGTCTTACATGAACTCTGGAGCTGCGTTGGGGCAGACCTAATAGCAAATTCAAAAATGGAAATTGCCGAAGAGGAATTCAATTTCCTCACAGTGCCCTCAACTAAGCCACCGAAGATTGATCGTTGGAGAACGCTTACGGGTCTGCATGAAGTCAAAGATGCTCGTTCGCTCACCATTGCAAAACACATGTGGGAAGCGAGAGAGAAACTGGCTAAGGACCGCGATTATGCTCCCGGAAGACTTATCCCTGACGCGGCAATAGTCGCTGTCATCAAAGCCTTGCCGAAGAGTAAATCTGAACTATCGTCTCTTAGAACCTTTACAGGAAAAGCCAGTAGAACCTTTCTAGATACCTGGTGGGATGCATACACCTTAGGCACAACAACCAAAGATCTGGTTGAGTTAAGAGTCAAAGCAACTGGCATACCCAATCATAGAAACTGGCCGCAAAAGTTTCCTGAAGCTAACGCGAGGCTTATGGCAGCCAAGGCTGTGATTTCAGAATTGACGACAGCCCTAAACATGCCTCCCGAAAACATCTTGAGTCCTGAAACAATGCGTGCAATTTGCTTTGAACCACCACAGCCGCTTACAGCAGAAACTATTGGCGAGTTTTTACGATCCAAGAATGCACGCAACTGGCAAATACAGGCAGTTTCAGAGCTCTTTGTTGAAGCACTTGCTACTAAAGCTGTTGCTGAGAGTTCTTTGGAGTAATTTCTTCTAATGGCTTAGCGTGAGGAACTCTCGCTCCAACGACCTGCGCTACGATTTCCTGAGCAATGCTCTGAGCGGTTAAACCAACTCGCTCCATGATTTCAGACCTTGAGGCATGTTCAAGGAACTCATCAGGCAAACCAAGTTCATTCAGGGCAGTGTCGATCTGAGCCGATCGAAGGTCTTGACGTACGCGAGTTCCAATACCGCCAACACGAACCCCATCTTCCAGAGAGACAACTAGCCTGTGGTTGGCAGCAAGATCTAGAACGCTCTTGCGAACTGGAACCACCCAACGAGGGTCGATAACTGTGGCGCCTATCCCCTGAGCGGAAAGCAGGTCAGCAACTTTCAAAGCCACCGGTGCCATTGCTCCAACGGAAACTATCAGCACATCTTTGCTCGGTGCTTCAAATAAAACATCAACACCGTCGTGAAGTCTTCGAAGAGCTGGAATCTCTTCTGGTGCAACGCCTTTAGGAAATCGAAGCACTGTTGGCCGATCAGAGATAGCCACAGCTTCAGCAAGTTCTTGCTTCAATGTAATTGCATCTCTTGGTGCTGCTATCTCGATACCTGGCACAATCTGGAGTAAAGCCAAATCCCACATACCGTGGTGGCTAGCTCCATCAGGCCCAGTAACACCTGCTCGATCGAGAACGAAGGTTACGCCCGCGTTGTGGAGTGCAACATCCATTAGTACCTGATCGAAGGCTCTGTTCATGAAGGTTGCATATATCGCAACAACAGGATGCAATCCACCGAAAGCAAGCCCTGCAGATGAAGTAACAGCGTGCTGTTCTGCGATACCAACATCAAATACTCGATCTGGGTATTTGTCTGCGAACTTCTTCAAACCGACCGGGATCAACATGGCACCTGTGATACCAACGATGCTCTCGTTCTTATCTGCTATTGAAACCATCTCTTCAGAGAACACGGATGTCCATGACGGACCAGTCTTGGTCTCGAGCGATTTGCCGGTAACTGGATCTATTTGACCAACGGCGTGGAATTGGTCTTCTGTGTCTTCTTCTGCAAGGGTAAAGCCTCTACCCTTCTGGGTAATCGCGTGAACGATGACTGGAGCTTGAAACTTTTCTGCTTGTCTTAACGCTTGCTCCATCGCCTCGAGGTCGTGACCATCGATAGGGCCAATGTATTTGATGTCAAGATTAGGGAACATGCTCTTCGGGGCGAAAGTTGCCAGTAACCCTTTACCTGCGCCGCGAACTGTTGAGAACAGCATTCGACCTGGCAAACCGAATCTAGAGAAAAACTTTCTTGAGCTGCGATACATCTTTCGATACATGGGTTCAGTGCGAACCTCATTCAGATATCTGGCCAAACCACCAATTGTTGGAGCATAAGACCGGCCGTTGTCATTTACTACGATGATCAACTTGCGATCATTATCGTCAGTGATGTTATTTAGGGCTTCCCAAGCCATGCCGCCGGTAAGTGCTCCATCACCAATTACTGCAACAACAGCACGGTCGCCCTGACCGGTTAGCTTGTATGCACGAGAGATACCATCAGCCCAAGATAGTGACGATGAAGCATGTGAAGACTCAACAACATCGTGTTCAGACTCCGAACGCTGTGGGTAGCCTGCGATGCCACCTTTGGTTCTAATGTTGGATAGATCTGTTCTGCCGGTAACCAACTTGTGCACATAGCTCTGGTGCCCTGTGTCGAAAATGATTCGGTCGTGAGGAGAATCAAAGACTCTGTGAATTGCAAGAGTGAGTTCCACAACCCCTAGGTTTGGACCTAAGTGGCCACCTGTTGCGGTGATTGTTTTTACTAGATACTCACGAATCTCTTGAGCAAGCGACCCCATTTCTGAATCGGTTAGATTCCGAAGGTCGCTTGGTTTCGAGATGCCGTTGAGGATAGACATTTGCTGTTTAGCCAACCAAACTTCTTAATACATACTGCAAGATTCCGCCGTGACGGAAGTAGTCAGCCTCACCTGGTGTGTCAATTCTTAGAACAGCCTCGAAGCTGATCTCAGATTTGCCTGGAGCTGAATGAGCTGTTGGAACCGCAGTTACTTTTAGAGTCTTCGGAGTGTGACCATTATTGAGCTCAGTTACTCCTGCAATGTGGAACTCTTCAGTTCCATCTAATCCAAGGGAAGCAGCAGTTGCACCTGCTGGGAACTGAAGTGGCAATACACCCATACCAATTAGGTTGCTTCGGTGGATTCTTTCAAAGCTTTCTGCAATAACAGCCTTCACACCCAGAAGGGCTGTTCCCTTAGCTGCCCAGTCTCTAGAAGAACCAGATCCATATTCTTTACCAGCCAAAATCACTAGCGGAATGCTCTGAGCTTGGTAGTTGCTTGAGGCATCGTAAATAAATGCTTGAGGAGCTGAATCAATAGTGAAGTCTCTGGTGTATCCACCCTCAACGTTATCCAGCAACTGGTTACGCAGTCTGATGTTGGCAAAAGTTCCACGAATCATAACTTCGTGGTTTCCGCGTCTTGACCCGTAAGAGTTGAAATCAACTCTAGAGACACCGTGCTCTGTGAGGTACTTACCTGCTGGTGAATCAGCTTTGATAGATCCGGCAGGAGAAATGTGATCGGTTGTTACAGAGTCCCCGAGTTTTGCGAGCACTCTTGCACCAACAACATCAACCACCGGCTTTGTTTCCATGGTCATACCGTCGAAGTATGGCGGCTTTCTAACGTAAGTGCTCCTAGGGTCCCAACTGAAAGTGTCACCTGTTGGAGTTGGTAGGGATTGCCAACGAGCGTCACCATCAAAAACGCCAGCATACTGTCGAGTGAACATGTCCGAGTTGATGGTCTCATCGATAGTCTTCTGAACTTCTTCTGGAGTTGGCCAGATATCGCTCAGGAACACTTCCTGACCAGATGCGTCAGTGCCCAGCGAGTCTGTTTCGAAATCGAAGTCCATAGTTCCAGCAAGCGCATAAGCAACGACCAGAGGAGGTGAAGCTAAATAGTTCATCTTCACGTCTGGGTTGATGCGTCCCTCAAAGTTTCGGTTACCCGACAAAACTGCTGTTACTGCTAGGTCGTTTTCATTGATAGCTGAGGAAATGTTTGCATCAAGGGGTCCAGAGTTTCCAATACAGGTAGTGCATCCGTAACCGACAAGATCAAAACCCAACCCATTCAGATCAGCGGTTAGTCCTGCTTTGTCGAAGTACTCAGTGACCACCTTAGAGCCAGGTGCCAGAGATGTCTTAACCCAAGGCTTACTCTTTAGCCCCTTAGCAACAGCCTTACGTGCAAGAAGTCCTGCAGCCATCATTACTGAAGGGTTTGAGGTGTTTGTACAAGAAGTGATTGATGCGATGGCAACTACACCATTGTCAATCGAATAGTCTGCGCCGGAGACAACTGACGGCTTCGACTTCTCAACGCTATAGGTCGAGATGTCTGAGTTGTAATGCTCTTTAGCTTTGTGCAGTTCGATGCGGTCCTGAGGACGCTTTGGTCCTGCGATAGATGGCACCACAGTGCTGAGGTCAAGTTCTAGATACTCACTGTATTTAGCTTCGTTTGACTCGTCGTGCCATAGTCCTTGGAGCTTGCTGTATTGCTCAACTAGGGCGATCTGATCTTCAGAGCGACCTGTGCCACGAAGATAATCGATGGTGACCTGATCGATTGGGAAGATAGCAACTGTAGAACCAAACTCAGGGCTCATGTTTCCAATCGTTGCTCTGTTTGCCAATGGCACGGATGCAACACCAGCTCCATAGAACTCTACGAATTTTCCAACCACACCGTGCTTACGAAGCTTCTCAGTGATTGTTAGAACGACATCTGTAGCTGTTGCGCCAACCGGAATAGAGCCAGTTAGCTTGAATCCAACTACCTTGGGGATAAGCATCGAAACAGGCTGACCCAACATCGCAGCCTCGGCTTCAATTCCACCAACACCCCAACC
>JBBAML010000001.1:92569-101795 GCA_040402515.1 Rhodoluna sp.
AGATCTACGATGCAAGGAACTCCGGTGAAGTCCTGCATGATTACTCTGGCTGGGCTGAACTGAATCTCTGTGTCTGGCTCTGCATTTGGATCCCAATTAGCAATCGCTTGGATGTGATCAGAAGTGATGTTTGCGCCATCTTCGGTGCGCAGCAGGTTCTCAAGAAGAATCTTCAAAGAGTATGGAAGCGGACTCTTTAGAACGCTGTCGAGTCTGTAGATGCGGTATTGCTTACCGTTGACATCCAAAATTGAACTTGATTTGAAACTATCTACCTTGGACAACGCCAACTCCTAAAGCTGTAACCGAACTCTCTTAGTCCAAATTACCATCTAGTTCGGCCTTGACTACGCGTCTGAGCAGAAGCCATGAGACCCAGATCATGGTCAAGTAGAAAGGCAGCCCCAGAACAATCTTCACAAAGCCTAAAGTGACCACGTCTCCAGCGAAGTAAAGGGGAAGCTCAACTATGAGTCTGGTGGCGAATAATCCAACCCAGAGCAGGGTTACCAGGTCAAAATAGCGAACCTTACGCCTGTCCTTGCGCCATTGGAGCCCTTGATTGGTTAGGACCCCTACCAGAAGGCCTATCAGGGGATAACGCAAGATCACACTGAGCAGCAGGACGGATCCGTAGGCAGCATTTATCCAGAAGTCCTTGAGATAGAAGTCGCCTGCTTGCCCACCCGGTCTTAGCGTCAGCCAAATAGCTAGGCCAACACCAACAAACGAACCAACGAGCTGAGTCCAAGGCCTTTTGAGCACAAAGTGCCTAATCGTGAGGACCAAAACAGCAAATCCAACTACAGAAGCAGCGATAACTGCGTTTCGAGTGATGGAAAAGGTAAGCACGTACAGAAAACCTGGCAAGGTTGTCTCGATGAGACCCTGAACTCCACCGACACTACCTAGAAGACTTTTCGCATCAAGCTGGTAACCGTCATCCGTTTTACGTAGACCATACTTTTCCGCTTGATTTGCTTTCTTATCTTCGGACACTAGTTTGCCTTTGGAACGATAGCGCCTTCGGGAAGCGAAAGAGGAAGTAATTCTCTAGGTGGAAGTGGGACTTGCCCACGACGGATCACGATACTTCTGAACACGCTCTCGAGTTCATTCTTTGCGTCCAGTTCAGTAACTGCAGAACCAGAGATAACTCCCCTGAGCAACCACCTATCGCCGGATAGGCCAAACATGCGAACAGGCTTTAGTTCATCAGGACTAATTGGAATGTGAGCATATATCTCTGAACCAAAAGGACCAAGGTGTCTTTCGATAGAAATGCCCTGCGACTCGAGATTAGCTGTTATGTCTGCAAGCACATCATCCCAAAGCGACTCGCCTTTAGGGCTAGCAAAAGCCTGCACCTGAAGAGTACTGTCTGAATAATCGAAAGAAAGCGCCACCATACGACCTGTGCCTTCTTCAATTTCAGCTCTGACAGCAACTCGTGGGTTAGGAAGGAATGCAATGGAACCAAACTCAGCTAGATCGGTTGGAGCGTTTGGATCGGACTCGTCAAATGGACCTAACAAACCAGCTGTGGACTTTGGATAAAGAGAATCATTCATTACTTGACCCCTGTCGAACCAAAACCAGCAGTGCCTCTTTGTGAACCTGGGAGCTCAACAACGCTTACGAAGTTAACTGACTCAAACTTTTGAAAGATTATCTGAGCAATGCGATCGCCACGCTTGACTTCGAAAGTTTCATGACCATGGTTGATCAGGGTTACTGCAATTTCACCACGGTAACCGGCGTCAACGGTTCCAGGTGCATTGAGAACTGTTACGCCATGCTTTGCTGCAAGTCCGCTCCTAGGGTGTACGAGAGCAACATAACCAGCTGGAAGTGCAATACTCACTCCGGTTGGGATCAATGCTCTATGACCGACCTCAATACTGATATCCACAGCACTTCTTAGGTCATAGCCGGCGTCACCGGGATTACCCATAACGGGTAGGAATTCTTCTGAACAGCTGATTAGCACATCAATACTTGTCATGGTCGTATTCTAAACGCATGACCAAAACAAGTAACTCTCCCTCGTACAGCGAACGGGTGTTCCCAGGGCTCTCATTCTTTCTAGCTACCCTCTTCGTACCAACAGCTCTGTATCTAATTGTTTTGGCGTTCGATGACCTGTGGGCACTAATCACATTTGTGGTTTGTGAGGTGGCAATTATCAGCATCGGGCTCTTGGGAGCCCCAACTCTGGTTCTATCTAAAGAATCTTTGAGTATTGGAAAAGTACAGATTCCAACCCAATACATCACAGGGATTACAGCAATATCCGCTAGTTATCAACAATCAGAAAAAGGGCCGAAGCTCCATCCTGCTGCCTACGTAAGGTTCCAAGTCGGAGTAAAAGGTCTTTTGAAAATTGAATTAAACGACCCATCCGATCCGACGCCGTATTGGCTCATCTCGAGCAGAAACCCTGAACTACTGGCTAAGAAATTTAGCGAACTAACTAGTTAGAGCAGTCAACGCAAACAGGACCATATTGGCCGTCCTTGCGGGCTTTTTGTGAGTGGTGCTTAACAATGAAGCATTCACTGCAGGTAAATTCATCTTCTTGCTTAGGAACGACGACAACGTCTAGTTCCTCGTTGGCAACCTCAGGGATTGCAAAAGAGTCAGAGTGGTCAGCGTCATCGACGTCTGAGCTAGCTGTGGTGCCCTCAGGGATTCTGTCCTTGATCGCCTCTAACGACTCTGTGTCGTCATCATTTTTGCGCGGGGCATCGTAATCGGTGGCCAATTACTTTCCTTTCAAACAAAATAGGTAGGCGCAGGAAGTCTCACGCATCTAAACCAATAATGCAAATACATTAGAGACCATAATCAGCAAGTTCTCAGGTAATCGAACTCTTTGGCGTGTCGCGGCACACCGCCAATCAACCAGATAATCGCTCATATCAGTGCAAAACTATGCACAGGAGGGCTAGCAATGGCTGATTTACGTATTACTGGTGTGTCAACAAGCCACTTGGAATTGGAAGCACCCGACGGTTCAAAACACTCACTAGAGATAACTGAGGATTTGCTAAAAGCCCTTAAGGCTCGTAAACCAGCAGACGCGGGTAAAGCACTAACTCCGAGAGAGATCCAAGAGCAGATTCGCCAGGGAACAACCATTGAGCAGCTACTTGTAGAGAATCCTGCAGATGAAGACGCGATCCGCAAATACGGAGCTCCGATAATCTCCGAACTAAACCACGTAGTAAATCTTGCCCGAAACGTTCGACTGAATCTCGCAACTGATCGTTTTGCTGATCCATCACACATCGAATTCGGTCTCGTCATGGATGACAGGCTTTCAACAAACGGTGCCAAAATCCAGAACTGGACCTCCAAGAAATCTTCTGACGGACAGTGGCTTGTCCAGGCTAATTTCTTCCTCAATGGCTCAAGCGCATCCGCCATCTGGTCTTTCAACGCAAAGCTATTACTACTAACCCCAGAGAACCAGAGCGCTATTCAACTATCGAATGGTATGCCGTTAACCTCAAACAGCACCTCTGAAGTGAGCCAGCAGCCGAAGAACGAATACGTTCAAGCAACTAGCTTTGTTCACCCAGTAATAGAATCAACTCCCCTGGTTGAAGCTCCTAGCGCGTTGAGTGTGGTTCCAGAAATTGTTGAGTCAGCACAAACCGAAGTTATCGAAGTTCAAGAGGACACATCATCCAGACCGATTCTTAGAGTGCTTCAAGAAGAGCCAGAGAGCGTATTTGAGACTTCATACTTGGACGAACCTCTAGATGAAGAGCCTGAAGAAGCTTTGGAGATAGCACTAGAGCCGGAAGAGGTTCAGCCTGAGATTGATTCTGTTATTGAAGTTCAGAAACCAATCGAACCTTCAAACTCAGTTTCAGCAGAACAGGCTAAACCACAAACCACTAGCCGTTGGGCTGAGGTTCTGTTCGGCACTAAAGAAGAAGACGAAGAAACCTTCTAGAAACCGAACTTCAGTAACGGAATCGCCAACTCTTCATTCGTAATAGAGCCATGGTGTCCAACCATCTGCAGAGACTTAAACTTCGCAAAACCACGGTGATACAAAGCAACTCTTTTCCGGGCTAGTACTAGGAGGTCAGGAGCTACGTTCAGCGATTTGGGACTAAGCGTCTTCCAGTAACCGGCTTCAATGAGATCCTCCGGTGTGCAGATGTAACAGGAGTCACCAAGCTTCTCTTCCAAGACCTCTCTTGTCTTACCAACGTCGACAGAGTCCTGTAAATACAAATACAAAGACCTGGTGTCACCCCCTACAAACTTAAAATCCGACTTAGGCATAATCTCGTCTAGGTAGATGTGACTCTCTTTAGGCACATCAACAACACCGTGATCAGCGGTGAGAATTACTCCCAAGTTTTTGGGAATCGCAGTTACAAAGTCTCTAACTAACGAATCAAGATCCTCTAATTGGTTTAGCCAAGAAATGGACTCAGAACCTCGAGCGTGAGCCATTTGATCTAGTTCTGGAATGTATAGGTAAACAACCTTTTGGTTTGGATCTGAAAGTAGCCGAAGCGCTTCGCTGAAACGGTCCGCAACTTTGTCGACTCCGTGAAAGCTACTTCCTCGCATGGTGGCACCTGTGAATCCAGAATGCTCATAAACCGAAGGGGCAACCGTGTAAAAACCTACGCCATTTGAAATGGTGCTTTCGGCCAATGTAGGAGCATCTTGGTAGCTCTTCCCCTCAGAGTAATCAGCCCAGCCGGAGAGTAAGTTCATGGATGACTGAGCGCTCTTGTCAAACACCTGATAACCGAGAAATCCGTTATCCCAAGGATTGCTGGCTGTTGCAAATGAAGTTATTGAAGTGGATGTAGTTGCAGGGAACCAGCACATAGCTGAGTCGGACTGTTGTGAGTTGAGAAACCTGGCATGACCAGAGGCGTTCCTGAGGTTTGCTGCCCCTAAACCATCGACCAAGATGACACAGACAGAACGTCTAGTCGCTAATCCAAGAGGGTTGGTCTGACCTGATACTGAAGCCACAGCGCTTATCAACACCTCGCCAAGCCTCCCCAATGATTTAGGGGCTGAAGGTAACATCGTAAGCATCCAGACAAGTCTGCCACACGGCAGTTGATTCAAGACGAAAGACTATGACCGAGCAGAAGCCTACGGAGCGATTCCCTGACGAGAGAATCGTTGACATAGAGCTCATCGAAGAGCTGAGCGAATCGTTCCTGGAGTACTCATACTCAGTTATCTACGCTCGAGCACTTCCAGATGCCAGAGACGGACTAAAACCAGTGCAGAGGCGCATCATCTTCCAGATGGGCGAAATGGGTCTTAGACCAGATAAAGGTCACGTAAAATCGGCTCGTGTCAGCGGTGAAGTTATGGGCAAGCTCCACCCGCACGGTGATGGTGCCATATATGACGCAATGGTGCGTATGGCTCAAGCGTTCACACTCCGAGTTCCACTGATCGATGGACATGGTAACTTCGGCTCCCTTGACGATGGCCCAGCAGCCGCCCGATACACAGAAACTCGGTTAGCTCCAGCAGCTTTGCTCATGAATGAGGGTTTAGACGAAGACGTAGTCGATTTCAAACCAAACTATGACGCTCAGCTTTCAGAGCCCGAAGTACTTCCAGCAGCTTTCCCAAACCTTCTAGTTAATGGCTCTGCTGGTATCGCGGTGGGTATGGCTACCAACATGGCACCACACAACATGCGTGAGGTTATTGCTGGTGCTATTGCTCTGCTGAACAATACAAAGCTCGAATCCGTAGACCTCATGAAGTTCATTCCAGGTCCAGATCTACCAACCGGTGGAATCATAATGGGAACTGAAGGTATCAAGGAAGCTTACGAAACTGGCCGCGGTAGTTTCAAAACTAGAGCACGCGTCACCATCGAATCGGTTTCCCCTAGAAAGCTAGCTTTAGTCGTTACTGAATTGCCTTATCTGGTTGGCCCTGAACGCGTCATTGAAAAGATCAAAGACGGCGTCAATTCCAAGAAGCTTCAAGGTATAGCCGATGTTATCGACCTAACAGATCGCGCAAACGGTCTAAAACTAGTCATTGAACTAAAAACAGGCTTCGATCCAAACGTGGTTCTTGATCTTCTCTACAGATTCACTCCGCTGGAAGAGTCTTTCAGCATCAACAATGTTTCTCTAGTTGAAGGAAGACCTGAAACCCTAGGACTCAGAGACATGCTTGGTGTATACCTTGCGCATCGAATTGTGGTCACTAAGCGTAGAAGTGAGAACAGACTGGGCAAGAAACTTGCCAGGTTGCACCTTGTCGAAGGACTACTGAAGGCAATCCTCAGCATTGATGAGGTCATCAAAATCATCAGAACCGCTGATGAGGTTGATGAGGCTAGAACAAACCTCATGAAGAAGTTCACGCTGTCTGAGATACAAGCTGAATACATTCTCGAACTGAAGCTTAGAAGGCTAACAAAATTCTCGAAGATTGAGCTAGATACCGAAGCGAAAAACCTTGCCAAGGAAATTTCCGACCTTCAAAAGATCCTTTCAAGCGAAAAGAACCTAAAGGAAGTTGTTTCCAGAGAACTTCAAGAGGTTTCAGACAAGTATGGGGATGACCGTCGAACCACGATCAGCGATGGTGTCACAGAAATCAAGCCGGTCAGCGCTGCCAAGGCTTCTGCAATTGATGCTCAGTTAGCCGACTCACCTTGCCACATTGTTCTAACTGCAAGTGGTCAAGTTCTGAGAACTCTCGAACCTGTCACACCAGCAGCCAAACGCAAGAAGCATGACGCGATTCGTAGTCAGGTTTCAACCACAACCAGAAGTGACATTGGTTTCCTCACCAGCGACGGTGTCATGCACCGTGTTCACGCAAGCGACATACCAGCAGCAGATGGTTCATTTGATCCAGCCAGCAGTGTTTCAGTGGCAGAATTCCTTGGCCTTGCCAAAAACATCCTTGTTCTTGGTGCTTTCGAACTTGATGAGAACACAACCATCGCCCTCGGCACTCAGCAGGGAAACGTAAAACGAATTACGGGAGACTGGCTACCTAAGTCTGAGTTTGAGGTCATTTCTCTAAAGCAGGGAGATGTCCTAGTCGGAGCATCATTGAGCACAGATAAGGACGAACTAATCTTCGTCACCGACGATGCCCAACTTCTTCACTTCCAAGCTGAAGCGGTGAGACCTCAGGGAAGAGGTGCAGCGGGAATGGCTGGAATCAAACTCGGTGAAGGGGCAAAAGCTATCTTCTTCACGTCTATAAAGACCTCAAAGGACACTCTCGTTCTAACTGCCGCAAACAACAGTGATTCACTGGGCGCTGTCGACTCTGGAAGTGCAAAGATTTCGGCCCTAAGTGAATTCCCTGCCAAGGGTAGAGCAACAGGTGGAGTTAGAGCTCAAAAGTTCATTCGTGACGAGAATCAGCTCTACTTCGCATTCGTTGGAAACTCTCCGATCCTGACTTCGGGATCTTCAGGCAAGCCTTTGGAAGTTGAGGCGACACCGGCTAAACGAGATGCGTCTGGAACTCCTCTAGCTTCAACAATCGTCAGCGCAGGAAGCAACTAAGCGTCAATACGCTCTCTTTCAAAAGAGTCTGCTTTATCAACAATGAAGTCTCTTCGTGGAGCAACTTCATTTCCCATAAGTAGCTCAAACATATCTTCAGCCTTCTGCAAGTCTTCAACTGTTACGCGTCTAAGACTTCTAGATTTTCTATCCATGGTTGTCTCGGCTAACTGATCTGCATCCATTTCACCAAGACCCTTGTATCGCTGAATAGGTTCCTGGTACTTTTTGCCAGCCTTAGCTAACTTTGCTAACAGGCTTTCAAGCTCAGCTTGTGAGTATGTGTATATAACCTCATTAGCTTTTGTGCCAGGGTTCATAACTATCACTCTGTGCAGTGGAGGCACCGCAGCGAACACACGACCGTCTTCAACCAAAGGTCTCATGTATTTATAGAAAAGAGTCAAGAGCAGAGTTCTAATGTGAGCACCATCAACGTCCGCGTCGCTCATCAAGATTACTTTTCCATACCGAGCCGAATTGATGTCAAAGCTTCTTCCAGAACCAGCTCCGATCACCTGAATTATTGATGCACACTCGGTGTTGTTGAGCATGTCTGTAATTGCAGCCTTCTGAACGTTGAGGATCTTTCCACGTATTGGAAGTAGCGCTTGGAATTCACTGTTACGAGCCAACTTGGCTGTACCCAGAGCGGACTCTCCCTCAACAATGATTAGTTCAGAGTCAATGGTGTCTTGTGTTCGGCAGTCAACAAGTTTTGTTGGCAGTGATGATGATTCAAGTGCAGTTTTTCGACGCTGAGTTTCTTTGTGTGTTCGAGCTGAAATTCTAGATTTCATTTCGTTCACGACTTTTTCAAGAACTAATGCGGTCTGTGCCTTGTCTTCACGTTTAGAACTGTTAAATCGGTCGGTTAGCGCTTTTGTGACAACACCGGCAACGATGTTCTTAATGGCTGGTGTTCCAAGAATCTCCTTGGTTTGACCTTCGAATTGAGGCTCTGGAAGCCTCACAGTCACCACTGCTGTCAAGCCTGCCGCGACATCCTCTTTCTCAATTTTCTCGGAGCCTAACTTGAACTTTCTAGAGTTCGCTTCAGCCTGAGTTCTGAAAACTTTGAGAAGAGCTTGCTCGAAACCTTGGAGATGGGTTCCACCTTTTGGTGTTGCAATTATGTTTACGAAACTCTTCACTTCTGTGTCGTAGTCGGTCCCCCAACGAACAACCACGTCAACTTCACAGTTGCGCTGAACTTCTTTGGATTCCATGTTTCCCTGTGCATTCAACACGGGAACCGTCTCTGAATAAGCTCCAGATCCGCTAAGTCTCCAAATGTTGCTCAACGGAGCATCTTTGGCTAGGAAGTCAGCGAACTCAGTGATTCCACCGTTGAAGAGAAACTCGTGGTTATCTGCTTTACCTGAGCGTTGATCCGAGACCACCAATTTCAAGCCGGGGACGAGGAAAGCTGTCTGCCTAGCTCTGGATAGTAAGTCGTCAAGCGAGATGACGGCATCTTTAATAAAAATCTGAGGGTCTGCCCAGAACCTGATTCTAGAACCAGTCTTTCCCTTAGCAACTTTGCCCACTTCTCTGAGCATGCTCTTGTCTTTGAAAGGCTTGAAAGTGCTTGTCGGTGCTAAGGATTTTTTGTCATCAAATGTGCCAGGCTCACCTCTATGAAAGGACATTGCCCAGGTCTTACCATCACGGTC
>JBBAML010000001.1:101895-109010 GCA_040402515.1 Rhodoluna sp.
TCGATGATCTCCCAGATGCAGTGCATCAAACCTCTGCTATCGGTTGAACCGATATACATACCCGGGCGCTTACGAACGGCCTCTAACCCCTCTAATACAGACAGGTGTCGGGCTGAATAATCGTTAGTAGGCACCTCTCAAGCCTAAGCAAGTGCAAGGAAACTAAGCCCCACTGACACTCGGTTAGTAGAAAACTATTCGCAGATAGCGAAATGAGGCTGTTGTAGGAACAATATCGACCCGCAGTGTGTTTATCTTGGTATGGAGGAACTAATGGATCAAACACAAGAAACACCAGAAAACACAGAAGCAGTAGTGGAGCTACCCGCTCTCACCGCTGCAGACCGATGCGACATCTGTGGTGCGCAGGCATTCATCAGAGTTGTATTGGCAACTGGCGACCTAGTGTTCTGCGGCCATCATGGAACCGCCAACAAAGAGAAGCTAAAGCCGATTGCCATCACCTGGCAAGACGAGACAGACAAACTAACTGCTTAGTGCTCGAACGCAATCTTTCTAGATTGCATCGCTAGTTCATCAACTTCAGTTAAACGACTACTTTCTAAACTGACATCAGCCCATTCATTGTTCTGAATAATCTGATCTGCTAGCAGTGGGTTCTTTGCCAACAATGGACCATGCAGTTGTGTCAGCAGAGCGTTCTTGTGCCAAACCAGATCAGGTCCTTGACTCTCAGAATTTTTATAACCGACAAATCCATCGGCATTCACAAATTCACTTACTCGACCACCACGACTCACTTCAACTCCCGTCAGTAGCGGTACCAGCTTGTCTGCAGCAGATGCCACAGCCATCAGCGCTCCGTCACTTTCAACGAACTCAACTAACTTATTGAGCAAATCAGATCGTGAATCAAGGAGCTGCTTCCACGCTGCACTAGAACCGTGCCCGACGAGAATGAAATCGAATTGGCTGAGATCTTCTGATCCGTCTAGATGTTCGGTGCTGCTCTTTACGTTGCGCCACGCTAAGCGCTTGCTCAGCACCAATAAGTTTCCTAAATCCCCGTTTAGGTTGAGATGAGAAGGAGACATAGCCCCAAGGCGAATCGATCTAGGCACGGTTCACATCCTCAGGATCAGTGAAACCCTTATACCTACGAAGCCGGCGCATTGCATCAGCGCTGTATAGAACTGTCTTTATCCCAACTGAAGGTTTAGGAAGCGACAGGAAGTCATCTATAGCCTGGAAGTAATCGGATTCAACTCTGTCAACTCCAACATCGTTGTATTTGAGAACTAGAGCTGCATCAGCGTAGTTGAAGCCACTCACTATCGAGACATGGTGTAGCTTCTTGAAGTCAACGGTCCATAGCCATGAAGGATCATGAACATCTCTTCCGATTGCAACAAGTACCTGTTCTGGCCTTCCTTGAATGTTGTCTAGATTCAGTTGGAAGCTGGCAGGGTTCTGAACCAGAATGAACTCAACCTGTTCGCCTTCAATCTCTCTAATCTCTCCCCTAGAGAAGACCGGAGGAAGTTCATCGAGCACCTTGGCAGCGAGTGTTAGGTCGAATCTAGTGCCTAACACTTCTTGTGCTGTTGCTAGAGCAGCAATTGCATCTAGAGCAAAGTGTGCTCCACGACTTGGCAACTGAAAAGCTACCTGTTGTCCAGATACATCAACTTTGACCTGGCGATTGCTCTGAGAAACAAGAGTTACTGAACTATCTGGTTTCGGCAGTTCGTCCATGTATGTTGGTGCATATTGCAGATCGACATCAAGGCTCGCATCTCTGGAAAAGCCAAACCACTCAACATGCGAGCTCTTAGCTAATGCCCTATCAATCAATAAGCAGTTCTGATCGTCTGCATTCAGAAGAACTGCTCGTGTGGTTTGCTTCGCTACCGAAGTGAGTGTCTCTCGAACTAAAGCTGGATCGACAAAACGATCAAGCTGGTCTTCCAGAACATTGAGGATTACTGATGTGGTCGGTTGAATTCTTTTAGCAACACTTGCAGCATGAGCTTCATCCATCTCGAGGATTGCGATAGCCCCGGGTACTTTCCCAAGCAGGTTGCCTGTTCTGACAATCGTGCTAAAGAATCCTTGCTCAATGTTCGCTGTTGATGGGTTAGTAAAGACTTCAACTCCATGGGCTCTTACAATTGCAACGACCATCTTGGTGGTAGTGGATTTACCAGCAGTACCGGTGATAGCAACGTAGCCATCTGGAAATGAACTTAGAGTTTTGTAAACCAAGTTAGGTGCTAATTTGCTAACCACTAAACCTGGAAGAGCAGAGCCACCACCGGGTCTAACTAGCCTGACGGCAAATCTAATCAGACGACCGATGAGAAGTGCTGGCAAGTAGCGCACGAATTAGTTCTCTTTAATGAAGTCTCTGAGCCACTGAGCTCTTGATGGGTGCTTCAGCTTAGACATGGTCTTAGCTTCAATCTGTCTGATGCGCTCACGGGTAACCCCGTGCTCTTCTCCGATTTGATCCAAAGTCTTCATAACGCCATCACCGATACCGTAGCGGCTTCTGATAACAGCAGCTTCACGAGGAGTTAGGGTATCAAGCAGTCGTTCAATTTCGCGCTGCATGATTCTGAATGCGACAGCATCTGCAGGCTGAACAGCTTCGGTGTCTTCAATGAGGTCACCGAATTCTGAATCGCCATCTTCACCTAGAGGTGTTGAAAGTGAGATTGGTTCACGACCATACTTTTGAACTTCCACAACCTTCTCAGGAGTCATGTCTAGTTCACGAGCTAATTCTTCAGGGGTTGGTTCGCGGCCTAAGTCCTGAAGCAACTGTCTCTGAACTCGTGACAACTTGTTGATCACTTCAACCATGTGAACTGGGATACGAATTGTTCTAGCCTGGTCTGCCATCGCGCGAGTAATCGCCTGACGAATCCACCAGGTTGCATAAGTTGAGAATTTATATCCCTTTGTGTAGTCGAACTTCTCAACTGCACGAATCAGACCCAGGTTACCTTCTTGTATTAGATCTAGGAACTGCATACCGCGTCCGGTATATCTCTTAGCAAGCGACACAACAAGTCTTAGGTTTGCCTCAAGCAAGTGGCTCTTGGCACGTTGGCCATCCTTAACAACCCACTTGAGATCGCGAGCCATGTCTCGGCTCAGTTTCTTGTCAGTTGCAAGTTTCTCTTCAGCAAACAATCCGGCTTCAATTCGCTTAGCAAGTTCAACTTCGAGCTCTGCATTTAGCAGTGCAACTTTACCGATTTGCTTTAGGTAATCCTTAACAGGGTCAGCGGTAGCTCCGGTAATTGTTGTGGTCTGAACTGGAATGTCATCGTCTTCTTTGCTGGAGAGAATCAATGCACCTTCAGGTACTACAGGAGCGTCGTCTTCATCTTCAACTTCTGGTTCAGGTGTTACTTCTTCAACGGCAGCAACAATTACGTCAACGGCGGCTTCGCTTAGAAGCTCCTCTGGGTCAATCTCTTCTTCATCATCAAGATCTTCGCCATCTTCTGATAGAGCTTTGGTTCCCTTGATCTTCTTGACTGGAGCAACCTTGCCCTTTGCTTCTGGTTTGACGGGAGCTACGCTCTTGGTTGGCTTCTTGGCTACAACCTTCTCAGCAACCTTCTTTACCGGCTTTGCAACTACCTTCTTTGCTGCCTTAGTAACAGTTTTAGCGACAGGCTTGGTTGTCTTTTTTGTCTCAACTTTTGCTGCAGCCTTCGCAGGTTTTGCAGCAACTTTACTTACAGGCTTAGCTGTTGCCTTAGTCGCAGGCTTTGCTGCCTTCGCAGCTGGTTTAGTTGCTTTCGTAGCGGTCTTGGCAACCGGCTTGGCAACGATCTTTTTAGCAGGGGTTGCAGGCTTAATTGATTTTCCTTTAGTGGCCAAAGACTTTTTGGCGGGTACGGCAGTCTTGCTGCTCTTAGCAGGAGATTTAGAAGCTGTCTTAGCAGCTTCCTTCTTCGGTTTGGTAGCCATGTGGCCCTTCGCTTCAATTGGGATGACCTATCCCAAAATCCGAGCATTACGAAGACCCATGTCAAATCCGTGAGGCTTGACTGGGTCTTGATGCAATTATGCCACGACTTATGTCAAATGAGGTCCAAGTGAACAAAGAGTGTGGCTGTGGTCAAGTTTCTAAACCAAGGGTTTGCTTGAACTATTCCCCGAATTCTGGACAATTCTGAGGTGTTTACGCCTTTCTACGGTGAAAAACGTGATACCAATTGCTACCACTAGTAACTGGCTGGCAAATCCCCACCTGAAGCCTTCGATTGTGTATCTTTCGAATGATCCCGAGGCAGCCTGGACTATGTCGATAACCAAGCCAGTCAAATACATCATCACGAAGCTGGCTAGGAATCCACCTACGTTAGCGAATCCATTTGCAGAGCCGAGTCTGTCTTTGGAGACAATGTCCTTCGTGAAATCAAAGGCGATCATAGAGGCAGGGCCGCCAATGGAGATAGCCAAGAAGCAGACTAAGAGGATTGGGCTGATGATCTGCCCTGGTATCGAAACAATTACCAACCAGGTTAAGGTAGTCAGACCAACAACTAGGTAAACAACCTGAGCTCTCTTTTCTGGATGCTTGGCGCAGATTCTCCCAATAATTGGCCCAGTTATTAGTCCAAAGATAACCATTGAGGTTAGCGTGAAAGCAGCAAAGTCATGGCTCTTCTTTTCTGCGGTGACAAGAAATGGGACAGCCCAAAGTAGCGAGACAGAAGTAGTGGTTGGTTGAGTCACAAAGTGGGTCCAGAACGCCATTCTTATTCCAGGATTCTTGATGTTTTCGACTAACTGCTTTGAAGCAATCTTTAAGCTCGCCGACTTGGTCTTCGCGTGAGCGTGATTTGAATCATCATCTGAGGTGAATGCAATGAGGAGAACTACAACAGACAAACTCACAAAAGAGATAGTCGCGAACGCAGAACTCCAGCCAGTGCTCTCCAAGAGGAACCAAAAAGGAACGGCTGATAAGAATTGTCCAAGTTGACCAACGGTTGAGACGTTCTGTTGCATCCTCGAAGCCTTAGCTCCGTGGTACCAACCATTTACCATTCGAATCATTGAAATGAAAGTGAAGCTATCCCCCATGCCAACCAGCATTCGACCAAAGATTGCAGTTCCAAGATTTGGTGCGATAGACACTGTGAATGATCCAGCTGCCATGATTAGTGCGCCAACGATTAGCAATCGCTTTGATCCAAAACGATCCAACAAAATACCTACTGGAATTTGCATCCCAGCGTAAACAACTAATTGAAAGACAGCCAGAGTCGCAAGTTGCTGTGCATTTGTATCAAAACGTTCACTGGCAATTAGGGTCGCAACGCCCAAACTCGAACGTTGGGTAACAGCGATTAGGTATGCAAGTCCTGCAACTGCCAGAACCAGCTTTGGGGATCGACTCAGTCTTGGTCCTCGTCGTTCTCAAGTTTGTTCTTCTGATGGCTCGCAAGATACCCTTCGAGCTCTGCTGCAATTTCATCTGCATCTGGAAGTTCCCGTTCTGGAGACTTCACAGCACCCATTCCAGTTCCTGATCTTTCGCTTCTGAAACTTGTCTCAAGATTGGCGACCATGCCAGCAAGATCTGCATTCTCTTCCATCTGCTTAGACAATCTTCTGACAAATGCGACTCCTTCGTCACGAAGGTCATCTGTTGGAAAAACCAAACCTAGGTGTCCACTTATTAGTTCCAATCCGGATACTGCAGCTTGCGGATACTCCGAGTCCGATAGGTAGTGCGGTACTAGAAGCACGAAGCCAGTAGTTGGAATATCTGCTTGAGTCAATCGGTACTCGAGTAAATGCATGATGTTGCCAGGGACTTGGGTTCTTGGTTTCCACTCAGAGAACTTAGCAATGACATCACTCTGATTTCCGGAGACTGTAACGCCAACTGGACGAGTATGTGGAATAGGGAATGGAATCGCGTGCAACCAAGTTAGGTCGCTTATGCCGAAGTATGCAAACAAAGTCTCAACAGAAGATGCGAATGCTTCCCACTTGAAGTCAGGCTCGTAACCGTTCAAGAAGAGGAATTGGTTACCAACTTCATCCTTCACTAGGTGCATCGACAAACTAGCCGGCTGATAATCCTCGATGTGGTCCTGTTCGAAATACATGACAGGTCTACGAGATCTGTAGTCGAGAAGTTCATCGTTATTGAAAACGGCCACCGTTGTGTATTCAAGGTTGCCAAGAACGTGCTCAGCAACCTGCTGCATAGCTGAGCCTGCGTCAGTGAATCCAGAGATTGCCGCTAGCAGGTGCAGCCCTTCTGGGACCTGTACGTCCGTGTTCACTAGGGTGAAGAGCTGATTCTGCTGTGGCATAACATCATTCTACTTTCGACTAAGTAGCATGGTTCGTATGACTTCTCTATCTATCAAACTGACCCCAACAAGTCCAAAAGCTACAGCAGCTTCGATTTCAATCTTTGCAGTCGGTACTGTGAAGGAGAGCGCAAGCTTTCTAGGAGCGGCCAAAGGACATCCACTTCTAAAGGGAGTAAACCTCAAGGCCCTTAATTTCCCAGGGAGCGCAGAGAGCACCACAAGATTGAGCCTCGGCGAAGCAACCGTCGGGTTGATTGGTGTTGGCAAAGGCATTACAACTCCGGATCAGGCAAGAGACATCGGTGGAGCAATCGGCCGAGCATTCAGAGACCAAAAGTCGATCACGATTGACATCCCTCTTGCCTCACTTGAAGAGGTAGTTGCACTAATTGAGGGGATCTCATTCGTTCAATACGAATTTTCACAATACAAATCAGTAAAAAAGACAAAAGCAGAGCTAACTTCAGTAACTGTTGTGACCTCTCACAAAGTCTCACCTGCACAACTAAAGCGCATCAAGGTCCTAGCCGAGACCTTGGACGCCACAAGAGACCTAGTTAACACACCAGGTAATGACCTTTACCCAGCCAAGCTTGCTCAAGTAATTTCGGCACAGGCAAAGCTTCCAAATGTAAAGGTTGAGGTTTGGGATGAGAAGCGCCTAGCCAGAGAAAAATGTCACGGAATACTTGCAGTTGGAATGGGTTCAGCTCGCGGTCCGAGACTCGTGAAGATTACCTACACACCTGCAAATCCAAAGGCTCACCTGGCACTGGTTGGCAAGGGAATCACTTTTGA
>JBBAML010000001.1:109110-113641 GCA_040402515.1 Rhodoluna sp.
CACCTGCAAATCCAAAGGCTCACCTGGCACTGGTTGGCAAGGGAATCACTTTTGACACGGGAGGTCTGTCTCTCAAAGACAAAGCCGGAATTCTGGGGATGAAGTATGACATGGCCGGAGCGGCAACTGTTGGCGAGGCCACAGTCGCAATTGCAAAACTAGGTCTACCTGTGAAGGTAACGGCATTTCTATGTATAGCTGAGAATATGCCCTCTGGCACAGCAACCAGGCCGACTGACGTAATCACATTTCGCAATGGCAAGACAGTTGAAATCACCAACACAGACGCAGAGGGTCGCATTGTCATGGCTGACGGGCTAGTTCTCGCCAGCGAGCTAAAACCAGATCTCATTGTTGACCTTGCTACCCTCACAGGAGCGGCAAGGGTAGCGCTAGGTAATAGGTATAGCGGTTTGATGGGTGACGATGAGACTGTTGCAGAGATAAAGAGCGCGGCTGCATCCGCTGGTGAACTTGTTTGGCACATGCCTCTGCCAGAAGAACTATTCGACCTGATTAAGTCCGATATCGCCGACATGATGAACTCACGCATTGGTAACCCAGCAGGCGGAATGCTTGTTGGAGGTCTATTCCTAAGGGAATTCGTTGGAACTAAGAGCGCTAAGGACACTACCCGACTCAACTGGGCACATCTAGACTTCGCTACAGCCGCAAATAATGACCTAGCCCCTTACGGTTCCACAGTTAAGGGTGCGACAGGATCAATGATTAGAACCCTTGTTACACTTGCCGAGCAAATGGGAACTAAGCCTAAGAAATAGTTCTAGTAATCTTTACCTGTATACCCCTACAAATAACTCTCAAAAGGAGCAAAATTGGCCGAGCATAACTTTGACGTCGTAATCCTAGGTGGCGGAAGTGGTGGCTACGCCGCTGCACTTCGTAGCGCACAACTTGGCCTATCGGTAGCACTCATTGAGCGTGACAAACTTGGTGGCACCTGTCTGCACCGCGGTTGTATTCCTACCAAAGCACTACTTCACTCTGCAGAAGTAGCAGATGTCACAAGAGATGCAGCAGCTTACGGAATCAACGCAACTCTTCAGGGTGTCGACATGCCTGCAGTAAATAAGTACCGGGATGGAATCGTAGATCGACTATTCAAGGGACTAACTGGTCTAGTTGGATCAAAGGCAATCACAGTAGTTTCAGGCGAAGGCCGCATGACCGGACAAAAGTCAATCACTGTAAATGGGGATGTATACACAGGTAAGAACCTAGTTCTAGCAACCGGTTCATACAGCAAGACTCTTCCAGGTCTAGAAATTGCTGGACGCGTAATCACTTCAGAGCAGGCACTTCAGCTTGACTTCGTTCCAAGCAAGGTAATCATCCTTGGTGGTGGAGTTATTGGTGTTGAATTTGCATCAATCTGGAAATCATTCGGTACTGACGTAACAATCATTGAAGGTTTGCCAACTCTTGTACCTAACGAGGATGCATCAGTATCAAAGGCTATGGAGCGCGCATACCGTAAGCGTGGAATCAACTTCAAGACTGGAGTTAGATTCCAGGGTGTGCAGCAGAGTGCAACCGGCGTGGTTGTAACTCTCGAGAATGGTGAACAATTCGATGCTGAGTTACTTCTTGTAGCTGTTGGTCGCGGACCTAACACAGCAGGATTCGGTTACGAAGACAACGGAATCACAATCGACCGAGGCTATGTCATTACTAATGACAGACTTCAAACCTCTGTTCCAGGTGTTTATGCTGCAGGCGACATCGTTCCTGGTCTTCAGTTAGCACACCGTGGATTCCAACAGGGCATCTTCATTGCTGAAGAGATTGCTGGACTAAAGCCTGCAACAATCGATGAGCTTGGAATTCCTAAGGTCACATACAGCGAACCAGAGATTGCATCTGTTGGACTAACCGAAGCCAAGGCAGCCGAGATTCATGGCCAAGACAACATCTCTGTTTACGAATACAACCTTGGTGGTAACGGTAAGAGCCAGATTCTTGGAACTGCTGGATTCGTGAAATTGATCCGTAAAAACAACGGCCCAATCATTGGTATCCACATGATTGGTTCCCGAGTCGGCGAGCAAATCGGTGAAGCACAGCTAATCGTTAACTGGGAAGCATTCCCAGAAGAGGTGGCTTCCCTCGTGCACGCCCACCCAACCCAGAACGAAGCCCTAGGTGAAGCACATCTAGCGCTTGCGGGTAAACCACTACACGCGCACGCCTAAACTTATATCTGCATAAGGAGCAACCTAAATGAGTGAAGTAAAACTACCTGCGCTTGGCGAAAGCGTAACTGAGGGAACTGTAACCCGCTGGCTAAAGAAGATTGGTGACACTGTTGCTATCGATGAGCCACTAGTTGAGGTGTCAACAGACAAGGTCGACACTGAGATCCCATCTCCTGTTGCTGGTGTTCTAACTCAGATACTCGTAGCTGAAGATGAGACTGCAGCTGTTGGCGCTGTTCTAGCAATCGTTGAAGATGGTGTCGCAGCATCAGCTCCGGCAGTTCCAGTTGTTGAGGTTGCTCCAGTTGAAGTAGCTCCAGTCGTTGTCGCACCACCAGTTGTTGAGACTCCAGTGATTGCCCCAGTAGTGCTACCACCTGTGGTTGCTACTCCAGTTGCCACTCCAGTTGTTAGCGCACCTGCTCAAACTGAGCCAATCGTTACTCCAGTAAGTCTTCCAGCCTTCACTGCACCAGCTGCTTCACCTGTAACCTCAGGTTCAGATGCAAATTACGTTACTCCTCTGGTTAGAAAACTTGCCACCGAAACTGGCGTGAACCTAGCTACTGTTTCTGGAACTGGCGTTGGCGGCCGTATCCGTCGCGAAGATGTTCTGGCAACTGCAAGCAGCAAGCCAAGTGCTCCAGCAGCCCAAATTCCAGTGGTTGAGTCTGCGCTGCGCGGAACAGTTGAGCCAATGTCTCGTCTTCGCAAAGTTCTTGCTGAGCGCGCAGTTGCTTCAATGGTTTCAACAGCCCAACTAACTACAGTTGTCGAAGTTGATGTGACAGCAATCGCTCACCTCAGAGCTGCCAAGCAAGCAGAATTCACTTCCAAGACTGGCGTGAAACTGAACTTCATGCCTTTCTTCTTCCTAGCCGCCGCTGAAGCACTTCGCGCACACCCAAAGATCAACTCAAGCGTTGACGGTGAGAGCATCGTCTATCACCCTTCAGAAAACATCAGCTTCGCTGTTGATACCGAGCGTGGTTTGCTAACTCCAGTTATCCGAGATGCAGCATCACTTTCACTCGCTAACATCGCATCTCAGATCTCTGATCTAGCTGCCAGAACACGTGAGAACAAACTGAAGCCAGATGAGCTTTCAGGTGGAACTTTCACACTAACCAACACTGGTTCTCGTGGAGCACTCTTCGATACTCCAGTTGTGTTCCTACCTCAGTCAGCAATTCTTGGAACAGGTGTAGTGGCGAAGCGTCCAGTTGTTGTAACAGACGAGCATGGACAAGACAGCATCGCAATCCGAAGCATGGTTTACCTTGCCCTTTCTTATGATCACAGAATCATTGATGGCGCGGACGCGAGCCGCTTCTTGGTTGATGTTAAGAACCGTCTTGAGAGAGCAGATTTCCTAGGGAACTTCGGCATCTAACCGATCGAATCGATTTGGAATACTTGTCCGGTCTTCCAAACTGTTAACCTGATTGGCGCTTTGTCGCAAAGGCGCACTAACTGCAACTCCCACAATCCACCAAGTTGAGTCCTGCGAACCACGTTGTATTTGATTCCGTTTATCAAAGCTACTTTTACCTGCACTATTTTGAATTGCTCGCCTGTTTCGAGCTGCTTTGAGCATGTGTTGGTTTTGTTTTGAGAAACGATAACCTCTTTTGCTTTAGTTGTGACTGGTTTTGAAAGCATTTGAGGCAACAACATGAGGAGAATCAAACCTGAGCAGAATGTCGGCAGCAAGACAGGATGCTTTCGCCTAACTTTGCCTTCATGAAATCCAGAAATGGCATCGAAGGTCCATCTCCTCGATTTTGTTCGTTTCAGGGACTTCATGCTTTCCGGCTGAATACCCGTACCTAGCAGGATTCCCACTCGACCATCTCTTAGTCGGACTGGAGTGGGCTCAAGGTTGTTAGCGAGCGCTAAGTATCGAGGCCAAGCTCTCCATTTGCTAGGGACGAATAGCACCTGGTCTGGAGTGAGCACCCGCCGATCGCGAACCAAATAGAAAGACCCAGAAAGGCTTCGCCCTGATTTACGCAACACAGCAAAGTTCCTGAGACTTGGCTTGTTTGTTTTTCCCATGTAACGAGTATTTGTGACTTGGGTCTGAAGGCATGGGCATGGGTCTAGCTTGTGGATTTCCAAGAGACATCGAGGGTTGTGGATGGATTTAGACTTGTCCTATGCCCTCATTTGAAGTCGTTGGATTGTCGCCGAATTACGTTGACTACCTTCAGGCATGGGAACTGCAAAGATACGTTCACGCTGATGTGGTTTCTGGCGGGAGAGAAGATACCGTTCTACTTCTAGAGCACGATTCTGTATACACCGCTGGAAAG
>JBBAML010000001.1:113741-134895 GCA_040402515.1 Rhodoluna sp.
GAGAGAAGATACCGTTCTACTTCTAGAGCACGATTCTGTATACACCGCTGGAAAGCGCACTGAAGACGAAGAACGACCAAAAGACGGAACTCCGGTTATAGACGTTGACCGTGGTGGCAAAATCACCTGGCACGGACCTGGTCAACTCGTAGGCTATCCAATCATGAAGCTCCCAGACCCGATTGATGTAGTTGGCTACGTGCGTTGGCTAGAACAGGTACTTATTGACAGCATTGCCGAATTCGGACTGAAAACGGAGCGGGTTGCTGGACGCTCTGGTGTTTGGGCACCTATTGGAGATTCTCACGTGAAGATTGCTGCTATTGGCATCAGAGTTGCCGAGAAAGTTACCATGCATGGGTTTGCTTTGAACTGCAATAACTCTCTGAACCCTTACGAAACCATCATCGCCTGCGGCATCAAAGACGCCGCTACGAGTACGATAAGCGAGTTGCTACAAGTTGATATCACACCAGCAATGGCTGCAGATGTTATTCAGCGACGACTGACTGAGATAGGTAAGTAATTGACTCAAGAGCCTAACGCCCCTAAGCGCATGCTTCGTGTTGAGGCGCGTAATGCTGAAGTGCCTATTGAGCGCAAGCCCGAGTGGATCAAGACCAAAGCAAAGATGGGTCCTGAGTACCAGGCGCTGCATACGCTTGTCAAGACTGAAGGCCTACACACTGTCTGCCAAGAAGCGGGTTGTCCAAACATATTCGAATGTTGGGAAGATCGCGAGGCAACTTTCCTAATCGGTGGAGCTCAATGCACACGTCGTTGCGATTTCTGCCAGATTGATACTGGAAAGCCTGCAAACCTAGACCCTGACGAACCAAGAAGAGTTGGTGCATCTGTTAGGCAGATGGAGTTGCGTTATGCCACAGTCACTGGAGTAGCAAGAGATGATCTACCGGATGAAGGCTCATGGCTCTATGCAGAGACCATCAGACAGATTCACAAGCAATCCCCTGGCACCGGCGTTGAGATTCTTATTCCAGATTTCTCTGGCAAACCCGAACTACTTCAGAAGATCTTCGACGCTAAGCCTGAGGTTTATGCTCACAACGTTGAAACTGTCCCAAGAATTTTTAAGCAAATTAGACCTGCATTCACTTACGAAAGATCTCTTGATGTAATCACCCAAGGTAGAAATGCTGGGATGGTAACTAAGAGCAACCTGATCCTAGGAATGGGTGAAGAGATTGAAGAAGTAGTTCAAGCACTGCACGATCTCTACGATGCTGGAACCGACATCATCACTATCACTCAGTACCTAAGACCAAGCTTGAAGCATCACCCGGTAACGCGATGGGTAAAACCTCAAGAGTTCGTAGAGCTCAAAGAGATCGCCGAAGGCATTGGTTTCTTGGGTGTACTGAGTGGGCCACTTGTGCGCAGCAGCTACCGAGCCGGTCGACTTTGGGCTCAGTCGATGATGAAGCGAGGCGATGTTATTCCTGAGCATTTATCTCATTTAGCCGAAGCGGCCATCCGTGACGGTTTCAGCCAAGCGGTGAACTAGGCTTAAACACATGGCTAAAGATAAGAAATCAAACAAAGCTCCAGGTATGTTCGCTCAATTTGGTGAGCAGATCAAATTCCTCAAAGGAGTTGACCCTAAAGCAGTTCCACTAGCAATTCTTGTAGGTGTCGCTACTTTCGTAGTGATTACTGTCCTCGGTGTAATTATCTCTGCAGGAGCTTTCTTAGGCATAGCCATCTGGGTTGTCCTAGCGATAGTAGCCGGTTACTTAAGCGCATTGCTGACCCTTACCAACAAGGCAAACAAAGCCATTTTCACAAAGTATGCCAACGAGCCGGGGAGAATCAGCTTGACCGTTGGAACCCTAACCCGTCGTGTCTATAAGGGCACCAACCAACCCGTTGCTGTGAACGCTAGAACCAGAGACATGGTCTTTCGCATCGTGGGCCCAGCGGGTGTCGTCCTTCTTGGAGAAGGTATCAAGAACAGCACCCAACAGCTTCTAGAGGATGAACGCCGCAAGATTCAGCGTGTTGCCTCAGGAGTCACCGTTCACACCTTCTTTAGTGCTGAAGATGGCAATGGGGTCCCCCTTGCTACCCTGCACAAGAAGGTTTCTAAGCTCAAGCGCACCCTAACTAAGAATGAGATCAGGGCTGTCCAGAACCGCCTTGCTGCCATGGACTCTAGAGGCGGATTGCCTATCCCTAAGGGTGTCGATCCAAACAAGATCAGAGCTTCTAAGCGAGTCCAGTAACTTTTTACATTCCCGAAACATAGTTTTGAGCCTCTAGAGCCTTAACTGCAGGTAAAGTGGTCTTGAGCGTAATGGATCGCTCAAATCCCACAACCTTGAAGGGCTCTCCCTATGTTTAAATCAGCATCCGAGGTCATCAAATTCATTAAGGATGAAGACGTAAAGTTCCTTGATGTTCGTTTCACTGACCTACCTGGTGTTCAACAACACTTCAACCTCCCAGTGAGCCAGATTGACGAAGACTTCTTCGTAAATGGTCAGCTATTCGATGCTTCATCGATTAGAGGCTTTGCTTCAATTCACGAGTCAGACATGCAGCTAATCCCTGATGTGACTACTGCATACCTAGACACCTTCCGCGTTGAGAAGACCCTTGTCATCAACTTCGACATCTACAACCCACGTAACGGTGAGATCTATGGTCGTGACCCACGTCAGGTTGCTAAGAAGGCTGAGGCTTACCTTGCATCAACCGGTATCGCTGACACAGCATTCTTTGCCCCAGAAGCAGAATTCTTCATCTTCGATGAGGTTCGCTACGAAACCAAGGCAAACACTGCTTACCACTTCGTAGATTCAATCGAAGGTACTTGGAACTCAGCTCGTGAAATCGAGTCTGATGGTGGCCGTAACCTCGGAAACAAGACACCTTACAAGGGTGGATACTTCCCTGTTTCTCCAGTTGACCACCTTGCTGATATCCGCGACGAGATCGTTCTAAACCTTGAGAAGGCAGGCCTTTCTGTTGAGCGTAGCCACCACGAAGTTGGCACTGCTGGACAGTGTGAAATCAACTACAGATTCGACACACTACTAAAGTCAGCTGATGATGTTATGAAGTTCAAGTACATCGTCAAGAACACTGCATTCAACTACAACAAGACTGCAACCTTCATGCCAAAGCCACTATTTGGCGACAACGGTTCAGGTATGCACGTCCACCAGTCACTTTGGAAAGATGGCAAGCCATTGTTCTATGACGAGAATGGCTATGGCGGTCTGTCAGATCTAGCTCGTTGGTACATCGGTGGTCTACTAAAGCACGCTCCAAGCTTGCTAGCCTTCACCAACCCAACTGTAAACAGCTACCACCGTCTAGTACCTGGTTTCGAAGCTCCAGTAAACCTTGTTTACTCAGCTGGTAACCGCTCAGCTGCTATTCGTATCCCAATGACTGGAACCAACCCGAAGGCTAAACGTATTGAGTTCCGTGCTCCAGATGCTTCTGGAAACGCGTACCTCGCATTCGCTGCAATGTTGATGGCTGGTCTTGACGGTATCAAGAACAGAATTGAGCCACACGCTCCAGTAGACAAGGACCTATACGAGCTACCTCCAGAGGAAGCTAAAAACATTCCTCAGGTTCCTGGTTCTCTAGAAGAAGTTCTAAAGGCTCTAGAGGCTGACCACGACTACCTACTTCAGGGAGATGTGTTCACCAAGGACCTAATCGAGACATGGATTGACTACAAGCGCGAGAAGGAAATCAAGCCTTTCGCTCAGCGTCCTCACCCATACGAGTTCGAGCTTTACTACGGCGTTTAGTCGTAACAGTAAAACGGGTCACCAGAGATGGTGGCCCGTTTTTCTTTAACCCCTACTGGAAGAACACTCTTTCAAAGACCATTCGGGATCTTCTAGTGAAAGCTAGGTAGTCCTCTTCAAGTTTTGAAGCACTGCCCCTTGGGTATTCAAGAATTCTTGCCATGCCTTCAAGTTGTTTCCGGTCTAGTGGTAATACATCCGAGCGCTTATTCGACCAGAGCACGGCCGCAGATCTAATTCTGGAAGTCAACAACCAAGCTTCTTCAAGTACTCTCGCATCGTGCGCTTCAATCAGTTTGGCTTCAACACAGGCTGAAAGCGCTTGAAGTGTCTGAGGTGTTCTAATTCCAGGGTGCGCGTTACCGAACTTTAACTGAAGAAGCTGAACAAGCCATTCGATATCGCTTAATGAACCTCGACCCAGTTTCAAGTGACGTTTTGGATCAGCTCCTTGAGGGAGTCTCTCACTTTCAACTCGCGCTTTTATTCTGCGTATTTCAATAATGGATTGGGTTGTGAATTCTGCCGGATATCTATACTTATCAACAAGCTCATTGAAACCTTCGTGCAGTTCGGAACTACCGAAGAACATTCTTGCTCTGAGCAAAGCTTGGTTCTCCCAGATGTCGGCCCATCTTGAGTAGTATGCGGAATAGGACTCAAGCGATCTAGCGATTGCGCCATTCTTACCCTCTGGGCGCAATCCCATGTCGAGTTCGAATTCAAGTTGTGGATCTTGAGACTGCTTTTTGATTTCTGAGATAACTAACTCAGCAGCCTTCTGCGCGATAGCAACTGGTATCGCTGCCTTAGGTTCATAAACGAACATGACATCTGCATCACTTCCAAAACCTAGCTCGCCTCCCCCGAATCGGCCCATCGCAACAATACCGAAGTCAAGCAGATCACTAACATTCTCTTCGTTGTGTTTCATGGTCGCTATTAGCTCTTCAGCAAGAGAAGCCAAGTACCACTGGGTTAAGTCGGTGAGGCCATCGGACAACTGACTTAGAGTGAGCTCTCCAACTACAGCTCCGAGCGCTAACCGAAGTGTCTCTCTGCGTCTGATGTGTCTAATTGACTTAGCGAACTCTTCAATATTCTGGTGTCTAGTTGCCAGGGCTTGAGACTGAGCTTGAAGCTCTTGGAGAGATTGCGGTGCGAGCTGATCTAGATCTTCAAACCAAGCTGCTCCTTCTGGAATAAGTTCAAGTAGTGCTGTTGCTAGTTTGCTGGTTGATAGTGCAACTGTCATACGCTCAGCTGCACCGCTCGAATCTCGAAGCATCCTCAGATACCAGTGTGACTCGCCAAGGTTTTCAGAGAGCCTTCTGAAAGCAAGTAGTGCGGCATCAGGGTCAGTTCCTTCAGCGAACCACTGCAACAGCACTGGTAGTAGTTGGCGTTGAATCTGGGCACGTCTTGAGAGACCAGAGGTGAGGGCATTGATGTGAGTTAGTGCTCCAGCAGGATCTAGGAAACCAATAGCAGAGAGACGATCAACCACTTGTTCGCTACTTAGTTCAAATTCACCGCTTGCCCTAGAGACAGCAGCAAGGAGTGGTCTATAGAAAATCTTTTGGTGCAGAGCGCGAACTTGAATCTTAACTTCAGCCCAACGCTTAAGTAGTTGTTCAGCATTCCAATCAAGATTCACAGATCTGGCAATCTGTCTTTGAGTCAATTCATCCTGCGGCATTAGGTGAGTTCTACGCATCTGACGTAGCTGAATACGATGCTCGAGAAGCCTCAGAAACTTATAGTGATTTGAGAACTCAGTTGCCTCTGCTCGACCGATATATGAAGCGTTAGATAGTGCTTCAATAGCAGAGATGGTGTCAGCCATTCTTACGCTCTCGTCAGTGCGGCCATGAACGAGCTGAAGGAGCTGAACCGTAAATTCAATGTCTCTGAGCCCGCCAACACCAAGTTTGATCTGCCAATCAGCTTCATCTCCTGGGATGTTATCGCTAACTCGCTCACGCATCCTCTGCACAGATTCAACAAAGTTCTCGCGTTGGGTTGATTGCCAAACCAATGGATTGATTGCCTCGAAATACTTGTTACCAAGCTCTTCATCACCAGCAATAGGTCTTGCCTTAAGAAGTGCTTGGAACTCCCAGTTCTCAGCCCAGCGTGCGTAGTAAGCAAGATGTGACTCAAGTGTTCTAACCAGCGCACCAGATTTACCTTCAGGTCTCAAGTTTGCATCAACTTGCCAGAGAGCTGGTTCAGGGTTATTCGAGTCCATCGCTCGCATCAGCCTGGTAGCCAACTTTGTAGCAATAGTTAGCATTCTCTCGTTCTCAAGAGAATCAGAGGATGCAACATAGATGACATCAACATCTGAAATGTAGTTGAGCTCTCTAGCTCCACCTTTACCCATACCAATAACAGCAAGCTTGGTATTCTCAACTTCTTCTCTTGTGAATGACCCGAACTCAGTACTCTCCACCAACTCTTTTCTAGCGATGTCTAACCCAGCATCAAGTGCTGATGCGGCAAGATCAGCCAATGCGGCCGACACTCTCTGAATTGCAGCACTACCGTCAACTTGTGAGAGGTCAAAGATTGCGATTCGCAAAAGATTGGTTCGATAGGTTCTTCTTAGGCTGCTCACATATTCAGCACTGTTGAACTGATTCTTATCCAATTTTTCAAAAGCTGTATTGAACTGTTTATCAAGTTCAGACTTAGTTGGAAGTGAGGCGAAGCTCTTCTCGAATAGTTCAAGATCCTGCATGTTTCTTTGCAGATGTTCAAACAAAGCTGTCGATGAGCCTAGTACTTTGGCTAAACGAGTTCCGGTCTCTTCCTTGCTGAGCAATTTCTTGACTTTGGCTTTATCTATTTCTGCCAAGAGAATGAGTTGATCTAAAGCTAGGTCAGGCGATGCTGCTTTGGTTAGATACGCAAGTGAAGATCTTCCAGCATCACCAACCAGAGAAACAAGGTTGTCTAATTTTGCGATTGTTGCTTCGAGGTCAACGAAGCCAAACCTTGCCAGGTTAGCTAGCGAGGAACCTGAAGGAACAGTTGCCATTAGAGAACTTCGAGGTTGGTCTTCAATTCGTAAGGGGTTACCTGAGCACGGTAGTCACTCCATTCGCGGCGCTTGTTCGCAAGCACATAGCTGAACACGCTCTCCCCTAGAGTCTCGGCCGCAAGCTCTGAATCTTCCAACTTACGAATAGCGTGATCAAGCGACTGTGGCAGTGGCTGAATTCCCATGGCTCTGCGTTCTGCATCAGATAGATCCCAAACGTTGTCTTCTGTTTCAGCTGGAAGTTCATAACCTTCTTCAATGCCTTTCAAACCAGCAGAAAGAAGAAGTGCATATGAAAGATAAGGGTTAGCTGCTGAGTCAATCGCACGATACTCAATTCTTGAAGAATTACCTTTGTTCGGCTTATACAGCGGAACACGAATTAGAGCTGAACGGTTGTTGTGTCCCCAGCAAACGAATGAAGGAGCTTCGCCCCCACCCCAGAGACGCTTGTATGAGTTCACATACTGGTTGGTGACTGCGGTGATCTCAGGAGCATGCTTTAGAAGCCCTGCGATGAATGATCTAGCAGTCTTGGAAAGTGAATACTGCCCTGATGGATCAAAGAATGCGTTGGTGTCACCTTCAAATAGAGACATGTGGGTGTGCATTCCAGAACCTGGGTGCTCAGTGAAAGGCTTCGGCATAAACGTTGCATACACGCCCTGCTCGATAGCCACTTCCTTGATTACGGTTCTAAAGGTCATGATGTTATCCGCCATAGTAAGGGCATCCGCATAACGAAGATCGATCTCATTCTGACCAGGACCACCTTCGTGGTGACTGAACTCAACTGAGATGCCAAGCTGTTCAAGCATTGTTACAGCGCGACGTCTAAAGTCATTGGCTGTTCCACCAGGCACGTTGTCGAAGTAGCCAGCCTTATCAACTGGGATTGGGCCTTCTGGGCCTATCTGGGAGGACTTTAGGAGGTAGAACTCAATCTCAGGGTGAATGTAGAAACTAAAGCCCATGCTGGCTGCTTTTGCCAAGGCACGCTTGAGAACGTTTCTAGGGTCAGCAGCAGCTGGAACGCCGTCAGGAGTGGTGATATCGCAGAACATGCGAGCTGTTGGGTCAACCTCGCCACGCCAAGGAAGAATCTGGAAGGTAGAAGGGTCAGGCTGAGCCAGCATGTCTGCTTCGTATGAACGGGCTAGACCCTCAATAGCAGAGCCATCGAAGCCAATTCCCTCAGAGAATGCGCCTTCGACCTCAGCAGGAGCAATAGCCACAGACTTTAGGGTTCCAGCCACATCAGTGAACCAGAGCCTAACAAACTTCACATTTCGCTCTTCAATAGTGCGCAGCACATAATCGCGCTGTTTGTCCATGGGATTACCTTTCGATTGCCTAATACTAGGCTAATGGTTATGCCTAACGTTCGCCTAGCCCTAGCGCAAACCAACCCAACAGTTGGTGCTATTCAGGCCAACCTAAAACAGGCATTGGAGCAGATCAGCAAGGCTAAGGCTCAAGGAGCGGACTTAGTTGTTTTTGGTGAGATGGCTGTCACCGGCTACCCAATCGAGGACCTAGCCAGTCGTGAATCTTTCATCCTTGAGGCAGAACTAGCGGTTAGAGCATTGGCCTCAGAACTAACCAAGCCTGAGTATCAGGGCTTGGCTGTTGTGATTGGCCACCCAGCAATGGCTAGCGCTCAGGAGCAAACCGGCTGGGCGATAGCAAAGAACTGTGCAACCGTGATCATCGATGGTCAAGTCATCGGCCGATATGCCAAACACCACTTGCCAAACTATTCGGTATTTGATGAATACCGTAACTTCGTTCCAGGTAACGAACTACTTACCTTCGAACATAAAGGTTTGAGATTCTCAACAGTTATCTGCGAGGACATCTGGCAACAGGGTGGACCGGTAGCGAAGCTTGCTGATAACAATACCGATATCGCATTGATTCTCAACGGATCACCTTTTGAAATAGATAAAGACGACAAGCGCCTAGCCCTGGTCAAGGACCTGGTGAAAAGACAGTCCTGTGCAGCGGCATACGTGAACTTAATTGGTGGTCAAGACGATCTTGTCTTTGATGGAGATTCAATCGTTGTCGACAGCAAGGGAAGACTTGTTGCAAGAGCCAAACAATTCAAAGAAGACCTAGTTCTTATCGATGTTGCTGCAAAAGATGAACTTGAGGTTGTTGGTATCCACCACCTAACCAAGCCGAACGATAACTGGCAGGCATGGAATGCTTTGGTGCTAGGACTACGTGACTATCTTCAGAAGAATGGTTTCAAGTCAGTGGTTCTAGGGCTTAGCGGTGGAATTGATTCAGCTGTGTGTGCAACCATCGCAGCTGATGCGATTGGTGCTGAGAACGTCTTCGGTGTTTCTATGCCGTCAAGATATTCTTCCGATGGCTCTAAAGATGATGCGGCAGATCTTGCCCAGCGCAGAATCATAAACTACCGAGTTCAACCCATCGAAGATTTAGTGAAGCCATTCGAGACCGGACTTGGACTTGATGGATTATCTGCAGAGAACCTACAAGCGCGAGTGCGAGGGCTGATTTTGATGTCACTCAGCAACAAAGAGGGACATCTCACACTCACCACAGGAAACAAATCAGAACTAGCAGTCGGTTATTCAACTATGTATGGTGACACCGTTGGTGGCTACGCGCCTCTAAAAGATGTTGAGAAGACTTTGGTTTGGGAGTTGGCTAGATGGCGCAATCAGTATGCGATCTCTAAATCAGAAATTGAACCAATCCCTGCGGCATCAATTGAGAAAGCGCCATCTGCAGAACTACGCCCAGATCAAGTAGACCAAGATAGTTTGCCTCCATACGATGTACTGGATGCAATTCTTGAGGCGTATATCAACCAACGGAAATCTAAAGCTGAGATTGTTTCTTTTGGATTCAATCAAGAGCTCGTGGAGAAAGTCCTTACCCTGGTTGACCGAGCAGAGTGGAAGCGACGTCAGGGAGCTATAGGGCCAAAGATCACAGGCATGGCATTCGGTAGAGACCGCAGACTTCCAATTACCAACAAATACAAAGGCTAATCAATGACAGAGCTGACCCCGAGAGTTGTTAGAACAACTTCACTTCAAGATTTCAAAAACTCTAAACACAAGTTTTCTTGCCTCACCTCATATGATTTCCTGACTGCTGGGATCTTCGATGAGGCTGGTATCGAAGTTATTTTGGTAGGAGACTCGGCTGCGGATAACGCTTTAGGTTATGAAACCACTTTGCCGATCACAGTCGCAGAGATGATTCCATTCGGTAGAGCGGTCGCAGGAGCTACCAAGCGTGCGTTAGTGGTCGTTGACATGCCATTTGGTAGTTACGAAGAGTCAGCCCAAGTTGCGCTAACAAACGCAATCAGAATCATGAAAGAAACGAATGCCGGTGCAGTAAAGCTCGAAGGTGGCAAAAGAAGCGTTGAACAAATCAAAGCACTGACTACTGCTGGCATTCCAGTAATGGCACACATAGGCTTCACACCACAGAGCATTAACAATCTAGGTGGAGCTAAAGTCCAAGGCCGAGGTGATGACGCTCAGCTTCTAATTGATGACGCCTTGGCGGTTCAAGAGGCTGGAGCTTTTTCCGTTGTCCTAGAACTTGTTCCAGCTGAACTAGCCACTGAAGTAACTGGGCTGATTTCAATTCCAACCATAGGAATTGGTGCTGGATCTGGAACAGATGGGCAAATATTGGTCTGGACAGACTTCGCAGGTCTTTACCCAGGTAAGGCTAGGAAGTTTGTGAAGCAGTATTCCAATTTGCGTGAGACTTTACTGAATGCTGCAAAGTCCTATCGGGCTGAAGTTACTAGCGGTGAGTTCCCAGGACCCGAACACAGCCACAACTAGTCCTCTTCACTTTCTTCCTTGTCCCAGTCTTTAGAACGTTCTCTCAGCATCTGCATGGCATTCTCTGCCTCTAGGCGTGTTTCGAATGGGCCAACTCTGTAAAGAGCTAGAGCTTGCTTACCAACCTCAACCTGTTGAGTATTGGTATTGAACCAGAATTCTGGCTTTCCCTGTTCGCTAATCTTCTTACCTTCGCTTGTGTTTCATATCTGAGCATACTTACTACTCAAACTTAGGATGGGTTTATGCCCAGAGACTCAAAAACAGGAACATTGACTCCTGGACTCGTCTCGCCTAGATTGGCCGTTCCAGATAGCATCGTCAGACCTGAGTATGTTGGTAAACCAACTCCAGCAAAATACACAGGATCAAATGTCAAAAACCCTGAGCAGATCGCCAAGATTAGGGCTGCTGGAAGAATCTCTGCCCAAGCCATTGCCTTAGTTGGCGAAGCGATTAGGCCAGGGATTTCAACTGATGAACTGGATGTGATTGCTCACGAGTTCATAGTTTCCCAAGGTGCATATCCATCTACTCTTGGGTACCGAGGCTACCCAAAATCAATCTGTTCTTCGATCAACGAAGTAATCTGCCACGGTATTCCTGATGACACCGTCCTTGCAGAAGGCGACATTGTTAACATCGACATCACCGCCTACATTGATGGTTACCACGGTGACAGCAATCAAACATTTTTGGTTGGTGAAGTAAAGCAAGAGATCAAGGATTTAGTCGAGCGAACTAGAGAGGCTCTGAACAGAGGTATCGCTGTAGTTGCTCCTGGCCGTGAAGTGAATCTTATTGGCAGAGCGATTGAGTCATACGCTAAACGTTTCGGTTACGGTGTAGTTAGAGATTTCACTGGTCACGGAATTGGCGAGAGCTTTCACAGCGGGCTAATCATTCCCCACTACGATAGTGCTCCCCTCTATTCAGATGTGATGGAAGTTGGCATGGTCTTCACAATCGAACCAATGCTTACTTTAGGAACCCATGAATGGGAAATGTGGCCAGACGGTTGGACAGTACTAACCAAAGACAAGAGCATAACCGCACAGTTTGAGCACACACTTGTAGTCACCGAAACCGGTGCAGAAATACTAACCCTTCCATAGGAAAGAACAGATGAGTAAAAAAGCGATTGGCATCGACATTGGTGGAACTGGCATCAAAGGTGCTCTTGTCGATACAAAAAACGGTGTGTTACTAAGCGAGCGACTCAGATATGAAACCCCTCAGGGTGGAACCCCTAAGGCAATCGCTAAAACACTTAAGGATTTGATTTCCCAACTACCGGGTTCTAATGGCTTACCGGTTGGAATTTGTTTCCCGGCAGTAGTTCAACACGGTGTTACTCTCTCAGCAGCTAACGTGTCAAAAGAATGGATTGGGCTAGATGCTGATTCGATGTTTGAGAAGGAACTTGGCCGTGAAGTGCATGTTCTAAACGATGCGGACGCAGCTGGTATTGCAGAGGTTAAGTTCGGTGCTGCAAGAGGTCACAAAGGATTAGTCATCGTGACAACTCTTGGAACCGGCATTGGAACTGCACTTATGTTTAACGGAAAGTTAGTTCCAAATGCAGAACTTGGACACCTCCAGATTGATGGAGTTGACTACGAATCGAAAGCTGCATTCTCAGCAAAAGAGCGAGAGAATCTGAGCTGGGCGGAGTGGGCGAAACGTTTACAGAAATACTTCTCACATCTAGAAGCTTTGCTGACACCAGATCTGTTCATTGTTGGCGGTGGAGTTTCCAAGGAGCACGAGTCTTATCTGCCACTTCTAAAACTGAAGACACCAATCATCCCTGCAGAAAATAGGAATAGCGCTGGAATTTTAGGTGCTGCCCACTGGGCTAAGAAGCGCGAAACAGATTAATTAGTTGGAGGGTCGGCCGATACGCCGGGTTCTGTCCCTTTCGGTGACGGCCATCTATCTAGCGACAGCGTTACCACTGCCGTCAAGCGGTCTACCCGAAGACTTGGGCGAGCAGCCCTCAAACGCCTTCTGTTCGACCTTGCTCCCAGTGAGGTTTACCTAGCCGCCCTAGTTGCCTAGAACGCTGGTGGTCTCTTACACCACCGTTTCAGCCTTACCACTTGCGTGGCGGTCTACTCTCTGTTGCACTTTCTTGCGGTTCACACCGAGTGGGTGTTACCCACCACTGCGCTCTTTGGAGCCCGGACGTTCCTCGTTAGTTTTGCAACTACCGCGACCGTCTAGCCGACCCATCCAGAGTCTAGGCTAATGCAGATGAGCTGTCGGCGAAAGGTCTAGAGATGACTGGTGTGATTAACCACCGAGATTTCAGCGGCTTCCTCACCCCAGAATCTAAGTACTGTCATCGAACAAGGAGCTACGCTGGCCCTCCAGTAGATTGGCCAGTCTGAAGTTGTTGCTGCCTTGATGAAGCCTCTGATGGGCATTACATGGCTCACAACGACCACTGTTTGGCCTTCATACTGCTCCAGGATGTTAGCCCTACCGCGCTGAACACGAACATCGAATTCTTCTAAGGACTCTCCTCCAGGAGGAGCAATCTTCACATCTCCACGCCAAGCGTTGTATTGCTCAGGCCAAGCAGCTGCAACCTCCTGGTTGGTGTGCCCATCCCATTCGCCAAAGGCGATTTCAGCAATGTCTTCTTCGGTGCTAACTGAGAGCCCTAATTCATCAGCGATGACCTGAGCAGTTTCTCTAGTTCTAGCAATTGGCGAACTGATAATTGCCGTTGGTGGAACAATCTTTGCGAACGGGGAACTCTTGCCAACCTTGTTAAGTTCCAATGCCACTTTTCTAGCGTCTTCTCTACCCAATTCTGAAAGTTGAGGATCTTCTCCCCCGCGACCGGACAGCTTGTGTGTCTCGGTAAGAGCTGTCCTGCCGTGTCTAACCAAAATTACTGTGGTTAGTTTCTTGGACACGTTTCTTGGTGCTCGGACTGAGCTAGGTAATTCTGGGTTGTATTCGAGATCTGCGGCAGTGATCTTGCTTGCAAGCGTAACAACATTGATGGTTGAGGTTCCTGGTTCACCAACGTATTTTCTAGTGACGCTAGATTCCGCATCCATCGCTTCATTCGCCAGCGAGTCAGCCTTAGAGTTTTGCTCTCTAGGAATCCACTCGAATTGGATATCTCTTGAACCAATAGCCTGATGCATTTGAGCGGAGAGCTCTTGCATGCCCTCGTTCTTTACTTTCCATCGACCAGACATCTGCTCGACCACAAGCTTGCTGTCCATACGAACAAGAAGTTTTGCCTCAGGTGCTATCTCATTAGCCAATTCAATAGCAGCCAGCACCGCCTTGTATTCGGCAACATTGTTAGTTGCAACACCAATGAACAGAGCTATTTCAGCAAGTATTGCTCCAGAGTCGAAGTCAATTAGCACAGCACCAGAACCAGCAGGACCCGGGTTACCCCTTGAACCGCCGTCAGCTTCGATTAGAACTCTAGTAGTCATCGAACTATGAATGCCTGACACTCAGGACATACAGCAAGTTCGTCTTCAACTAAGTCTTGAATGCTGTCGATAACGCTTGCAGTTAAACCCATGCGGCAAGCAGAACAGGAACGGTTCTCAATCTGACCAACGGCAACCTGTCGTGAAGCTAGTGAGGAATACTTTTTCAAAACCTCTTCAGAGACCTTAGCGACGAGTATTTCTCGATCTGCAGTTAGCTTCCGTCCCCTTGTTTTGAGGTCATCAATAGATAGTTGAATCTGATTCTGGAGAGAATCTAGAGCTTTGCTGTTTTGCTCTTTGCGTGCAGAAACTTCAGCCAACACCGCCTGGGCGTTTTCAAGTTCAGCAAGTAGTTCAAGCTCTGCGTCCTCGAGTTCAGCTTTCCTACGTTGCAAGGATTCAATTTCGCTCTGTAATCCCTGAGCATCTTTCGGTGATGAGGTTTGAGCTAAACGGTCCTTATCCTTAGCAATACGTTCTTCAACAAGATGGAGGTCATCATCCGCTCTAGCCTGAGAAGACTGGAGATTTTCCACAACTGTTCTGGCAGCAATCAGTTCTCCGGCTAATTCACTCTGCTTGGTCCGAAGATCAACAAGGTCCTTGGATTCAATTGCCTTAGTTATTTCTTGCTTAATGTGGCCTATTTCAAGGTCTACTTCGCTCAATCGAAGCAGCGCGGCTTGCGATGGTTTATCTAGTTTCATGAACTATTCCTTTAGTTACTCTTAGGTGCGTTCATTAGGAAATCAAACACATCGGTACGAATCTCGCAAATCTCAACGTCAAGATTTGGCTGTATTTCTAGAAGCTCAGTCTTCGCCTGCTCTAACCAGAGAAATTCTGCGGCCCAGTGTGAAATATCAACTAATGAGAAACTCTTATCTCTTGCTTTAGCTAGTTCAAGTATCTCCTGTGCTGGGTGATGACGCAGATCAGAAGTTATATAAACATCAGCTCCGCTGTCTAAGGCTAAGCGTAGATAGGAATCACCTGCGCCAGCACAGAGCGCAATTGTCTGGACAAGTTGATTGAAATCTCCTGCAACCCTCACTCCAGTGGCTGTAGCTGGGAGAGCTGCGTTAAGTCTTGAAGCTAGTTCTCCAAGACTGATAGGTTCAGAAAGTTTTCCTACCTTGCCAATTCCGTGGATGCCATCTGCGTATTCGTGCAACGCTTTAGCGTTGGCCAAACCGATTGAATTCGCTAACACAGCCGAAGTTCCTGTTGGTACCGCATCAGAGTTTGTGTGTGCGGAATACAGGGCAATACCTGACTTAATTAGTCTTGCAAGTACGTTGCCTTTCGCTGTGTCTTCAGCGATGCTCGTCACTGGCTTTAGTAAGAGTGGATGGTGCGCAAGTATTAGGTTCGCACCGCTCTCGATTGCAAAGTCAACTACTTCAGAGGTGACATCAACAGTTAATAGAACCTTGCTGACGCCTTGCTTTCTATCTCCTGAAACAAGTCCAACTTCATCCCATTCTTCAGCGTTCTGAATCGGCCAAAGTTTTTCAATCGAACTAATCAGCGAATCTAACTGAACTGACATTATTCCTGTCCAAGAAAGATATTGTTAAGCTGTTCTCTTCTTGACTCGACTTGAAGAACTTCGCGTTCCTGTTTTCTAACTTCAGGGATGCGAGCAATCAGAGTGAGAATAACTCCTGCAGCCAGAGTAATTAGGAAACCTATCGGTGCTGAGTACTCGTTTCGGTCTAAACCAATTGATGCCAAACCAAATCCGGTGAAGTCAAGACCTTTTAGGTTGACTGGGATGAAGGCAATGGCAGAGGCAACTGTGATCGCCCAAGAAGCGATAGAGATGATGCTAAAGCGCTTATAGAAACCATAAGACCTGCTCAACGAAAGCTCGTGGTAAGCAATTCTTCTAAGCGCAACATCCGTCACTAGCATGCCAATCCAGCCAGCACTTAGAAGTGAGACGAGAAGGAATACGTTGACCAAATAGGTAAGTGAGGCATTCAATGGTTGCACTGAGAACAGCACTAAAGCTCCAATAACTACTAGGACGGTGAGTAATGAAGCTGCAACTCTCTTTATTGGAAGAAGCGCTGTTAGATCTAGCACTGCAGTTTTTAGAGTTAATAAAAGTGCATAGGTAAGAGTGATTGCGATTCCAGTAACCAAAGCGATTCTTGAGTACTGAGGCAACTCCATCACAATCTTCAACAGTGCGCTGAGATCTAATGGGGCAATCACAGCAAGCTGCTTAGCTCGTGGGCCAAGCCAACTCAGTGCTGTTATTGCTACCAGGGCAGGAGCTATGAAGTTAGCAACCGCGACCCAACCAAATACTCGTAATCCACGCTCACGCATTGGAATGGCCTTCGCTAGATTAGGCGCAACGGCAGCCCAAAGAACTGTTACCACCATCACTACTAGTGCGAAACCAACTAATGATTCCGTAGAAGTGATTTCAGCAATACCTGGAGTTACTAGAGAAAGCTTCTTGGTTGAGATACCTACCAGAGAAATAATTGTTGCCGCTAATGCCGATGAGCTAAGCACAACCTGAAGCACTCGAGAGCCGATTCCTCTGACGAAACTTACTGCAGTAACCAATAGAACCGCAATCACCGATGCAATCAATCCGAAAGTTAAATTGAAAGAACCAATAGATGCAGCAGATTCAGTTAAGTTAGGAATGCTTGCATCTGTTCCATTAATGAGAAGTGCAGCGAATGCAACAAGCAGGGCTGCAACAGTTGCCCTAACTACAAAAACTAGAGTTCCTGGAATAGCGTTACCCCAAACTCCATAAACAGCTCTGGACACGATTGAAGTAGAGAGTCCGCTGCGCTTACCAGCCAAGCTTGCGGTGGCAATTACCGTTCCAGCAACAAAGTATCCTGCGATTAGATCTGCGATAACGGCGTTAGCGCTCAAACCAAAAGTAATTAGAAGCCAAGTGAGTAGAACTGGAACGACTGTGGCACTGACACCTAACCAAACCAGTAATTGAGAAATAGGTTTTCTGTTTCTGTGCTCGTCAGATGGAATTAGAGTATTTCCGACAGCATCCTCTTGATCAACTGAATCAGTTTCAGTTACGTTTTCCAGTTCTTCGAGTGCAGTCATTTCTTCTTCAGCCGCAGCGCTTGCGAGTAGATGCTCAAACTCATCTGCCGTTTCAGTACCTACAGGTTCAACCACTGCAGCTTCAACGAGTGACCAGCCCTGAACTTCTTCAGGAATAGATTCTTCAAGAACAATTTCAGCAACATCAGGCTCTTCGACTTCAAGAATTTCCTCGACTACTTCTTCTAAAGGAATCTCGGCGACAACAACTTCTTCAACTTCCTCTTCGGGATCTGGTTGAGTGAACCAAGAGAATGAACCGGTTGTTGTTACTTCTTCTTCAACAACAGGTTCGCTTTCTACCTGTGGAAGTTCAGTTAGTCCGGATTGAGCTCTTCGGAAGTTTTCGGCTGCTCGTAGCGCCTCTGGCGAACCATTGGCTTCCATCTCCTCTAGCCATTCTTCGATTTCTTTGTCTTCTTGGGCTCTTAGAGCCTCCTGAGCTACGACAAGATCCATCATGGCCTCTAAGCCCATCCTTGTGGAAGTTGCGTATTCGACTCTGGCAGCCAGTTCATCGTCAGTTAAAGACTTGCGAACGGGAGGTAAAAATTGGTTGGATTCCATAGGCAAATCTTACTGCCGAGGCATATACCTATGCCTCAAGGCAGTAAAAGTCGAAAAGTGGGCCCTACCGGGCTCGAACCGATGACATCCACGGTGTAAGCGTGGCGCTCTACCAACTGAGCTAAAGGCCCGACTCTCGACGCAGCGCCAAGTGGCGCTTAGAAAACTATACCCTAGGCTAGGCGGTCAATGTTGCCAGAGCGCGATCGTATTCATCGAGAGAACGAGCTTGACCTGGCGCGGTTACGAACTTTGACACCAAAACACCGTCTTTATCGATCACAAAGGTCGCTCGGTTAGAGATTCCGTGCTCCTCTAGGAACACTCCATAGTCCTTAGCAACGCCTCCATGAGGCCAGAAATCAGCCAAAACAGAGAACTTGTAGCCCTCGTGCTCAGCAAAAACCTTCTGAACGTACTTGCTGTCGACCGAGATAGCTAACAATTCGACGTCTTTGGACTCAAAATTGGCGAAATTGTCTCTAATTTCGCACAATTCACCCGTACAGATACCTGAGAAAGAAAGCGGGTAAAAGACCAAAACCACAGGTTTTACTCCCCTGAACTGGCTCAGAGTCACGTCCTCGCCAAATTGGTTTGGCAGGGTAAAGTCCGGGGCTAGATCTCCAATAAGTAGTGACATGAAAACTCCTTCGGTAGGTTTAGGGGCTAATCCAAATAAGCACTGCGAACAAACCCTAAACTTAGTTAGGGTCCGAACAGGGCTAGGTTACCATTTTTGCTTGGAGACGCCATGAATGGCTTCAAGCTGAAGAGTCGAAACGAGGATAAGTTGTCCGTTAACAACCAGGACGCTTTTGCAAGCAGCACACCAGATCAAGATCCAGAAGAGACCAGAGAATGGCTCGAATCACTTGACGCTCTAGCTAGAGTTCACGGCAAGGCCCGTGCTCGCGAAATCATGCTCAACCTTCTTCGTCGCTCACACGAACTTCAGTTGAATGTTCCATCTATTCCAACTACCGATTACATCAACACCATCGCAACCGCGGATGAGCCTGCTTTCCCAGGGGACGAAACTATTGAGCGAACCTACCGCGCTTGGATGCGTTGGAACGCAGCAATTTTGGTGCACCGAGCGCAGCGTCCAGGAATTGCAGTTGGTGGACACATCTCAACATTTGCATCCTCTGCCTCTTTGTATGAAGTTGGTTTCAACCACTTCTTCAAAGGACAGGACCACCCTTCAGGCGGAGACCAGATTTTCATTCAGGGCCACGCAAGCCCTGGCCCTTATGCGAGAGCTTTCCTAGAGGGTCGTCTTTCAGAAGATCAACTAAATGGTTTTAGACAAGAAAAGTCACACGCCGGTGGAGGTCTATCTTCTTATCCGCACCCAAGATTGATGCCAGAGTTCTGGCAGTTCCCTACCGTGTCTATGGGTATTGGACCGATCAACGCTATCTACCAAGCTCAAACAAACAGATACCTCGCTGGTCGTGGATTTAAGGAAACTCAAGACCAACATGTCTGGGCGTTCCTGGGTGATGGTGAGCTTGACGAAGTTGAATCACGAGGTGCACTTCAGCTTGCAGCTAACGATGGACTAGATAACCTAACTTTTGTTGTGAACTGTAATCTGCAGAGACTAGATGGTCCTGTTCGTGGTAACGGAAAGATTATTCAGGAACTTGAATCATTCTTCCGTGGTGCTGGTTGGAATGTAATCAAAGTTATCTGGGGTCGTGAATGGGATTCACTGCTTGCTAATGACAACGACGGTGCTCTCGTGAACTTGATGAACACCACTCCTGATGGTGATTTCCAAACATACAAGACCATGGACGGTGGCTTCATTAGAGAGAACTTCTTCGGAAGAGATCCTCGCACCGCAAAACTTGTTGAAGGTATAACTGACGAACAAATTTGGACTCTAAAGCGTGGAGGCCACGACTACCGCAAGATCTATGCAGCATACGCAGCAGCTATGGCTCACAAGGGTCAGCCAACAGTTATCTTGGCAAAGACCATCAAGGGTTACGGTCTAGGTAAATCATTCGAAGGTAGAAATGCTACCCACCAGATGAAGAAGCTAACCCTGGAGAACCTAAAGTCATTTAGAGATGACCTAAACATTCCAATTAGCGATGCAGCACTAGAAGCTGATCCATATCAGCCTCCATACTTTAGACCTGAGTCTGCTCCTGAACTTGATTACATGCACGAACGTCGTAAGGCACTGGGTGGTTATCTTCCAGAACGCAGAAGCAAGTATGTTTCATTCGAACTTCCTGAAGCTAAGGTTTGGGATGTTGCTAAGGGTGGTTCTGGAACTCAAGAAGTTGCAACAACAATGGCGTTCGTACGTTTGTTGAAGGATCTGCTAAGAACTCCAGAGCTAGGTCCAAGAATTGTTCCAATCATTCCTGATGAAGCTAGAACTTTCGGTATGGATGCATTCTTCCCTACCGCAAAGATTTATAACCCAAGAGGACAGCACTACATCTCAGTTGACCGTGATCTTCTTCTTTCATACAAGGAATCAGAAGCAGGTCAGATTCTGCACACCGGCATTAACGAAGCTGGCTCGGTAGCAGCTTTCACTGCAGTTGCAACTTCATACGCAACTCAGGGTCAGCCACTAATCCCGTTCTATGTCTTCTACTCGATGTTTGGTTTCCAAAGAACTGCAGATGCAATCTGGGCCGCAACTGACCAGCTATCTCGTGGTTTCATGATTGGTGCAACCGCAGGTAGGACAACACTTACCGGAGAAGGGCTTCAGCACGCTGATGGTCACTCACCAATTCTTGCTGCAACCAATACTGGTGTAATCACCTATGACCCTGCTTACGGTTACGAGATCGGTCACATCATCAAGGCTGGTATCGAGAGAATGTATGGTGGCTCTCACGTTGACCCAAACGTAATTTATTACATCACCGTATACAACGAGCCAATCGTTCAACCAGCAGAACCAGCTGGAGTTGATGTTGATGGAATCCTAAATGGTATCCACCGAATCAGTGTTGGCGCTCCTTCAACAAAGAAGGCACAGATTCTAGCTTCTGGTGTTGCTGTTCCTTGGGCTTACGAAGCTCAACAACTATTGCAGGATGACTGGAATGTCTCAGCAGATATTTGGTCAGTTACCTCTTGGAGTGAACTGAGAAGAAACGCTCTAGCTTGTGATGAGCAGAAGTTCCTATACCCATCAGAGTCAGCACCGCTTCCATACCTAACAAACAAGCTTGCTGGTTCTCCTGGCCCATTCATTGGTGTCTCTGATTACATGCACCAGGTGCCAGATCAGATTCGCAAGTGGATCCCAGGTGAGTATGCAACCCTAGGCGCAGATGGCTTTGGTTTCTCAGA
>JBBAML010000002.1:0-2242 GCA_040402515.1 Rhodoluna sp.
AGGAACTTTACTAGCCAGGGGTTTGCCAATCGTGACAGTTATTCTCTCTACCAATACTCGGCTAAGGGTGTCTATTCGGTGATGGGGGAATATGAGCCTAAACAATAGGGCTTAGGTCAGGGTAGAATTGGCTTATCGCCACTTTTGACAGGGTAAAAATGACTCAAAATGACCCATTTGGTTTTACCGGACTGACCTATGACGACGTGCTGCTCCTGCCGGGGCAGTCAGATATCGTCCCTAGCCAGGTAAGCACAAAGACTCAGATCACCAAGCGTTTATCAATAAACATCCCACTGCTGTCTTCAGCCATGGACACTGTGACCGAAGCCAGGCTAGCTATCGCTATTGCCCGCCAAGGCGGTTTAGGTGTTCTCCACCGCAACCTGTCAATTGAGCAGCAGGCTACTCAGGTTGACCTAGTCAAGCGTTCTGAGGCTGGAATGATTACTCACCCAGTTACCACTCATCCTTTGGCAACCTTGCAAGAAGTTGATCAGATTTGTGGAACCTACAGAGTTTCAGGTCTTCCTGTAATTGATGAAGATGGAACTCTTCTGGGTATAGTCACGAACCGAGACATGAGATTTGTAAACGAAGTTCAGAAGTCAATCACATTGGTCAAAGATGTGATGACTCCGATGCCTTTGGTAACCGCTCAGGTTGGGGTTTCTCCTGAGAGCGCTATCGCCATATTTGCTCAGCACAGAATTGAAAAGCTTCCAATCGTGGATGCCACTAACAAACTTCGTGGACTTATCACCATCAAAGACTTTGATAAGAGTGAGAAGTATCCATTGGCTAGCAAAGACTCAGCTGGCCGACTAATGGTTGCAGCTGCTGTTGGTGTTGGTGATCAAGGTTGGGAAAGAGCAATGGCTCTGGTTGATGCTGGCGTTGACATTCTGATTGTTGACACTGCTCACGGACATAACTCAGCAGTGTTGGATATGGTTGCCAAGCTAAAAGCAGAACCTGTGGCTAAACACGTTGATGTTATTGGTGGAAACGTAGCTACCCGTGAAGGTGCTGCAGCTCTGGTTGCTGCTGGTGCTGATGGTGTCAAGGTCGGTGTTGGTCCGGGTTCAATTTGTACTACTCGTGTTATCGCAGGTGTTGGTGTTCCACAGATCACTGCAGTTTATGAAGCTAGCCTGGCTTGTAAGCCGGCAGGTGTTCCAGTAATCGCTGATGGTGGTTTGCAGTTCTCAGGAGATATCCCTAAGGCTCTCGTGGCTGGCGCTAACGCAGTAATGATTGGTTCACTTCTTGCGGGTACTGATGAGGCACCGGGAGATATTACTTTCGTAGGTGGCAAACAGTTCAAGACTTACCGAGGAATGGGTTCTCTTGGTGCAATGCAATCAAGAGGAGAAGCTAAGAGCTACTCTAAAGACCGCTACTTCCAAGACGACGTCCTTCGTGAAGACAAGCTAGTTCCTGAAGGTATTGAAGGAAGAGTTCCTTACAGAGGAACCGTCTCATCAGTTGCACATCAACTAATTGGTGGCTTACGCGCTGCAATGGGTTATGTCGGTGCTGGAACTATTGAAGAACTCCAAGCTAAGGGTAAGTTTGTGAGAATCACTCCTGCTGGTTTGAAAGAGTCTCACCCACACGACATTCAGATGACTGTCGAAGCACCTAACTACAACAACCGCTAGGAGACACCGTTGAGCGAAATAGAAATTGGCCGCGGTAAGCGTGGTAACCGAAGCTGGGCTTTCGATGACATCGCAGTAGTTCCATCAAGAAGAACCAGAGACCCCAGAGATGTCTCAACTGCTTGGAACATTGACGCATACAGCTTTGATCTACCAGTGCTAGCTGCTCCTATGGACTCTGTTGTGTCACCTGAAACTGCTATTGCCATTGGCAAGCTGGGCGGTCTAGGTGTCTTAGACCTAGAAGGTCTTTGGACTAGATATGAAGATCCAACTAAGCAACTAAAAGAGATTGCTTCATTCAGTGATGAAGAAGCAACCCCAGGATTACAACGCATTTACTCTGAACCAATCAAGCCAGAACTTATTCGTGACCGTTTAGCTCAGATTCGTAAGGCTGGAGTAACAGTTGCTGGAGCCCTGTCTCCCCAGAGAACAGCAGAGTTTGCCAAAGTTGTTACCTCAAGTGGTGTTGACCTCTTTGTGATTCGTGGAACCACCGTTTCAGCTGAACATGTTTCTAAGAACCATGAAGCGCTAAACCTAAAGCAGTTCATTTACGAACTAGATGTTCCTGT
>JBBAML010000002.1:2342-7967 GCA_040402515.1 Rhodoluna sp.
GTGATGCTTGGTTCTGTTCTTGCTCGTGCAGATGAAGCACCTGGATCAGGTTGGCACTGGGGAGCTGAAGCTTATAACCCAGAACTACCTAGAGGTGAGAGAGTCCATGTTGGTCGCGCAGGTTCACTAGAGCAAATCCTGCAGGGACCTTCAAGTTCTGCTGATGGTAGGGCAAACCTAATGGGTGCACTCAGACGTGCAATGTCAACTACCGGTTACTCAGATCTAAAAGAGTTCCAACGCGTCGATACCGTTGTTGCTCCATACAACTCCTAATCAATGCTGAAGCTTGCTCTGAGTTTTAAGTGGCTTGGCGCACTAGTGCTTTGCCTTCTTTTAGCTGGAGTATTTGCAGCCCTTGCCCAATGGCAAGTAACAAGATCTGTTATTCCTAATTCAGATAATGAAACATGGGACAAGGTTCAAGTTCTTGCCCTAGAGGAAATTGCCCAAGTTGGTAAACCATTCACCTTCAACGAAATCTCTAAGCAGGGTAAAGAAAAAGTATTATCTGAAGTGAAGGCTGAAGTATTTCTAAGCGGATCACAGGCTGTATTGGTGGGGAACCGTATTCAGTTAGATGGCCGTCAGGGTTACTGGGTAGTCGTGCCTGCATCAACTGCATCGGGCAAAATATTTGTTGCGGTTGGATTTGTTGAGGGGGAAGAAAACGCCAGAGATGTCTTGGAGAAAATCAATCTGCCGATGTTTACTACCGCTGGTTCCTCAGGTGCGCTGTTAGCTCTGCAGCCGCTCACTGGCCGATACATCCCTAGTGAAGCCCCTCAGCAATATAAAGACTCCAAGGTTTTCGAGTCCCTCTCGGTAGCACAGCTGATCAACATCTGGTTTGCTCAGGATGAGAGTAAAGAATCGGATGTCTATACCGGGGTCTTAGCCCTGACTCATGAGAATCAGTTCAGTGCAATTCCTAACCTTGAACCAATCACTATCGGGATCGCCAGGTCTGATACTCAGGTGAACTGGCTTAGTGCTTTCTATGCCATTGAGTGGACAGTATTTGCTCTATTTGCTCTATTTATCTGGTGGCGACTGCTGTCAGATGCTTACCTCAAGCAGCAGAGTAAAATAGGGGAATGACCTCCCCAGCCCAAGCCAAGTCGGCTATCTCCTTTTACCGAGCCAGCTCACTAATTACAGGAATCTTCCTTCTATTAGTAGTACTTGAAATGGTGCTGAAGTATGCCTTTGGATACACCATCTGGTCTGGTGGCAATGCAGGTTTCCTAGGTCTAGTGCCAAACCCTGTCGATGACACTGGCTTCCCTGAAGAGGGCATCGACATCTCAAAGACTTTGCTTCAGATCCACGGGCTTCTCTACGTTGTTTATCTCTTTGCCGACTTTAGAATCTGGAGACTGGCAGAACTAAAGTTCACGGACTTTGTTCTTATTGCTCTTGGTGGAATTGTCCCGTTGAGCTCGTTCTTTATTGAGCGTCAATACACAGCAAAGGTCAACGAAATATTCGCTGCAAAGGCAGGTAAGCAGAATTAGTGAAATTACTTCTAACCGACCGGTATTGGTTGTTGACTTTGGAGCTCAGTATGCTCAGCTAATCGCCAGACGCGTTCGTGAGGCAGGAGTATATAGCGAGATAGTTCATCACAATGTGAGTGCTTCTGAAGTTAAGGCTAAGAATCCTTTGGCAATTATTCTCTCTGGGGGACCTTCAAGTGTTTATGAACCAGGGTCTCCTCAGTTAGATAAAGGCATTCTTGAACTAGGAGTTCCGGTTCTAGGCATCTGCTACGGATTCCAAGTTCTTGCTCAGGCTCTAGGCGGACGTGTTGATAAGACAGGTTTGCGAGAATATGGCGCAACAGATCTGAAGGTCACAGCGGGTGGAGAAATCCTTGCCGGTCAGCCTGAAGCTCAAATTTGTTGGATGAGCCACGGTGACCAAGTGATGGTTGCTCCTGATGGTTTTGAAGTTCTTGCTAGCACTGCAACCACACCGGTTGCGGCTTTTGCTAGCAGTGCAAAGAAAATCTATGGTGTGCAGTGGCACCCTGAGGTAAAGCACTCTCAATTCGGTCAGAACGTTCTAGAAAACTTCCTACACAACGCAGCAGGTATTCCTGCCGATTGGAACAGTGGAAATGTCATTGCCGATCAGGTAGCTAAAATCAAGGCTCAGGTAGGCGAAGACCGAGTTATCTGTGGTCTCTCCGGCGGTGTCGATTCGGCTGTTGCTGCCGCTCTGGTTCACAAAGCTGTCGGTGACCAGTTGGTATGTATTTTTGTAAACCACGGCTTGATGCGCTCTGGTGAAGTTGAACAGGTTGAGCGTGATTACGTTGCCGCTACCGGTATCCGACTAGTCACAGTTGACGCTGAGGAAAAGTTCCTCACAGCACTTGCAGGTGTTACGGATCCTGAAACCAAACGCAAGATTATTGGTAGAGAATTCATTCGCTCTTTCGAAGATGCACAAGCGCAGCTGATTGCCGAATCTAAAGCAGATAACCGTCCAATTAAGTTCCTTGTTCAGGGAACTCTATATCCAGATGTCGTTGAATCTGGTGGAGGAGTGACAGCAGGCATCAAGAGTCACCACAACGTCGGTGGATTACCTGATGACCTCCAGTTTGAGTTAGTTGAACCCCTAAGAACCTTGTTCAAGGATGAGGTTAGAGCCATTGGTAAAGAACTAGGGCTTCCTCACGAGATTGTTGGTAGACAGCCATTCCCAGGCCCTGGCCTTGGCATTCGTATTGTTGGTGAGGTTACCAAAGAACGTTTAGATCTTCTTCGTCAAGCAGATGCCATCGTCAGAGCGGAACTAACTGCTGCTGGTTTAGATGGCGAAATCTGGCAGTGCCCAGTAGTGCTATTAGCTGATGTTAGATCTGTTGGTGTTCAGGGTGATGGTCGTAGCTACGGTCACCCAATTGTACTTAGACCTGTCTCAAGCGAAGATGCAATGACAGCTGACTGGTCAAGACTTCCCTATGACCTGCTAGCGAAGATCTCCAACCGTATTACCAATGAAGTCTCAGGTGTGAACAGGGTGGTGCTAGATGTTACTAGCAAGCCACCGGGCACCATTGAGTGGGAATAAGAAATAAATGAACGCACCTTTGGTTATTGCTCATCGAGGTGCAAGTGCATATCGACCAGAGAACACCTTAGAAGCATTTGAACTTGGTATTCAGCAGGGTGCTGATGGAATTGAATTCGACTTAGTCGCAACCAAAGATCAAGAACTTGTTATTCGACACGAGAACACACTCAGTGGAACTACAAATATTGCAACAGCAGGTATCTTCGACGCGAGAAAAAGAGTTGGGCAATTACACAATTCAACAACCACCGACTGGTTCTCAGAAGATTTTACGCTCGCAGAACTAAAGCAGCTAAGAGCAATCGAAAGACTCCCAGAGCTAAGACCAGGTAGCGCAGTCTTTGATAATCAATTTGAGATTCCAAACTTCAAAGAATTACTTCACTCAAGCTTCATTGCTAACAAACTGCTTGTTGTTGAGCTCAAAAGTGGCTCTCATTTAGATCACCAAACTAAAACTATTGGGGACCTAACTGCTGATCAGATTAGATTCGCTAGTGCCCACTGTGAGTACTTCATTGAGTCATTTGATCTAGAAGTATTACTTGATGCCAAGGACAAGCTTCAGGGAATGCCAGCGAGTTACCTATTTGCCTTAGAGGACACCTCACTTGATCAAGTTAATCTTGACCAGTTAGCTCAGAACTTCCAGGGTCTCACCATCTCTCTAGAGATGCTCTTTGCTGAGGATTGGGTTGGGCAATGTCACAAGGCTGGGCTTCAGGTCTGGGCCTATACGGCTAGGGCAGAAGAGGCAACCACCAGTATTGACGAGTATTACGAGCGCATCATAGAGACCGGCGCAGATGCCATATTTGCAGACCATCCAGACCTGCTTCGGCGTGTGTTGAGCGACCGAGGCTGAACTGTCCTCGGTGCAACCTAAGATGGCTAAGTTATGAACTACTTAGAACCAACTAACTCAGATGCCTTGCTTGAAGGGTTAAACCCTCAGCAGCGTGAGGCTGTCCTATACCGAGGACCAGCTCTTCTGATTGTTGCTGGTGCTGGTTCAGGTAAGACTAGGGTGCTAACTCACCGTATTGCCCATTTACTTGGCAACAAGGAAGCGTGGCCTTCACAGATCTTGGCGATTACCTTTACCAACAAGGCGGCCAATGAGATGCGCGAACGTATTAGACATCTGGTTGGTGACCCTGAGGGAATGTGGATCAGGACTTTCCACTCTGCATGTCTACAAATTCTTAGAAGAGAAGCTGAGCGTTTAGGTCACAACTCTAACTTCACTGTTTATGACACCGGCGACACCAGAGCACTCATCAAGCGACTTATCAAAGCTGGTGGTTATGACATCGACAATCTGAAACCCCAAACTGTTGCCGCTGTAATTAGCAAAGCTAAAAACGAACTACAAACTGCCGAAGACTTTGCTTCAAATGTTGATACCAAGAATCCAAAGTCCAGCGCGATCGCTGAAATCTTTACTGCCTATGAACATGAGAAAAAGCGTAACAATGCTTTTGACTTTGATGACCTCATCGGAGAGACAGTCTTCTTACTAAGAGCATTCCCTGAGGTTGCCGCGAATTACCAACGCAAGTTCAGACACATCTTGGTTGATGAGTATCAGGACACCAACCATGCCCAGTATTCACTCATCCGAGAACTAACTAAGCCGATCCCAGCAGCTCAGGCTCAACCAGATCCAAAGACTGGTGAACTTCTAGGACCAGCATCACTGACAGTTGTTGGTGACAGCGACCAGTCCATCTACGCCTTCCGCGGTGCAGATATAAGAAACATCTCTGAGTTCAGCAAAGACTTTGCTGGTGCACACACCATTCTTTTGGAACAGAACTACCGGTCAACTCAGAACATTCTCTCTGCAGCCAACGCTGTTATCTCTAAGAACTTTGATCGCCCAGATAAGAACCTTTGGACCGATGCTGGTGCCGGTGAAAAGATTATTCAGTTCACAGCAATTGATGAAAGACATGAAGCTGGCTTCATTGTTGATCAGATTCAAGAACACCACGGCGAAGGCATTGCCTATAGCCAGATGGCCATTCTTTACCGAACTAACGCACTAACGCCAAGCATTGAAGCAGAGCTCAAATCACAGAGGGTTCCCTACGCGGTTATCGGTGGCTTGAAGTTCTACGAGCGTAAGGAAATCAAAGATGCTCTTGCCTATCTAACTGCTATCTCTAACGGTAGAAATGATGAGGCCGTTAGAAGAATCTTGAACGAGCCTGGTCGCGGTATCGGTGAGAAGACAGAGCTAAAGATCGCTCAGTTAGCTAGAACAAATGAGATTAGCTTTAGGGAAGCTCTCGGTTACTCTCAAGACTTAGGCCTTGGCCCAAAGCTCACCGAAGCTATAGCTAAATTCTCAAAGTTATTGAACGACTTAGAAGCTATGTCGCTGACATCCAAGATCAGTGATGTCTTGATTGAAGCGCTTGTCCGCTCTGGCTACCGATACAACCTGGAAATGAGTAGAGATCCTCAGGATGAGGCGAGGGTCGAAAACCTTGATGCTCTTGTTGGTCAGGTGGTTGAGTATCAGTTGCGTAA
>JBBAML010000002.1:8067-33156 GCA_040402515.1 Rhodoluna sp.
TGTATTTGACCTTGGCTCTGCAGAGAACACTGTTTGGTCAGATGAACTCAACCATGCCATCGAATTTCCTCTTGGATATTCCATCTGAGCTAGTGGATCAGCGAGGAGCGGAGCGGGATAAACCGCAGTATCAACCGAGAGCGGTTGGGTCTGGCAACTATGACCGACCGGTTAGGGAAAAGAAGGTTTGGAATAACGCCATCACCCGGGTTAGAAACAACGAAGGTTTGGTTTTAGCTGTGGGGGAAAAGGTCAAGCACGATGACTTCGGGTTAGGCACAGTGGTTGCCACCACCGGTGAGGGTGCAAGACAGACTGCGGAAATTAGATTTGAACGTGTAGGAACCAAACGATTAATGGTGCGAGTGGCGCCTATCGAGAGGCTCTAAACTTATCTCTGGTGCACGTTTAGTGCCCATCTTTTCTGATTGGAATCATAAGTGGATTTATTTGAATACCAAGCCCGCGACCTCTTCGAAGCCTATGGCGTACCGGTCCTACAGGGCATCGTTGCAGACACCCCGGATGAAGTCGAAGCAGCTGCTGCCAAGATCGGCGGAACTGTTGTTGTAAAGGCCCAGGTTAAGGCTGGTGGACGCGGTAAAGCCGGTGGAGTAAAGGTAGCTCACACTCCAGCTGACGCTAAGGCTGTTTCAGTTGACATCTTGAACCTAACTATCAAGGGCCACAAGGTTAACCGCGTGATGGTTGCCCAGGGTGCTGCAATCGACAAGGAGTATTACTTCTCAGTATTGCTAGATAGAAGCAACAGAACTTTCCTATCACTCTGCAGTGTTGAGGGTGGAATGGAAATCGAGCAGTTGGCTGTAGATCGTCCAGGAGCGCTTGCCAAGATTGCTATCGATGCAATTTCAGGCATTGATCTTGCTAAGGCTCTAGAGATTGCTAAGGCTGGAGGCTTTGATGACGAGATCGCAGCCAAGGTTGCTCCGGTATTTGTAAAGCTCTACGAAGTATTTGTTAAAGAAGATGCAACTCTGGTTGAAGTCAACCCACTTATCTTGAGCAAAGATGGCGAGATCATCGCTCTAGATGGCAAGGTCAGCCTTGATGACAACGCTGAGTTCAGACACGAGCGTGAGGCTCTCGAGCGTGATGAACTAGACCCACTAGAAGCCAAGGCTAAAGAGTCAGATCTAAACTACGTGAAGCTTGATGGCTCGGTTGGAATCATTGGTAACGGAGCTGGTTTGGTTATGTCCACCCTTGACGTTGTTGCCTATGCAGGTGAGCGTCACGGTGGAGTAAAGCCAGCTAACTTCCTAGATATCGGTGGTGGAGCTTCTGCGGAAGTTATGGCGGCTGGTCTAGACGTTATTCTCGGTGACCCTCAGGTGAAGAGTGTGTTCGTAAACGTCTTCGGTGGAATCACTGCCTGTGACGCTGTTGCTAACGGAATCGTTGGAGCTCTCGCAAAACTCGGTTCTTCTGCTACTAAGCCGCTGGTTGTTCGCCTTGATGGTAACAACGTTGTTGAAGGTAGAAAGATTCTGGCTGATGCCAACCACCCACTAGTCACTGTTGTTGACACCATGGACGAAGCAGCTGACAAGGCTGCAGAACTTGCAAACCGCTAAAGAGAGATTTAAGTAATGTCAATTTTCCTAGATAAAAACAGCAAGATCATCGTTCAGGGTATGACTGGCTCTGAAGGTATGAAGCACACCAAGCGTATGCTCGCTGGTGGTTCAAACATCGTCGGTGGCGTGAACCCTCGTAAGGCTGGTGAAACCGTTGATGTTGATGGAACTTCACTTCCGGTTTATGGAACCGTTGCAGATGCAATGGCTGAAACCGGCGCAAATGTTTCAGTTATCTTTGTGCCACCTGCATTTGCTAAGTCAGCAGTTATGGAAGCCATTGATGCTCAGATCGAATTAGCAGTAGTTATTACCGAAGGTATTCCAGTTCACGACAGTGCATCTTTCTGGGCATACAGCAACTCAAAGGGCAACAAGACCAGAATCATTGGTCCTAACTGTCCAGGCATTATCAGCCCAGGAAAATCTAACGCTGGAATTACTCCTTGGAACATCTCAGGTGCGGGGCCTATCGGGCTAGTTTCTAAGTCAGGAACTTTGACCTACCAGATGATGTTTGAGCTTCGTGAGATTGGTATCTCAACTGCTATCGGTATCGGTGGAGACCCAATCATTGGAACCACCCACATTGACGCTCTAGCTGCCTTCGAAGCAGATCCAGAGACCAAAGCAATTGTCCTTATCGGTGAAATCGGTGGTGACTCCGAAGAGAAGGCTGCTGCATACATCAAAGACAACGTCACTAAGCCAGTGGTTGCCTACGTTGCAGGATTCACTGCTCCTGAGGGTAAGACCATGGGTCACGCTGGTGCAATTGTTTCCGGTTCTGCAGGAACTGCTCAGGCTAAGAAAGAAGCATTTGAGGCTGTTGGCGTAAAGGTGGGCAAAACACCAAGCGAAACTGCAGCCCTAATGCGCGGTGTTATCGCTAGCCTGTAATTCATGCGAATCAGGGCGTTTGGACAAGGGGCACTAGAGGCCTCCTTTGTCATTGCCCTAGGTTTTGTCACTGTTTTTCTGTTGAACATAACCATCTGGTTAGTTGAACAAACTCAGGGTTCTAACTTCACAACCGTTTTGCAAACCTCTTCACTGATTTGGCTTAACGCCCACGGTGTTCCAATCCATTTTGCAGCTAGCAAACTTGGCAGCGTAAGCGTTCCGGAATATACCTTCGACCTAATCCCATTGGGCTTTAGCGTTTTGATTGGCTGGGCTATTTATCGTGCTGGTCGAAGACTAAGTAGTGATCAACATCTCGGTGCCAGCTGGTTTGGAGCCATCGCTAGTTATGCAGTGTTGGCTATTGCGGTTACCGGGGTGGCAAGCTCTAAGAAGATTTCGGTTGAAGATTGGCAGGCAATCTTTATTCCAACTGCTCTCTTTGCTTTTCTGCTCATTCTCGGTTCTGTAATCGGTTCACCTAGATATGAGGGTGAAGGGGAGTTGCGAGTAAAGATAGCAGGGTTCTTCAGCGGTATCTTTGAAAAATTGCCTTGGGCTATCAGACCAGTCTTATCTCCAGCGCTTAGAGCAGGGACAGCGGTTGTTTTAGTTCTAACTACTTTCAGTGCGATTTACATCGCCATAGCTTTAGCTTGGAACTGGGTTGAAGTTATTCGCCTCTACCAGTCCATGCAGCTAAGTCTTCTTGGAACTCTATCTGTAAGTGTTGGACAACTAGCACTTCTTCCTAACGTCATAGCTTTAGGTGATACCTGGCTCACTGGAGTTGGATTCTCTATCGGTCAAGGCACAATGGTTAGCCCAATGGGAACTGAATTGGGGCCAGTCCCGGCTATCCCACTTTTGGCTGTTGTACCACTGGGAAGTTCTAGCCTGACTATTCTTTTTGTGATTCTGCCGCTCCTTGCTGGCTTTGCAGCAACGCTGCTAGTCAAGAGCCACACGGCAGATCTTCGATTTAGCTACGCATCTGCAACCTCTGCTGCTCTTGTCCTAGGGCTCTCGATTGGATTGGTGGCAGGCATCGAGATGATGCTTTTAGCAGACCTCTCTGGTGGCTCGATAGGCCCTGGACGAATGACCGCTGTTGGGGCAACTCCTTGGCTGGTTGGTTTGGTAACTTTTGCTGAGGTGGCGGTAGCCTCCACTTTGGCTTCTTTCTTTAGTGCTAGACCAGAAGCAGCTGACCGTGAACTTATCCAGAAGGTGCGACGGGTAAAATAGGGGAGTGCTCTCAGTTGTCGTTCTCATCTCTGGCAGCGGATCAAACCTTCTTGCGTTACTAAAAGCAGCCGAAAATCCGCTTTACCCAGTCAAAGTTGTCGCAGTTGGCTCCGATAAGGATGCCCCTGGACTAGAGCATGCTGAACTGTTCGAGGTTGACACTTTCATTGTTGAACCTTTTCGTTTTCAAGATAAAGAGCAGTGGGCAAAAACATTGCTCTCAAATGTCTTGCACCATCAACCTGATCTAGTTGTTTTAGCCGGATTCATGAAAATTCTTCCCGAGTCTTTTGTGAAGGCGCTGGAAGGTAAGTTGATTAACACCCATCCTTCTCTGCTACCTGATTTCAAAGGTGCTCACGCTGTTCGTGATGCTCTGCAAGCAGGGGTTAAGCAGACCGGCGTCACTATTCACTATGTTGATGCTGGTGTTGACACTGGGCCGGTGATTGTGCAGCAGGAGCTCTCGATAAACGAAGGCGAATCTGAATCAGAATTACACGAACGCATTAAAGTGATTGAACGAGCACTTCTTGTTGAAACCATCGAGAAGCTAGCGCTAGCAAAATCAGCTAGAGAAGGAAACTAAATGGCTCAGGCAAACCAATACAGTGCAGCCGACTACCAGCACCGTGATCGCATCGCTATCAAGCGTGCGCTGCTTTCTGTCAGCGACAAGACTGGACTTCTTGAACTAGCTAAAGCATTGAACGAGCACCAGGTTGAGATTGTCTCAACCGGTTCAACTGCTTCAACAATCCGTGATGCTGGGATTCCAGTTACCGACGTCTCTGCCGTCACCGGTTTCCAAGAGGCTCTAGATGGTCGCGTAAAGACCCTGCATCCAAATATCCACGCTGGATTGCTAGCTGACCTACGTCTAACCAATCACCAAGAGCAGCTAAGAGATCTTGGTGTTGAACCTTTCGAGTTAGTAGTAGTAAATCTTTATCCATTCGCTAAGACTGTTGCCAGCGGAGCTAAGGGTGATGCTGTTGTCGAACAGATTGATGTTGGTGGCCCAGCCATGGTTAGGGGAAGTGCTAAGAACTTTGCCAACGTTGCAGTAGTAGTCGATCCAACCAAGTATTCAGAGATTGTTGAAGCACTCGTTGCAGGTGGAACGACACTTAACCAAAGACGAGAGCTAGCAACAGAAGCCTTCTCGCACACAGCTAAATACGATGCGGCTGTTGCAAGTTGGTTTGTTTCTGAGGTTGAATCAAGGGCATTGCCAAACCAGACCATAGAGACTTCACACAAAAACCCAGGTTTCCCCCAGACCATTGAGATTGAAGCAGCGCTGATGAATGTTCTTCGTTACGGCGAGAATGCACACCAGGCTGCTGCCATCTATCGCAATACTGCACCTAGTGCCGTTTCGGGCATTGCTCAAGCGAAGCAGCATGCCGGTAAAGAGATGTCATACAACAACTACGTTGACGCTGATGCTGCGGTTAGAACTGCCTATGACTTTGATGAACCAGCCGTTGCCATCATCAAGCACGCTAACCCATGCGGTATTGCTATCGCACCTAAGGATGCGGTTGACCCGATTGCTGCTGCTCACTCAGCTGCCTTCCTCTGCGATCAGCTAAGTGCATTTGGTGGAGTAGTTGCGGCTAACCGAACTGTGACTATGGCGATGGCGCAGAACCTGCTGGATATCTTTACTGAGGTTCTCATCGCGCCTGGCTATGAACTTGAAGCACTGAGACTTCTGATTGAACGTAAGAAGAACATGAGAATTCTTGAACTACCCAAGAACTACTCGAGAGAATCTCACGAACTTAGACAGGTCTCCGGTGGATTCCTAGTTCAAGAACCCGATAACTACCAGAACTTCTCTTCAACCAACTGGAAGCTAGTCTCAGGGCCACGACCAGATGATGCCACCATGAAAGATCTTGAGTTCGCTTGGCGTGCAGTTAGATCAGTGAAATCTAATGCAATTCTTTTAGCTAAAGACGGCGCTTCAATTGGTGTTGGTATGGGCCAGGTAAACAGAGTTGATGCCTGCAAGCTCGCAGTTGATCGAGGCATTATCAGAGTTGTTGGATCAGTTGCAGCCAGCGATGCGTTCTTCCCATTCCCTGACGGTCTTGAGATTCTGATTAACAACAAAGTTAAAGCTGTTGTTCAGCCAGGTGGATCAGTTAAGGATGAGGAAGTTATTGCAGTTGCTAAGGCAGCGAATCTCACCATGTTCTTTACCGGTGAGCGCCACTTCTATCACTAGAGGTTAGCGATATCTGCTTGCTTAGCTCTAACAGCTTCAGCTGCAACCTTTAGGTTCTCTAGCTCTGCAGCATCAAGTGGAGTCTCAACTACTGACTTGATTCCACCCTTACCAAGCTTTGCTTCAACACCTAGGTAAACACCTGAAATACCAAACTCACCATCAACCCATGCACAAACAGGGAATACCGCACCTGAATCTTCATGGACAGCCTTAGCCATACGAGCAACCGCAGCTGAAGGTGCGTAATAGGCAGAACCGGTCTTTAGCAGTGCGACGATCTCTGCTCCACCGTTACGGGTCTTCTCTACTAGATCAGCAATTTCTTCAGCAGAAAGCATTTCGCTCAGTGGCTTGCCGTTGACGGTTGAAACTGACGGAACTGGAACCATGGTCTCACCGTGTGAACCTAGAGTCAGAGTCTTCACAGCCCCAACCTCAGCACCGGTAGCCTCTGCTACGAAGTTAGTAAAGCGAGCGGTGTCTAGAACACCGGCCTGACCAATTACCCGCTCCTTAGGGAATCCTGAAGCCTTCTGAGCTAGGGCTGTCATCTCATCTAGGGGGTTAGAAACAACCAAAATAACGGCGTTTGGAGCGTGCTTAGCAATGTTCTTAGCAACTCCGCCAACAATGCCTGCGTTTACCTCTAGGAGGTCCATACGGCTCATGCCAGGCTTACGTGGTAGGCCTGCTGTGATGATCACAATGTCGCTGTCAGCAATAGCCTCATAGCCAGCACCCTCAGGGGTGGTGGTGGCACCAATAACCTTGGTCTCGTAGCCCTCAATTGAGCGAGACTGGTTGATATCTAGGGCGACACCCTCAGGCTTACCTTCAAGGATGTCGGTTAGAACGACTGTGTCGAAGATGTCATACGCAGCTAAACGCTGTGCTGTTGTGGTTCCGTAGAACCCTGAACCGATTACTGAGACTTTACCGTGGCGTGCCATGCTGCATTAGCTCCTTGTGGGATAAATTATGGGTGTTTGACGGATATAGCCTAATGGTTCGGGATAAACTGAAAGGCTTTGATAACAAAGCTAACATTTGAGATTTAGGCAGTCATTTAGATGAAAAAACTAGGCACCGTAGGCACTCTCCTGAGGATATTTCCTTATGCGAAAAGTGCCCTACCCAGAGTGATTCTCGGCACCGTCGCCGCCATCCTCGGTCATATGTTCGCCCTCGCTATTCCGCAGTTCCTAAAGGACCTGATCAATGATCTAAATGACAACCCGAGCTTCACCATGTTGCTCTGGGCCGTAATTGCAGTTCTTGGCATGGGGCTTTTGGAAGCAGTCATGGTGCTTCTTAGAAGATGGTTGGTGTTAACACCTGGCACACACGTTGAAGCAGGTCTTCGAAAGACGCTTTATGCAAAACTTCAGGATCTGCCGGTAGCGTTCCACGACAAGTGGCCAAGCGGGCAGTTGCTCTCCCGTGCCACCGGAGATTTGAGCATGATTCGCCGCTGGCTTTCTTTTGGTCTTGTACTTCTGGTTGCCAACGTCTTCACCATCGTTGTTGGTTTTATAGTGCTCTATTCATATAACTGGATACTGGCAACAGTGTTCTTTGTCATGATGAGTCCACTTTGGATTCTTGGATTTAGATTTGAGAAGGACTATCACGACACTGCTCGCAAGAGCCAAGATCAAGCTGGAGATCTAGCTACTGCGGTTGAAGAAAGCGTGCACGGTGTTCGCGTGCTAAAGGCGTTTGGTCGTGGTGCATTCATGACCAACAAGTTTGCTCAGGATGCTCTAAAACTTCGTGAGACAGAACTAAAGAAAGCCAAGATGGTTTCTAGGCTCTGGTTCTTCTTCTCAACAATTCCTGACTTTGCTCTTGGACTCTGTTTGATTATTGGTGTTTGGCAAATTGTTCAGGGAGATATCACCCCTGGTGTCCTAGGTGCATTTATCTTGACCACACGAGTTCTGCACTGGCCAATCGACTCAATCGGATTCTTGCTGTCGATGACTATCGATGCAAGAACTGCTGTTGAACGTTTCTTTGAAGTTATCGATACCGAGGTTGACATCGCAGATCCAGAAGAACCTAAGCACATTACCGAACCTAAGGGCCACTTGGTATTTGAGAATGTTCACTTCAGATACGCTGATGCTCCAGAGGACCAACCAGATCTACTCAATGGCATCAACCTAGAAATACAACCTGGTGAATCAGTTGCACTGATTGGTATTACCGGTTGCGGTAAGACTTCGTTGACTGCTCTTGCAACAAGACTCTACGAAGTTACCTCAGGTTCAATCAAACTCGATGGTGTTGACATCAGAGATCTAACTAGAGAAGACCTACGAGCTAGAGTTGCGATGGCTTTCGAAGATGCCACCTTGTTCTCTGACTCTGTGAGTTCAAACGTATTGCTAGGTCGACCAGATAGCACTCAAGCAGAACTAGATCAGGCCATGGATATCGCTCAAGCTAGATTCGCCTACGAACTCCCTGACGGTCTTGATACCAAGATTGGTGAAGAGGGGCTCTCTCTTTCCGGTGGTCAAAGACAGCGTCTAGCTTTGGCTAGAGCTGTTGCTGCTCAACCTTCAGTTTTGGTCTTGGATGACCCGCTATCAGCCCTAGATGTTGATACCGAAGCAATGGTTGAAGATGCCCTTAGAACAGTTCTAAAGGCCACTACAGCACTTATTGTTGCTCACCGTCCTTCAACTGTTCAGCTAGCTGACCGGGTGGCATTACTGCAGGACGGAAAGATTGTTGCGGTTGGTAAGCACAGTGAATTACTGGCCACTAATGAGCACTACAGATATGTAATTAGCAGCCTTGATGCCGCTGGAAAGATGATCGAGGTGAACAACTAATGAGCATGCAGGGCGTAAAAGACGAAGAGAAGATTCACCTAAACAAAGAAGAACAGAAGCGCATTAGAGCACGCTCGATGAAGCTTCTGGGTGAAATCATTCGCCCAGTTCGAAACAGATTGTTCATTAGCTTGGCTCTGGTTATCACCAGCCAAGCCCTTAGAGTTTCAGGGCCTTTCCTGATTGCACTATTAATTGACCAAGGTGTCCCAGAGGCTCAAAAAGGCAACTGGGATCCGATGTATTGGATTGTCGGCGGCTATGTACTGGCCTCACTTCTAGCCGGTGTCACTATTGCTTTCTTCCTACGCTTTGCAGCGAGAGTAAACCAAGACATCATGTTTGGTTTGCGTAAGAGACTGTTTGCTCACACTCAGAAACTCTCTATCGAGTTCCACGAGACATACACTTCTGGTCGTGTTATTGCTCGACAAACCTCAGACATGGATTCACTGAAGGAACTGCTTGATTCCGGTGGTAATGAAATGATTGCAGGTCTGCTGTTTATGACCTTCACTGCTGTCGCTTTGGTAACAGTTGACCCTTCTTCATTCTTGATTATGTTGGTTTCATTTATTCCACTGTTCTTCCTTACCCGTTGGTTCCAGATCAACACCAGAATCAACTACCGAAAGACTCGTGTTGCTTCAGCTAAGTTGATTGTTCACTTCGTTGAGACTATGACTGGTATTCGTGCAGTTAAGGCTTTCCGCAAGGAGAAGAGAAACGAAGAAACCTATAAGGGCTTGGTTGAGGATTACAGATCGGTCAACGCTAAGGTAATTCAACTCTTTGGTATCTATGACCCAGGTTTGATCATGATTGGAAACATCACTGTTGCCTTCGTGCTTCTTTGGGGTGGTTGGCGAGTAATGCAGGGTGATCTTGGAATTGGTATTTTGATTTCTTGTATTTTGTATGCTCGTAGCTTCTATGAGCCGATGGAAAACATTGCGATGTTCTATAACTCATATCAGTCAGCTAACTCTGCCCTTGAGAAGATCTCTGGTGTTCTAGAAGAAGAGCCATCTGTTGCTGAAGCTAAGAACCCAACTCCGTTAGCTCCAACCAAGGGTCATCTCCAGTTCAGAGACGTTCAGTTTGCCTATTCCAACGGCAAGGTGGTGCTTCCTAATTTCGACCTAGATATTCCAGCTGGGCAGACCATTGCGCTAGTTGGAACTACCGGTGCGGGTAAATCAACAATGGCTAAGTTGATTTCTCGTTTCTATGACCCAAGCACAGGTTCGGTTGAACTAGATGGTGTGAATCTTAGAGAACTAGCCGATGATGACCTACGTAAAGCTATTGTCATGGTCACTCAAGAGGCCTATTTGTTTAGTGGTTCTGTTGCAGAGAACATCTCTCTTGGTAAACCTGGCGCTTCTATTGAAGAGATTCATAATGCCGCTAAGGCTGTTGGTGCTCACGAGTTCATCCTGAGCCTGCCTGATGGCTACGATACCGATGTTAATAAGCGAGGTGGAAGAGTCTCAGCTGGGCAAAGACAGTTGATCTCATTCGCTAGAGCCTTCATTGCTGACCCAACGGTTCTAATACTCGATGAGGCAACCAGCTCGCTGGATATCCCAGGTGAGCGTATGGTCCAACGAGGTCTCCAGACTCTATTGGCCGGTAGAACTGCCATCATCATCGCTCATCGACTCTCAACAGTTTCTATCGCTAACCGAGTGATAGTTATGGAGCACGGTCAGATGATTGAAGATGACACCCCAGCTAAGTTGATTGCTGGAACAGGTAAGTTCTCCAAGATGCATAAGGCTTGGCGGGATTCTCTCGTCTAGGCTAGTAATAACCAATCACCACTAAATCAGAAGGCACCACTATGGATAAAATCAAGGTAGTCGGCAAAGTAGTTGAGCTTGACGGCGATGAAATGACTCGCATCATTTGGCAGAACATCAAAGATTCTTTGATTTTACCTTTCCTAGATGTTGACCTTGAATACTACGACCTATCAATCGAGCACAGAGATGCTACCGATGATCAGGTAACCATTGATGCAGCTAATGCAATCAAGAAGCATGGTGTTGGTGTCAAGTGTGCGACTATTACCCCTGATGAAGCTCGTGTCACAGAGTTCAGCTTGAAGAAGATGTGGAAGTCTCCTAACGGAACTATCCGTAACATCCTTGACGGCGTTGTCTTCCGTGAACCAATCATCATCTCAAACGTGCCAAGACTGGTACCTGGTTGGACTAAGCCGATCATCATCGGTCGTCACGCCCACGGAGACCAATACAAGGCAACTGACTTCAAGGTGCCAGGTGCTGGTCGAGTCACAATGACTTGGGCTCCAGCTGATGGTTCAGAGCCAACTACTTTCACTGTTGCTGATTATCCAGAGCACGGTGGAGTTGCGATGGGTATGTATAACTACATGGACTCAATCCGTGACTTTGCTAGAGCATCCTTCAATTACGGATTAGCAAGAAATTATCCGGTTTACCTGTCAACCAAGAACACCATCTTGAAGGCTTACGATGGTGCATTCAAGGATGCTTTCCAGGAAGTATTTGATGCAGAATACAAGGCAAAGTTTGAAGCTGCTGGTTTGACTTATGAACACCGTCTAATCGATGACATGGTTGCAGCTGCATTGAAGTGGGAAGGTGGCTACGTCTGGGCATGTAAGAACTATGACGGTGACGTTCAGTCAGACACTGTGGCTCAGGGCTTTGGTTCTCTTGGTCTTATGACATCAGTGCTAACTACACCTGATGGTAAGACTTGTCTTGCTGAAGCCGCTCACGGAACTGTTACCCGTCACTACCGTGACTGGCAGGCAGGTAAGAAGACTTCAACTAACCCAATCGCTTCTATCTACGCTTGGACTCGTGCGCTAATGCACAGAGCAAAGCTAGACAACACCCCTGAGGTTCTAAAGTTTGCTGAGACTCTAGAAGATGTTGTTATCAAGACTGTTGAGTCAGGCAACATGACTAAAGATCTAGCTGCTCTAGTTGGAAGTGGTCAAGCTTTCCAGACCACAGATGAGTTCATGGCAACTCTTGCTGAGAACCTAAAGGCTCGCCTTAGCTAATTGTGAATAACTAGCATCAGGTTTGCCTGTGTAAAACTCCAGCACAAAAAGTGCTGGAGTTTTATCTTTGGGGGCATGTATAAACACAAAAAATCTAATTGGCTAAGACCAATTCTTATTTCCAGTGCAGTCTCGGTAATTATCGGGTTGGCCGTTGTTCCTCAAGTCCAAGCTCAGGCAACAACTCCAACACCTTCATGCAACGTAAGTAAAACAAGTTGCACAATCACATTCCCATACTCAGGTGACTACTACCTTTGGACACCACCTGCTGATATCAGGACTATGAACATTTCACTCTCTGGAGCTCAGGGTGGTAGGAGTGGAGGCAATGGCTCGAAGACCAATGCCACTTTCAAGACAGTGCCAACTGGGAATCTATATATCTATGTTGGCGGGCAGGGATCATCAGGTAATAACGCTGCCGGTGGATTTAACGGTGGAGGAGCTGCAGGTGCAGGTCACGGTGATGAAGGATCTGGTGGAGGTGCTACTGACATCAGAACTAGCCCTGCTCTAGCCGATCGCATCGCTGTTGCCGGTGGTGGTGGTGGAACCGGTGGTTGGGTTGGTGGAGCCGGTGGTTCTGCTGGAGGCACTACCGGAACTTCTGGCGGTAATGGGCAAGGGTTAGGTGGTGCTGGTGGAACCCCAACAGCTGGTGGAGCAGGTGGAGTTTCGTTTGGGGCTGCAACTACTAATGGAGTTTCAGGTTCTCTTGGTCAAGGTGGTGCTGGTGGTTCTGCAAACACACCAGGAACAACTGTCGCAGGTGGCGGCGGCGGCGGTGGTGGATACTTCGGTGGTGGCGGTGGTGGCGCTGATACGGATCCAGTTGGAGTTGATGGTGGGGGTGGAGGCGGTGGCTCAAGCTATGTAAACACCTCAAAACTAAACACCGTTTCTTACTACTCTGCCTTTCAGTCGGGTAACGGAATAGCCAGCATCACATACAACCTTGGTCCTGTAGTTAGTTCATTCACTGCACCAACATCACCTAGCAACGCTGTTTCTCCTGTATTCAATATCACATTCGGCCAGTCAGTGACAGGTCTGACCGCAGATGACTTCACAATCTCAGGAACAGCAACAGGTTGTTATGTTTCGACTCTGACCGGTTCCGGAGCAAGTTATGCAGCAAAGGTTGCTGGTTGTCAGGATGGAACTATCAGCCTGACTCTAAAAGCAGATACGGTAACCGGAAATGCTAGTGGCCCTGTGCGATCAGTTTCAACTACTCCTATCATTCTGGACAGAACAGTTCCAGAACTAGATACCTTGGTAAAACAAACTAGCGCTAACACTCTTCTTGTTTATAAAGCAACTTTCACTGAACCGGTAACTGGATTAGCGGCTGACAATGTCGACTGGAACGTTAAGGGTGATGGTTGTTCTATTCAGTCAATGACTGGATCAGGTAGCCAATACACAATCACGATTAGTAACTGTCTCGATGGTCACCTTGCTGGTTTGGTTCTTAACTCATCAGCAGTAATTGACGCTGCGGGAAACATCGGCCCAAGTTTGTTCAATCAAACAAACACAACAAAGATAGACACAACCTCTCCAGTAATCCACGTCTTTGATGTGACTGAACCAGGGGCTGCTGGCACTCCAACCTGGGTATTTGATAGTGAAGAGCCGGTGACCGGAATGACTGCAGGTAACTTCAGTTACTCAGGCACAGCGCAGTCATGTTCAATGAACTACTCAGTACTTCGATCAGGTCTCGGTTGGCAAATCACATTGCTTGACTGTGGCGTTGGAACAACTCAGGTGACGTTGGCTGCTAACTCCGTCTCAGATAGTTCCTCAAATGTTGGTCCACTAGAAGCAGTTGCTTCAAATGTAGTAACAATAACGCCTGATGAAATTGTCAACCAGAGCATTGAACCGAACACTCCAACTGGTGGGACAGTGACAATCACCCCTGAGGAGGAAGTAATTATTTACCCACCAGAGCAGGAGAGTAGCTCAGTTCCATCATTCGAGGGACTAAAGCCAGGCCTAAAACCTGAAACTGTTTCTAAGGAACTAGCTCAAGAGGGTAAGAAAAAAGTGCTGGTATCTAGCTCTCAACAGCAAACTTGGCTGATTGCCTTGGGGTTATCAGTAGTTGCCTTGGCGCTCGCATCTGTGGCAGCAGGCTCACAGATGAGAACTAGGAGACGTAAGCACTAGTTGGGTTTAGACCCTTGCTCTAGCGGAAGATGACTGTTCTGTCAGTGTCGAGTAATACTCGGTGCTCAGCAAACCATCTAACCGCTTGGGCGAGGGTCTTTGACTCAACATCTTGTCCAATTGCAACAAGCTCTTTCTTAGAGTCGCCGTGATCAACTCTCACTACGTTCTGTTCAATGATTGGACCTTCATCAAGTTCATTAGTGACAAAGTGGGCAGTTGCACCGATCAACTTCACACCTCGGGCGTGAGCCTGGGCATAAGGGTTAGCACCCTTGAAACCAGGTAAGAAGGAGTGATGGATATTGATGATCTTGCCTTCAAAGTCAGCACAGAATTCAGGGCTAAGCACCTGCATAAATCTGGCTAGCACGATAAGTTCAATGTCAGCCAGTTTGATGTAATCGCGGAGCATGTGCTCAAAAGCAGCTTTGCTAGCGGCATCAGGAATCGAATGGCTCTCGAACTTCACACCGTAGAACTCAGCTAACTCAGCTAGGTCTGGGTGGTTGCTAAAAACAGCAGGAATCTCGATAGGAATCTGTCCTGAGCGTTGGTTGAATAGGAGGTCATTTAGACAGTGAGCACTCTTACTTACTAAAACTAAGGTTCTAAGTTTGCGGCCAACCTCATCCAGTTGCCAGTCCAGACCAAAGGTCTCTGCGACTCCAGCAATCTGAGCGCTGAACTCTTCTTTGCTGGCTGATACCTCAACCTGAAGGCGCATAAAGAACTTTCCGGTCTCGGCGCTGGTGAATTGCTGGCTCTCGGTGATGTTTCCAGAGGCTGCGACTATAGCCCCGGAGATGGCATGGACGATGCCTGGCTTGTCTTCACAGACAAAGGTGAGCACCCAGTGGTTCAATGGCTTAGTCATAGGGTCAAGTTTAGAGCGATAACCCTAGTTTTCACTGGTGTTCATCTCCGCTTAGGGGCGGTGGTTATAGAATTGCCTTATCGCAACTGGCGCTAAAGATGGGGTTCCATCAGGGAGCGAAGGCATTTTGGTCGTGCGCCTGGGCCAATCCGTTCTAGCCAATATAGGAGTTCCCAAGTGTCTAATTTGCCATCAACATTCAATGATCCGCTAGAAGCAACCGACCCAGAGATTGCTGCAGTTCTAAAAGCTGAACTGGATCGTCAACGCAACTTCCTAGAGATGATTGCTTCAGAGAACTTTGTTTCTAGGGGAGTGCTAGAAGCTCAAGGCTCAGTGCTAACCAATAAGTATGCAGAGGGTTACCCAGGTAAGCGTTACTACGGTGGCTGTGAAGCCGTTGACGTTGCTGAGAATCTAGCTCGTGACCGTGCTAAGGAACTATTTGGTGCAGAGCACGCGAACGTTCAACCACACTCAGGTGCTAGCGCTAACGCTGCTGTGCTGATGGCACTTGCTAACCCAGGCGATCGAATTCTTGGTTTAGAACTTGCTCACGGTGGTCACCTAACACACGGTATGAAGTTGAACTTCTCAGGCAAGATGTATGAAGCACATGCCTATGGCCTAGACCCAGAGTCATTCTTGATTGACATGGATGTTGTTAGAGAAAGAGCGCATGAGGTTAAGCCTCAGGTTCTGATTGCTGGCTGGTCTGCATATTCTCGTCATCTTGACTTTGCAGAATTTAGAAAGATTGCTGATGAAGTTGGTGCAAAGCTTTGGGTAGACATGGCTCACTTCGCAGGTCTTGTTGCAGCAGGTGTTCACCCTAACCCAGTTCCTTACGCGGATGTTGTGTCAACCACAGTTCACAAGACTCTAGCTGGACCTCGTTCAGGTTTGATTCTTTGTAAAGCTGAATATGCCAAGAAGATTGACTCTGCTGTATTCCCAGGTCAGCAGGGTGGACCACTCATGCACGTAATTGCAGCGAAGGCAGTTGCCTTCAGAGCGGCGATGGGTGAAGAGTTCAAGGAAAGACAGGCTAGAACTATTCGTGGAGCACAGATCATCTCAGAGCGCCTAATGAAGCAGGATGTGAGAGCTAACGGCGTTGATGTTCTAACTGGAGGAACCGATGTTCACCTAGTGCTAGTAGATCTTCGTAACTCACCTATCGACGGTAAAACTGCTGAAGACCTACTTCACGATGTTGGTATAACTGTGAACCGTAACTCTGTTCCTAATGACCCAAGACCTGCTCTAGTTACATCTGGTGTCCGTATTGGAACTCCAGCTCTAGCTACCCGTGGTTTTGGTGATGTTGAATTCACCGAAGTTGCAGACATCATTGCTTCAGTGTTGATGCCTAATCCAGACATCAATGCTCTAGGTGACCGTGTTCGTAAACTCACCCAAGCCTTCCCGCTATACAGCGGTCTAGAGAACTGGTAAACCTTTGAACGCTATCGTTCTAGACGGACTCGCAACTGCCAAACAGATTAAGGCAGAGCTTGCTCTAAAGGTTGTTGAACTCAAGAAAAAAGGTATTACTCCAGGTCTTGGAACACTCCTAGTTGGCGATGATGCAGGTTCACACAGTTATGTTTCCGGTAAGCACAGAGACTGCCAAGAAGTTGGTGTTCACTCGGTAAGGATTGACCTTCCAGCAACAGCAAGCGTTGCGGATGTCAAGGCAGCAATCAAAGATCTAAACGATGCTAAAGATGTCACCGGATACATCATCCAACTGCCACTACCTTTTGGTTTTGATACAAATGAGATGTTGGAGCTAATTGACCCAGCTAAGGATGCAGATGGATTGCATCCAATCAATCTAGGCAAACTTGTACTTGCTGGTTCTGACACGATGACTTCACCACTTCCTTGCACACCTGCTGGAATTGTTGAACTACTAGAACGGTACCAAGTTGAGCTAAGCGGTGCAGAGGTAGCGATTATTGGTAGAGGCATTACAGTTGGTCGTCCACTTGGCTTACTACTGAACAAAAAGGGAATTGACGCAACTGTCACACTTCTGCACTCAAGATCAAAAGATATTCAGCACTCAATTAAGCGCGCTGACATTGTTGTTGCAGCTCTTGGTTCGCCACACTTTGTAAAGCCAGAGTGGATTAAACCTGGAGCCGCAGTTCTAGATGTTGGTATTACCAGAACTGAAGCAGGCTTAGTTGGCGATGTTGATCCAGCAGTCAATAAAGTTGCTGGTTATATTTCACCTAATCCGGGCGGGGTAGGGCCAATGACTAGAGCAATGTTGGTTCAAAACGTAATCAACGCTTCACTACTTTCTCTCTAACAAAATAGAGAGACAATCTATTAGTAGTTAGTGTTTACTTCTTCTACCAATGAAGCAGTGAAACAGCTTGGGTTTGCTTTGATGTCAGCAGCGTATGTTCCAAGTTCTGCATATCCTGGCATCTCGTAAATCTGCTCATCTTCCCAGTTGGTTTCAATAGTTCCGATTAGCTCAGCATTGGTTTCGCACCAACCAGCAAGTTCAGGCTTGTTTAGGGTGATTGTGTAAACCTGAGAAGTTTTGTTATCTGATCCAGTTACTTTGATTTCGAGAGTGTTTGCGCCAACGTCGAAACCTGAGTCTCCGGTGACTTCAACAACAGCTTTTGGATCATTTGGACGAGCGTCAACAACCACAAATTCGGTTCCAGTTGCAAGATCAATAACGTCACCGTTTACGTGGTCAACGTCATCGATGCGAAGCATCTTCAAGGTTGTCGGGGTGGAAGAGTTGAAGTTCACATAAATCAAAGAAACTGACAAAATACCAACAAGAGCCATGGTGATCGGCATAACTAATTTCTTCACTTTATTTCCATTCCTAGCTAGATCCTTTGCGTCGAAAACGCACTGAGTTCTAGTTTCTCACGAAAATGCGCCTCAAGGTGTTCGTGTTGAGGGAATTGGCAGGGTTGGCCTAGGAGATGGAGTGAAAATAGGCGTAAAACTAGGGGTTGGTCTAGGGGCAAAGGTCGGAACTGGGGTTGGACTCGGGCTCGGGGTATAGCTAGGTGTAGGTTTTGGGGTCCAAGTGGGCCTTGGTGTGTATGTGTAGGTAGGAGTAGGGCGGGCCGGCTTTTCATAGATCACAGTGACGGTAGGAACTGGCTTAGGGGTTGGAATAGTCACCTCGTCGACCACATAAAGGGTTGCTGTGCAGAGAAAGGTCTTCTGCGAGCTCGAGCTGTTCGAGTACTTGGCCCTGAAGTTATCTCTTGTGGAGTAGCCGTAGTAGCTCTGTGCCGAACCACAGCTACTATCGCTCGCGCTATAGCCACTAGACAGGTAGGTCATTGTTACCTGCTTGTATTGGACAGGGCTCGTCGCGTTAGCGGCTGCTCCAAGGGAAATGAACGTAGATCCGAGCATTGCCAAGATGCCACTTACGAACATCGGGACTGCTAGTTTCTCGATTTTGCTTCGCTTACTCATTTTGTCTCCATTTGGGTTCTAGTGGTTAAAGACTAGACCCGACCGCAGACAAAGGGGAGAGTTAGCTCAGCATCTGGGTTCCTGCAAGCTCACGGTAAAGCGGGGTGGATTTAAGTAGTTGCTTGTGAGTGCCTGCCCCGATGACCTTACCCTGGTCAATGACGATGATTTGGTCGCTATCAACCACGGTTGATAGACGGTGGGCAATCACAATCATTGTTCTGTTCTTTGCGACAGCATCGATTGCTTCACGCATGCGCTGTTCATTTAGACCATCAAGGCTAGAAGTTGATTCATCGAGGAGCATGATGGGCGGAGCACTGAGAAGTGTTCTTGCAATAGCAAGTCTCTGGCGCTCACCACCGGAGAGCATGATTCCCTGCTCACCAACCTCAGCATCTAAACCACGCTTATCTCTTTTGAGAACTGTAGTGAGGTTAACTTCCTTCAAGACCTTTTTGAGATCTGCTTCTGTAGCATCAGGTGAACCAATAAGAAGGTTCTCTCTTATGCTTCCTGCAAGAACCGGTGCATCCTGCTCGACGTAACCAATTTGACCTCTTAGATCAGATCTGCTGATTGAGTGAACTGCTTGGCCATCAAGCAGAATCTCTCCACCAGTTGGTTCATAGAATCTTTCAATCAAACTGAAGATTGTTGACTTACCAGCACCGGATGGGCCGACAATCGCAACTCTAGAACCACGTTCAATCTTGAATGAAACACCTTTGAGCACTTCCTTAGGTTCGCTCATGACCGGTGCAGCGTCAGGAATAGGCTTACCATCTTTATCCAGCGCAATCTCTGGTCTAGCTGGGTAGCGGAACTTCACGTTTCTGAATTCAATGGCAGTTTTGTTGACAGCAGCGCGCTTAGACTTCTGTGCTCTTTCAGCATCAGTATCTTCCAGCGGAATATCTAGAATCTCTTGGATACGAGCTAGAGCGCCTAGCGCTGATTGAACTGAGGAGTATGCACCAAAGAATTGACCGACAGGTCTGATCATGATGAACATAAGAAGGATGAAGGTAACTAAAGAGGCAACTTCTGTTTGACCAGAAGCTACGCGGTATCCACCAACACCTAAGACAACAATGAAAGCTCCGTTGGCAGCTAAACCACCGATAGGGGTTACCCAAGAGTTGATCCCAGCTATCTTGACACCTTGGCTATAAGCCTCAGTCGCATCAGTCTGGATCTGAGCTGATTCTCTAGCCTCTGCACGAGCAGCTCGGATTGTTCTAACCGCTGAGAGCGCTCTTTCAACGGAGGCAGACATGTTTCCAACTCGTTCTTGAGCTTTGGTTGTTGCTGCTCTGATTCTTCTAGATGAGACACCGATAGCAGCAACTGCAATAGAGATCATCATCAGGGTGATTAGAAGAAGTAACCAGTCGATTACAGCCATAGCAACCACTGAACCAATAAACAGAAGTGCTCCACCAGCGCCATCAACTAGACCTTGGGTAAGAGCTGCTCGAAGAAGGGTAGTGTCTGAACCAACTCTGGAGACTAGGTCTCCAGTTCTTCTAAGGTCGTATTCAAAGATAGGAAGTCTCAGCAATCTAGTTGAGAGTTTAGATCTGGCAGAGAAGACAACACCTTCTCCGGCTTTAGCTAAGACGTAATACATAGCTCCACCGGCAACAGCGCTTAGCAAGGTAATTGTTAAAAGCATTAGTGCGAGTGGAACAACATCAGAACCTTTTTGAACAGTGCTGATGATGTTTCCAACCACTAGTGGTTGGGCAAGGTTTACGCTGGCAGATAGCAAGCTGAGGATTACTGCGAAGACCAACAGTTTGCGCTGTTCTCTCATGTATGGCCATAGCTGACTGAACTTAGCCTTAGGGCCTGAATCTTTCTTGCCAGGTCTATTTCCTCTAGATCCAAATGAACTCATCTTGTGCCTTACTGTTCTAGCCCTGGATCACCCAGAACTGCTTCGTTAATTAGGTATCTGATTTCTTGAAGCGATAGCGCTTCGGTGTATGCGGTGTTCTTATAAAACTTACTGAAATCGACTGACTGAAGTGCTTTCAATACACGCTTGTCATGCAATTTCAGAAACATTACCGTGCTGTTCGGCACTCTATCAAAAGACGTTCTAACTTTCCCACAACCATAACCGAATACGGTTAGAGCAACATCAGCTTCTTCAGGTTTCACTTTTGTGATTAGTCCTTGGTCTTTGACCTTTGTTACCGGCCTCAGCTCGTGTCTTCTTTCCCAGATTTGGAAACAGGTGTTTAGTCTTGCCTTCTGCCAAACCATCTCACCTAGTTCATCGACATAGTCAATTGAAAGATCTTCATCGTGAATGAGGTGGAAGTTTCTGTTGAGACGGTTAATCACAGACCACTTGCGCCAACTCCTAGGCACAACGAAAGCAATGTATTGGCTGTGTTGAGCTGCCTTGTTGAAGAAGGGAATGCTCAACGAGTTGTTTCTACCAAAAGGGGGATTGGAGATTGTGATGGCATCGCTGACTTTCTCTAAACCTTTGGTTTCGAGGAGAAAGTCAGCAAGTAATACGCCTTCGGCTTTAGGTTCGATATCAAAGCTAATTAGCTTGTTGGCATTCAATGCTTTGGCTGCTTGAAGAAATGAACCCGTTCCACCAGCAGGCTCAATCACGATTTTGTCCACAAAACCGCCGACTCTATCGCTAACTGCTGTGGCTAATCTAAGGGCCAGATCGGTCGGGGTATAGAACTGTTCTTTGCCTGTAATCCTGCGATTACCTGGGCGTACTTTGACGCTCTTGGCGGGGTTCATTTCTCAAGGATATCAGTTTCGGCGAATAGACTAGAAGGCTGTGGCTAGTTATTCGCCACTAATACTTTGATAGAAGGACACAGAGCTGTGCCAAAAGAATCAGTAAAAAAAGCCTTGCCTGAGGCCATGATTACCGCAACCGGACTTACCAAGACCTATGGTGACTTTGTTGCTGTTGATGGTGTGAACTTCACAGTCCACAGAGGTGAATCCTTTGGCCTCTTAGGTCCTAACGGTGCTGGTAAATCCACCACTATGAAGATGATTGCGGCTACGAGCCAGCGAACCGGCGGAGATTTAGTAATCCTCGGTAAAGACCCAAACACCCAGGGTCCTGAGATTAGAGCTCACCTCGGTGTTGTTCCTCAGCAGGACAACCTAGACCGTGAACTCAAGGTTTGGGAAAACCTTATGGTTTATGGTCGTTACTTTGGGCTTAGCCGTAAGTGGCTCAAGGGAAAGATCGAAGAGCTTCTAGAGTTCGCTCAGTTAGTTGAAAAGCGCAATAGCAAGACAGAGGAACTCTCTGGAGGTATGAAGAGAAGACTCACCATTGCTAGAGGTTTGGTAAACGAGCCTGAGATTCTCCTTTTAGATGAACCAACAACAGGTCTTGACCCTCAAGCAAGACACATCCTCTGGGACCGTTTGTTTAGATTGAAGGAACAGGGTGTGACTCTAGTTATTACCACCCACTACATGGACGAAGCTGAACAGCTCTGTGACCGCTTGATGGTTATGGATAAAGGCAAGATCATGGCTGAGGGTTCACCTGCAGAACTAATCAAGAAGTATTCCAGCAAGGAAGTTCTAGAAGTTCGTTTCGGAAGTGAAAATAACGTAACTGTTGCTGAGAAGCTAAAAGGTATTGGTGAGCGTCTAGAGGTACTACCCGACCGCATCTTGGTCTACGCAGAATCAGGTGAGAAGTGTCTAGAACAGATTGTGAAGCTAGGTCTTGAACCAGTTACCTCACTTGTTCGTAGGTCATCTCTTGAAGATGTGTTCTTACGTCTAACTGGAAGAACATTGGTCGAGTAATGTCACTTGATGTTAGAAGTGAGGCAAAGATGAACTGGGTTGGTGCTGCCAAGCTAGTTGATCCACAAGTGAGCATCCGTTTCGGTGCTCTCTTTGTTGCTGAGAACAGAATTCGAAACATGATTAAGTGGTGGGCAAGCATCGTTGCCTTTGGTATCGGTAACCCTAGTTTGTATTTACTTTCTATCGGCATAGGTGTTGGCTCTCTAGTTGATTCATCCCTTGGACCAAATGCTATTGATGGGGTTAGCTACCTAACCTTTTTAGCACCAGCACTGCTAGCAACAGCAGGTATTCAAGGTGCCATGGATGAAGTTACTTGGCCAACTCTAGAAGGGTTTGTCTGGGATAGAACTTTCTTCTCAATGAACTCAACTTCGATTACAGGTAAGCAGATCGTGGATGGCATTCTCCTTGCCGCTATGGCTAGATGTGTATTACAGGTATTTATGTATGAGTTGTGCCTACTGGCCTTTGGAGCGATCAGTTGGCAGTCTGTGCCTATTCTCTTGCTAGTTTCGACAACAGCTGGCTTTGGTTTCTCAGCAATAATGTTGGGGCTATCAGCGAGCATTAAAGATGACGATGGAATGTTTGCCTTGATTGGCCGATTCGTCATCACTCCAATGTTTATGTTCTCTGGAACTTTCTACCCAATCACTTCAATGCCTATCTACCTGCAGTGGATTGGTTGGATATCCCCTCAGTGGCATGCGACCAACTTGGGTAGGGCTATGTCTTACGGCATGCCTATTGAGTCTTGGTTGCTCTATGTGCACTGGGGTTTGATGTTAGTGATGGCAGTTATCGGTATCACCTGGTCTCATCGAGTATTTGAGAGCAGGTTATCTAAATGAGTTTGATCAATACTGCTGTTGATTCAGCTATAGCAATCGCTGAGAAGCGTAAAGGCAAGATGGGTGCCGGAGTTTACTCCGGTAGGCCAGGAGTTGTTCTAGAGCGTGGGTACTATGCTCTGAAGTCTTCAACCTGGATGGTAGTTGCTTCTGGGTTTGTTGAACCGGTGTTCTATCTGCTGGCTTTTGGTTATGGAATTGGCCAGTTTATTGATGGCACTTCCGATGGTGCTGGTAACCCCATTACCTATGCACAGTTCATTGCTCCAGCCCTTCTAGCAACATCAGCTATGAACGGTGCTATCTATGACTCAACTTGGAATGTCTTCTTCAAGATGCACTTCGGCAAGGTTTACAACGGCATGCTCTCAACCTCGATGGGAACTCTGGATGTTGCTCTGGGTGAGATTGGTTGGGCGCTGCTAAGAGGATTAGCTTATGCAATTGGATTCATGGCTGTGGTTTCAGGAATGGGCTTGATCCCATCTGTCTGGGGATTACTAGCAATTCCAGCAGCAGTCTTGGTGGCTTTTGGATTTGCTTCGGTTGGTATGGGTGTTACTTCTTACTTGAAGAATCACCAGCAAATGCAGTGGATTCAGTTTGTGATGCTCCCAATGTTCTTATTCTCTGGAACCTTCTACCCATTGAGTATTTACCCTGAGTTCGTGCAGTGGATCATTCAAGCGTTACCGCTATGGCAAGCAATCGAATTGATAAGAGGGTTGACCCTAGGTGTCTTGAATTGGGCGATGTTAGGCCATGCCCTTTACTTCGTGGCAATGATAATCGGCGGGCTGTTTTTCACAACCCGCCGACTAACTGCATTGTTCTTGCGCTAGTCTCCAGCAACACTGCCAAAGATAGCTAACACAATATTTAGTGTGGTCAGTCCAACAATCACAGGCACTGCCCAAACCGGAGGGTTCTCTTTCTTGCGGAAAGTGTATGCAATGAAGAAGATTGCGGTCAGCGAGATGCTCTTCAGCGAGATGACAACAACGTTTAGTTTGCTCGGGTCAACCGCAAGGCCTGCCATTGCTAGTCCGGTTGCAAGCATCAGGTATGCACCGTGAAGGATGCCCGAATTAACTTTGATTCCCTTGGTTAGATCCTTCAGGTTGCTGAAGAAGCCAGCTAGCAATACCGCAATACCGAGGATGTGCAGCACTAAGAAGATGTGGATTAGTAATTCTTTTGTTGAATCGTCCATGATACTCTTTTCTATTTAGGTAACAGAAATAGTCTATGAGCGAAGCATTGCCATGCTGATAGCAGCCTCGACTGCTTCTGCACCTTTATCTTCTTTGCTGTTTGGCAATCCGGCTCTGTCTAGGGCTTGTTGCAGGTTGTCAACCGTTAGCAATCCAAAGCCAATCGGGGTGTCGTTCTCGAGTTGAACCTGGGTAAGGCCTGCAGTTGCTGAATCACAGACGAACTCAAAGTGTGGAGTTTCACCCTTTATGACAACACCTAGAGTAATAACAACATCTGCACCATCATCAATAGCCCATTTAGCTGCCAGTGGTAACTCAAAAGCGCCTGGCACTTTGATGATTGAGTAAACGTCATTACCAGCAGCCTTAAGGGAACGCTCAGCACCAGCAAGAAGCGCGTCTGCTACCTCAGTGTGCCAAGAGGTAACAATGATTGTTACTGCAAGATCTCTTGCATCGATTTCTAGTTTTGGGGCGTGACCAGACATTACTGCTCCATTTCTGCGACGATTTCAGGTAGACGGTGGCCCATTTTTGATCTCTTAGTTTCTAGATAGCCGAGGTTCTGAATTGCTTCACCAACAATTACTGGAACGTAAGAGGTAACTGGGATTCCAGCTTCGGTTAGGAAGTTAGCTTTTGCTGGGTTGTTGGTCATAAGTCTCACGCTTCTAACTCCGAGCTCTCTCAGAATGGAAACAGCAGCACCATACTCTCTAGCCTCAGAAGGTAGTCCTAGAGCAAGGTTTGCTTCAACTGTGTC
>JBBAML010000002.1:33256-49125 GCA_040402515.1 Rhodoluna sp.
GTCTTGATGTCGTAGTAACCGCGAAGCTTGAAGTTTCCGTGAATAGTTGGAACGTTAGCTTCTGCTTCGAAACGAATTCTGTTGTTAGGGGTTGTTACCAGCTGAATTGAATTCAGTTCTAGATACTCAACCAACTGAGCCACAGTGATTACTGGAAGGCTCTCAGCTTCTCCAACCTTTACTAGGTCATCGAATCTCATCATTGAACCGTCTTGGTTTACCATCTCACCGATGATTGCCACCGGGGATAGCCCAGCGAGCTTAAGTAGATCGACGGCTGCCTCAGTGTGACCACGTCTACCAAATACACCGTGTGGGTGAGCTCTTAGAGGAAGAATGTGACCTGGTCTAATAAGTGACTCAGGGCCAGCGGTGGTGCTTGCCAGAGTTCTAGCGGTCAAGGCTCTATCAGCAGCTGAGATACCAGTGCTCTCGCGGGATGCAGCGTCTACGGTAACTGTGTAGTTGGTTGAGTGGGGATCTTGGTTGTTAGTTGTCATCAGCGGTAGTTCAAGCTGGTTAGCAGTGTGCTCATCCATCGGAGCACAGAGGAAACCAGAAGTCTTGTTTACAAACCAGGCCATCCACTCGGTGGACATGAACTGCGCTGCCATGATGGCATCGCCTTCGTTCTCACGATTCTCATCGTCCGCTACAAGAACAGGTTTACCTGAGCGTAAGGCCTCTAAAGCCTGTTCGATAGTTGCAAGTGCCATTAGTTGTTTCTGCTTTCTAGTAGTCGTTCAATGTGCTTAGCCATGATGTCAACTTCAACATTGACCTTGTCGCCTGGACTCTTATAGCCAAGGGTGGTTACCTTCAGTGTTTCTGGAATCAAAGACAAACCAACAAAGTCTTCACCAAGTTCATTCACTGTCAGTGAGATGCCATCTAAAGTAATTGAACCCTTTAGCACCACATACTTCATCAGTTCAACTGGAATCTTGATCCTCACCCAGTCCCAGTTCTCACTAGCTTCTCTGGAAATGAATTCACCAACACCATCAACATGCCCCTGAACATGGTGTCCACCAAAACGGGTGTTCATAGTCATCGCACGCTCTAAGTTGATGACGTCTCCTACCTTCACACCGTTCATGCTGGTTAGCCTGATGGTTTCGTGCATCACATCTGCTGTGAAGGTGCCGTTCTCGATCTCAATCGCAGTTAAACATGTTCCGCTACAGGCAATGGAGTCCCCGCGCTTGATATCACTGGTAACCAGGTGTCCTTCAATGGTCAGCCTCAGGGCATCAGGTTGTTCTTCAATAGCCACTACCTTGCCCAGTTCTTCAATGATTCCGGTAAACATTAGTTCTCTCCTTTTGGTGTGGCTCTAATAAACAAATCAGCACCTAGCTGTTTGATTTCAACAAAGTTCAACTGCAAGGCATCGGCCATTGTGTTAATGCCGATGTCGGTAACGGCGACATTGCTGCCACCTAACAGAAGAGGTGCTTGATAAATAAGTACTTCATCAAATAGCCCTTGCTTTATAAATTCACTAGCTATCTCTGCGCCACCTTCAACAAGAACATGTCTTGTTCCTCTAACCCAAAGCTGGGATAGAACATCATTCAAATCGTGAGTCTTTAGTTGAACGGTCGGAGCTTCGTCATTGAAGACTCTAAGGTCAGGGGAGAGTTCACTCTTACCAACAACAACACGAAGTGGTTGGTGTTCGTATCTTGAACCATCAGGCTTACGTGCTGTTAGATCTGGGTTATCGTATTTCACGGTTCCTGAACCAACCAGGATTGCATCTAGCTGAGATCTTCTAAAGTGAACATCTTCTCTAGCTTCTTGTCCTGTAATCCATTTACTGGTCTTATCGCTAGCGGCACTTCTGCCATCTAGAGTCTGAGCCCACTTCAAAGTAATAAAAGGTCTTTGTTTCTGCATGGCAGTTAGCCAAACGCGACCCTGCTCTTTAGCTTCCTGTTCCAGGACACCGAAGATAACCTCAACACCAGCATCCTTTAGAGTTTGTGCTCCATTTGCTGATTCATTACCTGGATCTTTAGTTGCATAAACAACACGAGAGATACCGGCAGCAATAAGTGCTTGAGCACAAGGGCCAGTTCTACCAGTGTGATTGCAAGGCTCTAAGGTAACAACAGCAGTTGACCCTTCAGGCACTTTGTCTAACTTGCTTAGAGCATCGACCTCGGCGTGAGGGGTCCCTGAACCTTTGTGAAAACCTTCAGCAATAACATTCAAATCTTTATCTAGGATTAGAGCCCCAACCTGTGGGTTGACTCCGTAGGCAGGACCGAGTGCAGCTAGCTCAAGTGCACGGCGCATCGCCGGTTCAAACACACTGAGATTTGTCATCCCGAGCCTTCCTAAAAGAAGCACTTCGGGGCACGGTCGGCATGCGACCAAAGACTAAACCCTTAAAAGGGCTAGCCTTCTGTTCTTCTACCATCCGGACTTTAACCGTCGGTTCTGGAGTTTCACCAGATCAACCGCCAAACCACCTAAAGGTGTTGCCAACGAAGGCTGCTTGTCGGGTCGCGGACTATAACCGCCGGTTCAGATTTACACTGACCCCGAAGAACTTTTACTACTAAACAAGCATCCCAGATTTAGGGCAAAGATGCGAGTTTATTGTCGGTTCTGTTAGCCCTTTACTGAACCAGCTAGCAAACCACGGACGAAATAGCGCTGGAGAGCGAAGAATACAATCAGTGGAACGATCATTGAGACGAAAGCTCCAGCTGTCAAAAGCTCCCAACCGCTTCCTCTAGTTCCAACCATTTCAGCGATACGAACTGTCATTGGAGCAACTTCCTTGACTCCACCACCAAAGGTAAGGCCGACCAGCAGGTCGTTCCAAACCCATAGGAACTGGAAGATCGAGAATGAAGCAATTGCTGGAACTGATAGTGGAAGCACAATCTTGCTGAAAAGGGTGAACCAGTTAGCGCCATCAACTCGTCCAGCTTCGATGAGTTCTCTAGGAATCTGTCTTAGGAAGTTGTGGAGAAGGAAGATAGCTAACGGTAAACCGTAGATGGTGTGAGCAATCCAGATTGGAATGAAGGTTCCAGTAATTCCAAGATCTGGAATGATTACGAAACCATTGATGCTTAGTCCCTTAGCGAAGAGCTGAAGCAGCGGAACCAGGGTGAGCTGAAGTGGAACAATCTGTAGCCCAAAGATGATGGAGAACAGTAGGTCTTTACCCTTGAACTCAAACCAAGCCAGAGCGTAGGCAGCAAACAGCGCCAGCGTAATAGGGAAAATCACTGCAGGAAGTGTAAGGGCCAAGCTGTTGAAGAAGAACAAAACTAGAGGCGGGTTAGTTCCTGTTCCAGCGAAAAGTACCTGAGCATAGTTATCAAAGGTGACGTTTGGTTGAAGGAAGAAGTTCCACCAACCATTTGAGTTGATGTCTTGCTCTGGACGAATAGAAGAAACCAGAAGTCCGAATGTCGGGATAGTCCAAACAACAGCAATGATTACTGCGGCAGCTGAAGCGATAGGAGATGAGAAAACATCTCTTGCTTTCTTAGGAGCTTTCATTAGCGCTCCGTCCTTTCAATCTTCAGTTGTCGTAGGTTATAGGCGATGATCGGAATTACACAGACCAGGAGGATAACTGCAAGAGCACTACCGTGGCCATAGTTCATCTGTCTAAAGGTCTGTGAATACATCTCATTTGCAATAACGTTGGTCTGGAAGTTACCGCCGGTCATTGTCCTAACGATGTCAAACACTTTCAGAGTTCCGATAGAGATGGTGGTTAGCACAACTACGATGGTCGCTCTAATCATTGGGATTGTGACTCTTATGAAGGTTTTGAAAACAGTTGCACCGTCGAGCATTGCTGCTTCAACAACTTCTTCAGGAACATTCTTCATAGCAGCTGAAAGCACAACCATTGCAAAACCGGTCTGAATCCAAACCATTACAACGATTAGTAGGAAAGTGTTTAGGGGGGATTCTAAGAGCCAGTTAGGCGGGGTAGCACCAAACGCTTTAGCTAAAGCACTGAATAGACCGATGTCTGGCTTCGTCAGATTTGGTTCGAAGTTATATACAAACTTCCAAATAACACCAGCACCAACGAACGATATAGCCATTGGTAAAAAGATGAGGGACTTGACGACTGCAGCTCTTTTCATGCGGTCGGTCATGTATGCGATAGCAAGTCCTAAAAGGGTTGAAACAATTGGAACAACGAAAACCCAGATGGCTGTGTTTCTTAGCACGATCAGAATCTCGGGGATTGTGAAAGACCAGACGTAGTTATCTACTCCGACAAACTCAGTGCTGTCATCGTTCATGAAAGACATTAGAAGAGTTCTAAAGGTTGGATAAACCAAACCAATTACCAGAAGCAAAGTTGCTGGTACCAGGAACACCACATATTTGAGCCACTCTTGAACTCTTACAGAGGCTCGAGAAGCGATTAGGAAAACTAAGTAGATGATTGCTGCGAAGACAACTAGAGAAATGATCAACAGGATGAGATTTGGGTAAATAACTTCCCAAGGAGTCTTTCTTCCTGAGATAAAAGGGATGTGAAGCATGTGTTCCTGACTTTATTGAAATGGGGTGTGGCTTTCACAAAAGTGACCGCCACACCCCAGTTCTAGGGTATTTATATCCTAATTAGTTAGTTGGCCATGAAGCTTCGATAGCGTCAAGCACGTCCATGTCGGACTTGTCTTCGGCGACCCAAGCAGTCATTTCCTTCCAGAATGTACCTGCACCAACAGCTGCTGGCATAACGTCAGAGCCATCGAAACGGAAGGTAGTTGCATTCTTTAGGATCTGAACAGCAACCTTGTTTACTGGGTCAGCAACGTTTGCCTCGTCCAGTCCCTTGTTTGCTGAGAACCATCCACCAAGTGCAGCCTTCTTGTTGTTCCATAGTGGTGTGGTTAGGTAGTGCTGAACTGCAGCAACTTCTGGACGGTCTGCGAAAGCTCCAACGAACTCTCCACCACCAAGAGCTGGCTTGTTGTCAGCAGATGCACCTGGGAAGTAGAACACTGAGATTCCGTTTTCCTTTGATGTGTCTGAAGGGTCAACAATTTCTGCTCCGTGGTCAGCAGCCAAGATTCCACCAATGAATGATGCCTGGCGGTGCATTGCACAAGTTCCGTCAACGATTCCTGCTCCACCATCCTGGAATGTGGTAGTTGCGATAGAAGCAACGTCACCAACATACTTAGGGTTCTTCAGGATCTTGCCAGCTTCACCAATTGCGGTGACAACTGCAGGGTCGTTGAAAGGAATTCCGTGAGTGGTCCACTTGTCGTAGGTCTCAGCTGAAGCGGTGCGAAGCATGATGTCTTCCATCCAGTCAGTTCCGACCCAACCGGTAGCTTCACCAGAACCGAAACCAGCACACCATGGCTGAATCTTGCCATCAGCAGCAATCTTGTCAGACAGGGTTAGTAGTTCGTCCCAAGTAGTTGGAATGGTGTAACCGTTGTCTGCGAAGACCTTCGGGTTGTACCAAACGAATGACTTCACGTTTGCGCCTAGAGGAGCAGCGAAGAAGGTTCCGTTAACGGTTCCGTAGTTCTTCCAGTCTGGTGAGTAGTTCTCGTCAACTGAAGCGCTAACTGCATCTGGTGCAGCAACAAGAGTGTCAGCAAACTTAGCTAGAAGACCTGGCTGTGGGAAAATTGCTAGGTCTGGAGCAGTTCCACCTTCAACGCGAACTGAAATCTGAGCTTCAAATTCCTGAGTTCCGTTCCAGTTAACTGTGATTCCAGTACATTCTTCGAACTCAACAAGTGACTCTTGGAAAAGAGCTGCTTCTGGATCGATGATGGTTGTGTAGATCTCTACTTCTGTGCCCTCGTGACCCAGATAATCTGAGTACGCTGCACAGTCTCCTGCTGCATTGTCGTTCGTCGATGAACAACCAGCTAGGAACAGTGATGATAGTGCAACAGCTGAAACAGCTGCTAGCGCGCGCTTTGCTTTAAAGCTCATTACTTCTCTCCTTGGTTTTGTTTTAGGGACGCTAATTACTTCCCCAGAACAATCTAGTAAAAGGTTTACATGAAAGGTGATATCGTTCTCAATATTCTTGATAACGATTTGGGCAACCCCAAGAGTAAGCGGGAATTTTGCTCAAAATGCCCTAGTTAGCAGGGATAAATCCTTGATCTAGAACAGTTCGATTACTAAGGATCCTGTTTCCAACTGCATCTCGCTCCCAACTAAACCTGACAAATAATCCGGTTCCTTTTTCGAAGCAATACTCAAACTTTGGAGAACGGATACAGTAGCCAAAGTCTCGTTCAAAAATTGTTCCCCCACCGCCCCAAGAAGGATCATCGAGAATCTTTCTGAGGTGCTCTGCCGCGGCAGGTGGAACTGACACCGGTTCCAAAGTTGGCCGCCATTCGTGGTCCATGCAGAGCATAAGCGCTAGGTCACAGCAAGTCTTGCTTGTTTGTCCATATGTGCAGACAGAATAGTCCGGAATTGGAGCTGGACTGGGGTTATTAACAATCTCGTCGCTGGGAACATGCGATGTAATCGTGTCAAGGGTTTCATCAACTTCATTTGAATCAGGACTCTCGGACAGTTGTGGTGAAGGCTGGTCTTCATTTGACCTAGAGGGTTGCGTAAACGAAGGTCTTGGACTTGGTTGAATGGACTCCGCTGTCGCTTTGGAACTATTCCCCGCATCTGCTAGAGACGAGCCGGCTGCCACCATAAACCCTGTGAACAAGGTGAATCCCAATGATACGGCTGCTATCTTAGAGGGCTTCATATAATCCCCTTACTCCGTAGTGCTGTTTGAGCCCTAAATAGTCACCGGGTGCTAAACCAATAAAATCTCGGGTACATTCTGGCGAAAATGGTGACATTAGTTGACTCGCCGCTTCGCCAGCATGACCCAAGCCAAGCGCGTGGCCGACTTCGTGTGCGATAGTCGTAACCAGAAGGTAGTCTCCCACTCCGCAAAGGGTGGAGTCAGGTAAATCGAAAAATTGAGTTTGAGCCATATCCAAATTTAATCGAATGTCTGTTTCTATAATCATGCCGCTGGACACGTTGTACGCAGTGCAAGTTAACCCCAGAGTCGAGTAAGGTAACTGTCCCCAAGAAATTATGTTTTTAGCGTCCTTAGAGCCGTAGCAGCCGTTAGCCTTACTGAGGCTGGACGATGTGTCGGTAACTCCCATAAAACTTGCTTTAAAATTGGTTTGAAAGCTCTCAAGATTGCAACGATTTTTTGGAAATCGCCACTGATCCACTGCGTCTTTAGCGCGAGCTAGCGCCTGAGTTGAGGATTCACCTGCAGGTGAGTACCACCAGTTGTAAACCTGTGAATGCTTCCATAAATGCTCGCTGTATGAATTCGAGTAACAGCCGACATCCGTAATTTCATTTTGACCTCCATCAACTAGCATCCCATTGAGGAGGTTTTGTGTTTGAGTGACTTGCGCCGAAAAGCCCTTAACTTCTCCTTGGTAGGATGCTCCGACTGTGCCATCAGGATTTTGCCAGACAATAGCTTCCTGTTCAACCCCAAATGCCAGCAAGCGGGAACTAGCCACAGCCTGCCCAGGCGACGGAATCTCCATGAAAGTGCCATCCGGGAATGTGATCCCATAATTCGCGTTGCAAACTTTTAGGTCCATTGAAAGTTCTTCAAAGATTAGCACGGGTGAAACTATGCCGCAGTTGGCAGAGTGCTCCACTTCTGAAGCGTTTGCCATTGGTCCCGTTGCGGTTAGCGCGATCACTGCGATTGCTAAGTAAGTCGCGAATCTCAATTTCATTTTGCCCCCAATATAAATTTACTTACGCGTAATCTTAGTAATGCTAAAAGGTCGCAACTTACTGGCCCTTTCGGCGTGTTGGAATCTGGCAACTTTAATCCCGTTGGCGAAAATCCAACTAGTGAGCTTTTATAAACCCGACTCTGTCATAGACATCAGCCAAGGTTGCCTCTGCCACGGTTCTGGCTTTATCTGCACCTGAGGCAAGGAGTCTGTCGAGTTCTACGGTGTCACTCATGAGCTCATTCGCTCGGTCTCTGATTGGAGCTAGAGCGTTGACTACTACATCTGCGACTTCAGACTTTAGGACTCCGTAGCCTGCTCCAGCGAATCTCTCTTCTAGTGAAATCAGTGATTCACCGCTGACAGAGGAGTGAATAGAAAGAAGGTTAGAGACACCTGGCTTGTTCTCCCAGTCGACTCTGATCGAGGAATCGGTATCGGTGACAGCGCTCTTGATCTTCTTAGCAATTGTTGTGTCATCATCCATAAGGTTTACAAGGCCTTTAGGGTCTTGAGCTGACTTAGACATCTTTGCAGTCGGGTTTTGTAGATCGTAGATCTTTGCTGTTTCTTTGAGGATGTGAGCCTCAGGCATTGTGAAGGTCTTACCGAATCTTGAGTTGAATCTTTCGGCAAGGTCTCTAGTTAGTTCAAGGTGCTGTCTTTGATCTTCACCAACCGGAACTGCTTTTGGTTGGTAAAGAAGAATGTCTGCTGCTTGAAGAATCGGGTAAGTAAAGAGTCCAACTGAAGCAGAGTCACTTCCTGCTTTTTGGGACTTGTCTTTGAACTGGGTCATGCGGCTTGCTTCACCAAAACCGGTGATGCAATTAAGTACCCAGGCCAGTTCTGCGTGAGCTGGAACGTGGCTCTGAACGAATAGGGCAGATTCCTGAGGGTCGATGCCAGCTGCAATGTATTGAGCTGCAGTTCTTCTGGTGTTGGTTCTAAGTTCGTTAGGGTCCTGGGGAACGGTGATTGCGTGCAGATCCACGATGACATAGAAGGCATTGAAGTCTCTCTGCATATTGACCCAGTTGACTAGCGCGCCTAGGTAGTTGCCAAGGTGTAATGAGGATGCACTTGGCTGCATGCCACTTAGGAGATTTGGTTTGCCAGTCATGTTAGATAGCGTACTCAACAACTACAGGGGAATGGTCTGTGAAACGGGTATCGTAACTAGCTGCTCTGTGCACCTTGTAATTGCTAGCTAGTTTGGCAAGCTTTGGGGTTGCAATCTGGTAGTCGATTCTCCAACCGGTGTCGGTATCAAAGGCTTGGCCTCTAAATGACCACCAGGTGTATGGTCCAGGAGTTTCAGGATGTGCATCTCTTCCTAGATCTACCCAGCCTTGCTTATGCATCCAGGTGTCGAAGTATGCACGTTCCTCTGGAAGGAACCCAGCATTCTTGAGGTTACCCTTCCAGTTCTTGATATCTAGTTCGGTATGACCAACATTGAGATCGCCAACAACAACCGTTAGGCCATCTTCTTTTCTAAGCGCGGCCATTCTTTTAGTCATTGCATCTAAGAACTTGTATTTCTCAACTTGCTTAGGAGTATCAACTTCACCCGAGTGAACATAGGTGCTGATAACTGTGAATGTCTTTGAGCCAATTTTGAAGTCAGCTTCAAGCCATCTTCCAGCACTATCAAAGGCCTTAGGGCCTAACTCTGTTCTAGAGGAAATGGCTTTGACCTTAGAAACTACTGCAACACCAGCACGCCCTTTAGCCGAAGCATTGTCGTGCAGGATGTGCCAAGGGCCACCTGGCATCTCGGCAAAGATCTCTTCAAGGTCTGTGGTTTCTGCTCTAACCTCTTGCAGGGCAAGGATGTCTGGAGATTCGGCTGCCACCCAGGCAGCAAAGCCTTTGCGGTATGCGGCTCTAACACCGTTGACGTTGATGGTCGCTACTTTTACTAAGGCTTTAGGCATGGGACAAGTTTAAGGTGAACTTAGACTTGTCTGGTGAGTGAACGCGTATTAGTTGGTGCTGGTGTTGGCACGGGTATTGCCATAGGGCGTGCTTTCAAATACACCAGTGCTAAATACGTACCCTGGGACAGCGATAAGGCTGGCAGTTCTAGAGGCCTGATGGCAATTAGTGCCGCTATTGCTCAGGTTGAAAAAGACTTAGACCACAGTGCAAAGAACTCTGATCCAGAAGCAGCTTCAATACTTGAAGCTATGAAACTGACGCTTAGCGATCCTTCGCTTCTTGCTGGCATTAAGGAACGTTTAGCCGATGGTGCCAACTCTCAACGTGCAGTCTCAGGTGCTTTTGCAGGAGCAGCAAAAGCGCTCGCATCACTTGGTGAATACTTTGCAGCCAGAGCAACAGATATTGAAGAACTAGGTAATCGTGTGATTCAGGTCTTGAGCGGCGAAGGTTCAGTTGATTTCCCCGTTGAACCTTTTGTCTTGGTAGCAGATTCGGTTGGCCCATTGGAAATGAGTAGATTGGCAAAAAGCTCGATTGTTGGATTGATTACCAGCTCTGGCAGTGCAACTTCTCACACGGCCATCTTGGCAAGAGCAGCAAATCTACCGACTGTTGTTTCAGTTCTAGGTTCAGAATTTATTCAACCTCAAGATCAGGTAATTGTTGATTCAAGTAGTGGGCAAGTTCTAGTCAACCCAGATGAAACAGAACTCAAGCAGTATCAAGAAGCGGTCACCAAGAGTTCTCAACAAGCTGAGGTCGATACCTTTGACTTACCGGTTGACTTGTATGCAAACTTAGGTTCTTCTTCTGAAGCAGAATCAGCTCTAGCATTTGGAGCCCAAGGTGTTGGACTATTTAGGACTGAGCTACTCTTCCTTGGAGAAAAGCAGGCACCTTCGCTTGAGAAACAGATTCTTGAATACTCAAGATTGCTTTCTGCATTTCCAGGAAAACGTGTAATTGTTCGAGTTCTCGATCTGGATACAGATAAACCTCTTCCGTTCCTCACCCTTACTGAAAGTGGCAAATACGCGAACCGAGGGTTCCAAGCCTTACTGTCTAACATTGAAGTTCTCGAGACTCAACTGGAAGCGCTAGCTGAGAGCTCTAAGCGGTTTCCAGAGACAAAGCTTTGGGTAATGGCTCCGATGATCACTAGTTCTAAGCAAGCTAAGCAATTTGTTGAATTAGCTAAGAGCTATGGTCTGAAAACAGTAGGGGTGATGATTGAGGTTCCCGAGGTATGTCAGGAAGATGTTCTTGCCGAGATTTTGAACTCAGTTGATTTCGTAAGCATTGGAACCAATGACCTAACTCAATACACACTTAACCTCGATCGCATCAACTCAGCAATTGCACTGAGCGATGTTAGGAAACCTGAAGTACTTGGTCTGATTGAGAGAGTGATTTCTAGTTCGACGGCAGCTTCTAAACCAGTTGGAATCTGTGGTGAAGCTGCAGGGGATCCTGAGTCGGCAAAATTGTTTATCGAATATGGTGTTACAAGTTTGTCTTTGTCACCAGCGCTACTGCCTGGTTTAGTTAGAGCCCTTAGGAACTAAGGGTTACAAATATATTCTTGCTCTCAACAGTGAGAGTGTATTTCTGGAGTGGGATGTTCGCAGGGCCTCTTGTTGCTTTACCTGTTGAGGTGTCAAAAGTCGCACCGTGTTTCTTGCAAATGATGTTGGTGCCGCTGATGCTGCCGATTCGGTAACCCTCGTGAGTGCAGGCTGGGTTGAATGCTCTGAACACACCTGATTTAGGTTGAGTAATCAATATTTGAAGGCCTCCTGCGGCTGCAATCTTAAAGATGCTGCCTCCACCAACTTTGATGTCTTTAGTTGCACAAACTTTGTATTTCTTACTGGCTGCTTGTGCGGAGGAAGCAAGATTGGAAAGCCCTAGAGTGGATGCTGCTAGAGCAACGCCTGCAAAGAAATTGCGACGAGTTAGACCTAGTGTCTCTTTGGCTTCTCTAGCATTTGGATTGCACTCGTGATCGGACATGTTTCAAGCCTATGTTTCAAAGCGGGGAACACTCTTCAAAACAGCTGAGTTTTTAGTGATTTCCCAGACTAAGCGCGACCGCGAAGAACAGCCTGTTTGACCTCAGCAATAGCCTTAGTAACTTCGATTCCTCTAGGGCAAGCCTCGGTGCAGTTGAAGGTGGTGCGGCAACGCCAGACACCTTCTTTATCGTTCAGGATGTCTAGTCTTACCTCTGCTGCTTCATCTCTTGAGTCAAAGATGAAACGGTGAGCATTCACGATAGCTGCTGGACCGAAGTATTGGTTGTCTGTCCAGAACACTGGGCAAGAAGTGGTGCAGGCAGCACAGAGGATGCACTTGGTGGTGTCATCGAATCTAGCTCTGTCTTCTGGAGACTGAATACGCTCTTTGGTAGGGGAGTCAGAGGCAATCAGGAATGGTTTGACATCTCGGTATGCCTGGTAGAACGGGTTCATGTCTACTACTAGGTCTTTCTCAACCTTTAGACCCTTGATCGGTTCAACATAAATTGGCTGAGTGATATCTAGATCCTTGATCAGAGTCTTACAAGCCAATCTGTTTCTACCGTTGATACGCATTGCATCTGAACCACAGACACCGTGAGCACAGGATCTTCTGAAAGTTAGAGAACCATCTAGTTCCCACTTGATTTTGTGAAGGGCATCAAGAACACGATCAGTTCCGTGAACAGTAACATCGAAGTCTTCCCACTTAGGTTCAGCATCGTTCTCTGGATCAAAGCGACGAACAAACAGAGTCACCTGAAAAGAAGGAACCTCCGCGATTTCCTTTACTGATTCAACTGCAGTGCTCATTAGTACTTACGCTCCATTGGTGGGTAGTTGGTAATAGTTACTGGCTTCCAGTCAATCTTGATATCTTTTTCTGTTTTGTATGCCATTGAGTGAACCATGAATTTCTCATCGTCACGAGTCTCAAAGTCTTCACGGAAGTGACCACCACGAGATTCTCTTCTTTCACGTGCGGTGAAAGCAAGAACTTCAGCTAGGTCTAGCAAGAAACCAAGTTCAATTGCTTCGAGTAGATCGGTATTGAATCTCATACCGCGATCCTGAACCTGGATGTGCTCATATCTCTTACGAAGTTCTTTGATCTTGTCTAGCGCTTCGTTTAGTGATTCTTCGGTTCTGTAAACCTGAGCATTCTTATCCATGGTGTCTTGAAGCTCTTTACGGATAACTGCAATCTTCTCTGTTCCAGTTGCATTTCTCATGTGTTCGATTAGCTTCACAGTTTCAGCAATTGCATCCTCCGGAACCTCAACAAACTTTGCATCCTTGGCATACTCAACTGCATAGATTCCAGCACGTTTACCAAACACATTGATATCTAACAGTGAGTTAGTTCCTAGACGGTTAGCTCCGTGCACAGAAACACAAGCACATTCGCCAGCTGCATAGAGACCTGGAACAACCGTTGTGTTATCTCTTAGAACTTCAGCCTTAATGTTTGTTGGAATTCCACCCATTGCGTAGTGAGCAGTTGGGAATACTGGAACTGGCTCTGTGTATGGCTCAACACCTAGGTAAGTTCTAGCGAACTCGGTGATATCTGGAAGCTTTGCATCAATAACAGCAGGCTCTAGGTGAGTGAGGTCTAGTAGCACGTAGTCCTTGTTGGGGCCGGCTCCTCTGCCTTCACGGACTTCGTTAGCCATAGCTCTTGCAACCATGTCTCGAGGAGCTAGGTCCTTGATGGTCGGGGCATAACGCTCCATGAATCTTTCACCTGATGCGTTTCGAAGGATTCCGCCTTCACCACGAGCAGCCTCTGAAAGCAAGATACCAAGACCAGCTAAACCGGTTGGGTGGAATTGATAGAACTCCATGTCTTCAAGTGGAAGCCCCTTGCGGTAGATGATGCCAACACCGTCACCGGTAAGTGTGTGTGCGTTAGATGTGGTCTTAAAGATCTTTCCGAATCCACCGGTAGCAAAAACAATTGACTTACCTTGGAAGACGTGTAGCTCTCCAGTTGCTAGTTCATAGGCAACAACAGCTGCTGGTCTTTCAACACCATCGACAGTGTTCATAACTAGGTCTAGAACATAGAACTCGTTATAGAACTCAATGCCAAGCTTTACGCAGTTTTGATACAAAGTCTGCAGAATCATGTGACCGGTACGGTCAGCTGCATAACAAGATCTTCTAACTGGAGCTTTACCGTGATCTCTAGTGTGACCACCGAATCTTCTCTGGTCGATCTTGCCATCAGGAGTTCTGTTGAAAGGAAGTCCCATGTTCTCTAGATCGATTACTGCCTGCACTGATTCTTTAGCAAGAATCTCTGCGGCGTCCTGGTCAACTAGGTAGTCTCCACCTTTTACTGTGTCAAAGGTGTGCCATTCCCAAGAGTCTTCTTCAACGTTGGCTAAAGCTGCAGCCATACCACCTTGAGCAGCTCCAGTGTGTGAACGGGTTGGGAAGAGCTTAGAGATAACAGCAGTCTTAGCGTGTGGTCCTGCTTCGATAGCTGCACGCATACCAGCGCCACCTGCACCAACAATTACAACGTCATACTGATAGTGATGAACTTTAACTTCAGACAATTTATTCCTTTAACCCTTACAAACTAGATCAGGTAGGTAGTTGTGAACATTTGGGTCGATGCATGGATCGAAGGTTGTAATAACCAAAGTTCCCAAAAGAATAAGTAAGCCTGCTGTTACCCAAAGAGTGATGTTCAAAGCTTTACGAAGCCACTCTCTTTCGGTGTAGTCGTTGACTAGGGTTCTCATTCCATTGGTTCCATGAATAAGAGCCAGCCAAAGCATTAGACCGTCATAGACCTGCCAGAACGGATCAGCCCACTTACCGGCTACGAATGCAAAGTCAATTGCTTTTACTCCACGCTCAGGTAGGACAAGGTTCACTGAAAGGTGACCGATGATGAGAACTAGAAGTAGGACACCTGAAATACGCATAAAGATCCAGGCACGCTTTTCCCACTGAGCGCTCTTTCTTGAGCGAGGTGCATCTGGTTGTTCGATAACTATGGCCATTACTACGCTCCAAAGATGTGCATTAGTTGACGAGGGATGAAGCCAGCCATCAGGACTGTCCAAATAACTAGGACAACCCAGAACATCTGGTTTTGATACTTAGCGCCTTTGCGCCAGTAATCAATCAAAATGATGCGGATACCGTTGAAACCGTGGAAAAGAATTGCTCCAACCAAGCCGATTTCAGCCAAACCGATGATTTCGGTCTTATATGAGGCCACCACAGAGTTGTATGCCTCTGGGCTAACACGGACCAAAGCAGTGTCCAAAATGTGTACAAGTAAGAAGAAGTAGATACCAACACCGGTGATACGGTGCAAAACCCAGCTCCACATGCCCAATTTGCCGCGATATAAGGTTCCGGCTGGTCGAGATGCCACTTATTTTCCTCCTAGATTGGCTCCGATTTTTCGGGCCTAACAGACCTTAATGATAACTTGTGCAGATTAACGAAACCCGCGTTTCAGGGCAACTGGGTTAGGGTTTTAAGTTATGAGCAACCAGAGAGAGCCAATGGCTCGTTTCTTTTCAGTTATTCCAGCCGGGGGAATCGGTAGCAGGCTTTGGCCACTTTCTAGAGCATCTGCTCCTAAGTTTCTTCACGATCTAACCGGCTCCGGTCAGACCCTACTTCAAGACACTTGGGACAGACTCGCACCACTTTCTGGAGCAGAGCGAATTCTCGTGGTGACAGGGGTTGCTCACCGTAAAGCGGTAACAGAACAATGCACTGAACTAGAACGTTTGAACCTAATTCTTGAACCTAGCCCTAAAGATTCAACTGCTGCTATTGCTCTGGCAGCAGCAGTTCTTATGAAGCGTGAACCAGATGTGATCATCGGTTCATTTGCAGCTGACCATGTCATTACTGACGACGAACAATTTGGGAAGTGCGTTCGTGAAGCAGTTGAGGTGGCTGCAACAGGAAAGATTGTCACCATCGGCATCCAGCCAACCGAACCATCTGTTGGCTTTGGCTACATCAAGCTGGGAGCAAAGATTGACTCAGCGGTTACTGCTAGAGAAGTTGAGCACTTCGTTGAGAAGCCAAACATTGAACGAGCCAGGGAATATGTCCAGTCAGGCAAGTATCTCTGGAACGCTGGAATGTTTATTGC
>JBBAML010000002.1:49225-54975 GCA_040402515.1 Rhodoluna sp.
CATGCTCAAAAGGTTAAGAACTTAGTGGACGCGTTGAAAAACACCGGCCACAGCGACGTTCTCTAGGAATAGTTCATGAAACCGTTAGCCATTTTTGCTGGAGCGAGCCTGCTGGTCGCTGCACTTACTGGCTGCTCAAGTTCCGCCAACGAGACTCCAACCCATAAAGCTAAAACAAGCTCTTGTCTGGTTAGTTACTCATCTGATGTTTCTGGTTCACCAGTGAAGCAACTTGCTAATGACTTAGTTGAAGCAAAAGTCCTTTATGGGTTGAACGTCAAAGAGGTAGAGGTTCCGAATAATTCCGGTTCTGCAGAAATTCAGTCCTTATTGTTTGCGAGCCTCAAAGGCGGCTGTGTTTACTACCTCTCTGCTGAAGACAGGTTGAACACTGAGGTCTCTCTTTTTGCTGCAAAGCACCAATACATAGTTGCGCTAACAGTTGGCGGTTATTCACCAGCTAATCAGCCAGCGAACGTTCGTTGGGTGGCTGACGATCTAAAAAGTGGCGCAGCTCTTGCGGGATTTGCGGCTGCGGCTAAAGCCACTAACGGCAGAGTTTTGCTAATCATTCAAGATGGGTACTTCAACTCAGTAGAGCTAAATAAATCATTTAGATCGGGAGTAAGTGCATTCAACGAAAAGGCTGATGCAGCTGTAACTGTCACCAAACTGAATGTCACCGATGCCGAAGCTCTCAAGCAGAGGCTTGCGAAAGTTGATGGGGAAGTAGTTCTAGCTTTGTTTGCAGATTCCTCAATCTGGAAGAGGTTAGATCTGAGTTCTAGAACAGGCGCTGTTATTGGGTCCGATCTGCAACTCGGGCACACCTTGGAAACTGTAGATAAGGCAGTGGTTGCCTCAGTTGAAAGAAACTACAACTCACTCGTTCTGAGAGTTGCTAAAGATGTCTTGGATAAGAATTTTGCACTTGACCCGATCTTGATGGATCCACTGGCACTGGCAAATGGCTACATTGAGCTAAGACCGTTGGATGACACAGTATTTGATGGAACAACCACTGCGCTGCTTGAAGAGTATAAAGCTGTCTTGGTAGCCCAAAAGTAGGGGTTTTTTGTAACGCCTAGGTAAAAATACCTAGTTCTGGGGCGTTTCTGTCTGTGGGCTGGAGTAGTCTTGCCCTGTGTGTGGCTGGTGATTGGCACCGGCCGAAATTAATCAGGAGGAACAAGTGAACAGTGTTTCACGTAAGGCCCTAGCAGCAGTAGCAATGGCATCAGCCAGCTTGCTCGTGCTATCGGGATGTGCATCACCTAAGCCTGGTGCTGGATACATCGCATGTGGTGTTTCAGACGAAGGTTCATGGACAGACAAGTCTTTCAACGAATCTGTAATGGATGGTTTGATGAAGGCTAAGGACGAGTTCGGCGTTGAAGTTAAAGATGCAGAATCAAACTCATCTGAAGACTTCGCTCCAAACCTAGACTCAATGGTTGCAGCAAAGTGTGACGTTATCTTCGCAGTAGGTTTCAACCTAGTTGACGCAGTTAACGCATCAGCTGAAGCTAACCCAGACAACCACTTCGTAACTATCGATGGTTGGTCAAACGGTGCAACAAACCTAAAGCCAGTTGGTTACAACATGGCTGAGTCATCATACCTAGCAGGTTACGCAGCTGCTTACTACTCAACTTCAAAGGTTGTTGGTGTTTACGGTGGTCTACAGATTGGTGCAGTTACTGCATTCATGGACGGCTTCTACTACGGTGCTAAGGCATACGAGGCTGAGACCGGAACTCCTGTAACTGTTGTTGGTTGGGATGCAACCACTCAGACTGGTGACTTCATTGGTGGCTTCGCTCCTAATGACGCAGCTGGTAAGACAATTGCTGCTGGTCAGATCGCACAGGGTGCTGACGTTCTTCTACCTGTTGGTGGAGACCAGTTCGGTGCACTTTCAGAGGCAATCAGCGAAGCTGGTGTCGATGCAAAGATGATCGGTGTTGACAAGAACTGGAGCCTTCTAGACGAGTACAACGGCAAGATGTTGACCTCTATCGAGAAGCGCATGACCCAGGCTGTTTATGACATCATCAAGGCTGGCGCAGTTGACAAGACTGAGTTCACGGGCGATGCATACACCGGTACCTTGGCTAACGACGGAACTGCTCTGTCAGAGACTGAATTCATCACAGGTGACCTAAAGACTAAGCTCGACGAGCTTAAGGCTGGCATCATCGATGGTTCAATCAACCCACTTAGCTAATAAGTAAATAGTTGGAACTGCCGGGGTGAGAACCCCGGCAGTTCTGCTTTAAAAAGATATCTCTTGGGTGAGATAGATTAGACCCAAGGATGCGCAAAGGAGCCAGCAGTCTGCCATGAAACTAGAGCTGCGTAACATCACTAAGAGATTCGGTACTCTTACCGCCAACGACAACATCAGCCTCACCCTTGAGCCAGGTGAAATTCACAGCCTGCTAGGTGAAAACGGTGCTGGTAAATCAACCCTGATGAACGTCCTCTACGGTTTGCTGCAACCTGATGAAGGTCAGATCCTTATCGATGACCAACCAGTTCAATTCAATGGTCCAGGCGATGCGATGGCTGCCGGTATTGGAATGGTCCATCAGCACTTCATGCTGATTCCGGTTTTCACTGTCGCTGAAAACGTCGTTCTGGGTAACGAGCCAACATCAAAGATTGGCGGGCTTGATCTAGATAAAGCTCGTGAACTCGTCAAGGAAATCTCAGACCGTTTTGGTTTTGAGATTGATCCTGATGCCAAAATCCAAGACCTTCCAGTTGGCGCCCAGCAGCGAGTTGAAATCATTAAGTCACTTGCTAGAAATGCCAAGGTTTTAGTTCTAGATGAGCCAACAGCAGTATTGACTCCTCAAGAAACTGATGAGCTGATGGAGATTATGAGAGGGCTTGCTAAGTCGGGAACCTCAATTATTTTCATTACTCACAAGCTTCGTGAAGTGCAGCAGGTGTCCAACCGAATCACTGTTATCCGTCAAGGAAAAGTTGTTGCATCACCTTCACCTAAGTCAAGCGCTAGCGAACTAGCTTCTTTGATGGTTGGTAGAGACGTTGATTTGAATGTCACTAGAAAGGCGGCCAAGGTTGGCGCTGAGACACTCGTTATCAAAGACCTAACAGTTTTGGATGACCGTCAACACCAAATGGTTGATGGTGTCAGCTTTACAGTTCGAGATGGTGAAGTTCTGGCTATCGCTGGAGTTCAAGGAAATGGTCAAACCGAACTTGCTGAAGCAATTCTTGGTCTTCGAAAAATTCACAGCGGAAGTATTGAAGTTGCTGGTCGCGATCTGACTAAGAGCACCGTTCGTGAAGTTCTTGAAGCAGGTCTTGGATACATTCCAGAAGACCGCAAGAAGGATGGTCTAGTAGGGGATTTCACCATTGCTGAAAACCTGATGCTTGATGGTTCGTTTGGAGCTCCATTTGCTAAGGGCTTCCAGATCGACTTTGCTGCTCGGGACCGTATTGCGGATGAACTGATTGAAGAGTTTGATATCAGAACTCCTTCTGCAACCACTTTGGCTAAACAGCTATCTGGAGGAAACCAGCAGAAGGTTGTAGTGGCCCGTGAGCTAAGTCGTGAGCTAAAGGTTTTGGTTGCATCTCAGCCAACCCGTGGTGTTGACGTTGGTTCTATCGAATTTATTCACGAGCAGATTATTGCTGCTCGTGATGCAGGTAAGACTGTGGTGATTATCTCAACCGAGTTGGATGAAGTTCTGGCTCTAGCTGACCGTATTGCAGTTATGTATCGAGGCAAGATTGTTGGAATTGTAGACGCTAAGACCACTCGTGAAAAACTTGGAAAGATGATGGCAGGTATCGCAGCATGAGTGCAAAGAAAGTGAAGCTTGAAGCCGGGGTTCAAGAGGATAAGGCAACTAGCGTTCTTAGAGAGATCATGGCTGGAGACCCAGTTCGCATTGCCCTCTCAGTTCTTCTAGGTTTCTTTATTGGGGCAATCTTTATGGTGATCTTCAATGAAGATGTTGTTTCATCTTGGTCAGATTTTGGAGCAGATCCAAACTATGCTCTTTCAACTGTTTGGTGGACTGTTCAGGATGGATATGGAGCGCTATTTACAGGGTCAGTCTTCAACTTAGAAGCAGGCAGCTTTATTGAAGGCATTAGACCACTAACTGAAACTCTTCGCTTCGCAGCTCCTTTGATCATGGCTGGTCTTGGAGTTGCGCTAACCTTCCGCGTGGGGCTATTCAACATCGGTGCTACTGGGCAGATCATGATGGGTCTAGCTGGAGCTACTTTCGTTTCAACTCGAGTACACCTTCCAATGATTATTCACATGCTTGTTGCAGTTCTAGTTGCTGTGCTGTGTGCAATGGTTTGGGGAATCCTCGTGGGTATCCTCAAGTCTCGAACCGGTGCTCACGAAGTTATCGTGACCATCATGTTGAACTATGTCGCAACTTCGTTCTTCACCTATCTGCTTCGTGAACCAAACCTCTTGCTTGAAGCAAACGGAGGTGGAACACCTAAGTCGGATAACCCTGATGACACCGCAAAACTAGGCGCACTCCTAGGTCCAGAATTCAACCTGCACTTTGGACTGATCTTTGCTGTTATTGCGGTCTTCGCATACTGGTGGCTGATGGAGCGTTCAACATTTGGTTTTAGGTTCAAGATGGTAGGCCACAACGCTTCAGCAGCGAGAGCAGCTGGAATCAAAGTGGAGAATACCTTTGTTTGGGCTCTGGCAATCTCAGCAGCTTTCGCTGGTCTTGCAGCAGCAAACCAAGGTTTGAGTGTTGATGGCGGACTCACTACAAGCATCGAAGCTGGTATCGGTTTTGATGCAATTACTGTCGCTCTTCTCGGTGGCTCTCGTGCAGGTGGTGTTGTTATGGCCGGGCTTTTGTTTGGTGCATTCAAAGCCGGTTCATCAACCATGCAAGTTGCCGGTGTTTCTCCAGAAGTTCTAGGTGTGGTGAAGGCTTTGATCGTGCTCTTCATTGCAGCGCCACCGATTATTAGAGCTTTCTATCGTCTGCCTAAGCCGTCAATCAAAGTTATTGAATCTGCTCAGAAGGCAAAAGCTGCAAAGGTGGTCAAATAATGAGCAAGATTGAAGTTACCCCAGGTATGTTCTCTAAGGTTGAATCAAAGCCAACCCTGAAGACTCCGATTACGCTTCTGTTGTCTGCCCTATTCGTATTTGTATTCTTTGGTTTCCTAGGTAAGCCAGGTGATGTCAGTTTCGTTTGGAGTGACAAGCGCGAAGCTATTCAGCTTCCTGAGTTCACAATCAACTCGATGCTGTTCTGCACAGTTGTTGGTGCAGTTCTTCTACTGATTGCAGCATTCTCAATCTTTAGAACAATCAGTGCGAAGAAGACTCCAGTCTGGCTAATTGCAATCTTTGGCCTAGGTGTCATGATGGCGCTCCTAGGTTGGCTTGCAACTGGTGCTATCCAGGGTGTTCAGATGATCTTCATCCTGAGCAACACATTAGTTTTGGCCATCCCACTGATTCTCGGTGGTATGGCAGGTGTGATGTCTGAACGTGTTGGCGTTGTAAACATCGCCATCGAAGGTCAGCTACTCACCGGTGCATTTGTATCTGCTGTTGTCGGAACCATGACTGGGAATCTTTATGTCGGTATGGTTGCTGCAATGGTTGCAGCCGGAGTGCTGTCTATGGTTTTGGCATCTCTTGCTATCAAGTATTTGGTTGAGCAAATCATCATCGGTGTTCTCCTCAACGTTCTGGTTATTGGTATCAC
>JBBAML010000002.1:55075-75340 GCA_040402515.1 Rhodoluna sp.
GCTGCAGACACCGTTGGCATCAACGTTGCTAAAACTAGATTCTGGTGGGTGACTCTTGGTGGAATGGTGGCCGGCCTTGGTGGAGCAGCGCTAACCATCGGTAACGTCGGATCTTTTGGTCGTGAGATGTCAGCAGGTCAGGGCTTTATCGCTCTTGCTGTTGTAATCCTTGGAAGATGGCAGCCAATCTATGTGACTCTTTCAGCTCTGCTGTTTGGTTTCACCATCATTCTTAGAGTTTGGGCAAACCAGGTATCTCCTGGTATTCCAGTCGACTTCATCACCATGGTTCCTTACCTAGTTACCTTGGTAGCTGTTGCAGGATTTGCTGGCAAGGTTAGACCACCAGCTGCATCCGGCCAACCATATATCAAGGGGTAACCATGTCTGAAATCAATTGGGATCAACTAAAGAGTGCAGCAATTGCTGCCATGAAGAACGCCTACGCCCCATACAGTCACTTTCCAGTGGGTGCAGCAGCTCTAGTTGACGATGGTCGCATCGTCTCTGGTTGCAACGTGGAGAACGCAAGCTATGGCATTGGACTATGCGCTGAGTGTGGTCTAGTCAGCAATCTTTCAATTACTGGTGGAGGCAAACTTGTTGCCTTTTACTGTGTTGATGGTGCAGAGAATGTTTTGATGCCCTGCGGTCGCTGCAGGCAGTTGCTATTTGAACACTCAGCACCAGGGATGATATTGCAAACAGTCAGTGGTCTAAAGACCATTGAAGAAGTGTTACCTGATGCTTTTGGTCCTAGAGACCTCGCTGAAGGCTTTGGCCAAGACAAGCGCAACTAGAAAGAACTATGTCTAAAGAATATTCAGCAGTTGAACTCATTGTTGCTAAACGTGAGAAGCAAGAGCTAAGCACCGACCAAATCAACTGGCTGGTCAACAACTACACCGCAGGCAGCGTAGCCGATGAGCAGATGTCAGCGATGGCAATGGCAATTCTCCTAAATGGCATGAACCGTAGAGAGATCAAAGACCTAACTCTTGCGATGATTGCTACCGGTGAAAGATTAGATTTCAGCGACATCACTATGCCAACTGCAGATAAGCATTCAACCGGTGGTGTTGGGGACAAGATCACCCTGATGCTTGCTCCACTCGTTGCTGTCTTTGGTGTTGCGGTTCCTCAACTATCTGGTCGAGGATTAGGTCACACCGGTGGAACACTTGACAAGCTTGAAGCAATTCCTGGTTGGCAAGCATCTCTTACCAACCAGCAGATGCACAAACAGCTTGGAGAAATTGGTGCTGTTATTTGTGCTGCTGGAGCAGGGTTAGCTCCTGCAGATAAGAAGCTCTATGCGCTTAGAGATGTCACTGGAACTGTTGAAGCTATTCCACTGATTGCCTCTTCGATTATGAGTAAGAAGATTGCTGAAGGAACTTCAGCCCTAGTTTTAGATGTCAAGGTTGGTTCTGGCGCATTCATGAAGAACCTTGACCGAGCAAAGGAACTAGCACAAGTGCTCACTCAGCTCGGTGCTGATGCAGGCGTAAAGACCAGTGCTTTGTTGACAGATATGTCTACTCCTCTGGGTAAGAAGATTGGTAATGCTCTTGAAGTTGAAGAGGCTGTTGAAGTGTTAGCAGGAGGAGGGTCTAAGGATCTAATCGACATTACTGTGGCCCTTGCTACCGAGATGCTTCGTTTGGCAGGTAAGAGTGATGTTGATGTTGCTTCAGCGCTGAATGACGGTAGAGCGATGGACAAGTGGAATGAGATGATCAAGGCTCAACACGGTGACCCTAACGCTACTTTGCCTAAGGCTAAGCACGAACATGTCATCACTGCTGCTAGTTCTGGTTTCCTCAATGAACTAGATGCTCTTGCTGTTGGAACAGCTTCCTGGAGACTAGGTGCAGGTCGTGCACGTAAGGAAGATCCAGTTCAGTTTGGTGCAGGTATTGTGCTTCACGCTAAGCGTGGAGATATGGTCACAGCAGGTGAACCACTGATGACCCTATATACCGACACTCCTGAGAGATTCGAGAGAGCACTCGATGCTCTGAGTACTGGAATCAAAATTGAAGAGGCTAAGAGCTCAACCCCAACTCCACTAATTCTTGACCGTATCAACGCATAACAGAAAGAAATAATGTCCAAGCTAAACATCAAAGCTCTACCTAAGGTATCCCTGCACGATCATCTAGATGGTGGGCTTAGACCTGAAACCATCATTGAACTAGCAGCAAAGATTGGCCACAAGTTACCTGCCGATAATGCAGAGGATCTTAGAAACTGGTTCCTAGATTCTTGTGATTCAGGTTCTTTGGTTAGATACCTAGAGACTTTCGTTCACACCACCGCAGTGATGCAAACCAAAGAGGGACTCATTCGTGTCGCTAAGGAATTTGCACTTGATCTAGCAGCTGATGGTGTTATCTACGGTGAAATCCGCTGGGCTCCAGAGCAGCACCTAGAGCAGGGGTTAACTCTTGAGCAGGTTGTTGAGTATGTTGAAGAAGGTCTAACCCAAGCTAGACACGAGGTTTCAGTTAAAGGTGGTTTCCTAAGAACCGGTCAGCTAATTACTGCGATGCGCCAGAACGACAGAGCTCAAGAGATTGCAGAGCTAGCGGTTAAGTATCGCGACAGAGGAGTAGTTGGTTTTGACTACGCGGGACCTGAAGCAGGCTTTAGCCCATCGAGACATGCCAAGGCATTTGCTTGGCTAAATGAGCAGTTGATGCCGGTAACACTTCACGCCGGTGAAGCTGATGGCAAGGAATCAATCAGAGATGCCATCATCGATGGTAGAACTCTAAGACTTGGTCACGGTGTTCGCATAATTGAAGATGTATTTGTTGAGGCAGATGATGACAGCAAGTATGCATTTGGTGATGTCGCTACCTGGGTTCTAGAAAGAGGTATTCCGCTAGAACTGTCACCTTCATCAAACCTTCAAACCGGAGCAATCCCAGGTGTTGAGAACCCTCAGATGTCAGACCACCCATTTGATGATCTTTACCGTCTTGGCTTCAACGTCACTGTGAACACTGACAACAGATTGATGAGCGGAACCAGCATCACTCGTGAACTAGAACTTCTCACTGAGACCTTTGGCTATGACCTTGACGACATTGAGCTATTCCAATTGAACGCGGCAAACGCAGCCTTCATCGACATGGATGTCAGAACAGAAATCATTGAGCGCATCACAGATGCTTTCGCTCAAGCGGCTGAGTAATTAATGTCTGAACTGCTAAATCAAGCTCTAGCTGAAGGGTCTATTTCGGTTAGAGCAACCGCTTCGAACTGGAAGCAGGCCCTTGAGTTAGCAGGAGATGCCCTAGTTAGAAGTAATAGGACCACACCTCAATACACAGAAGCCATGGTCCAAGCCTTTGAAGAGCTTGGCCCATACATGGTTATCGCCCCAGGTATCGCTTTAGCTCACGCTAGACCCTCTGAAGCCGTATTGGGAACAGGTCTAGCTCTCATTACGTTGAGCGAACCTGTTGTCTTTGGAAGCGAAGCGAATGATCCGGTGCAATTAGTTATTGGCTTAGCGGCAGTTGATCACGACAGTCACATCAATCTAATGGCTTCCTTAAGTGAACTGTTGATGGATGTAATGAAAGTAAACATGTTGTTACAAGCTGAGAATGTGGAGCAAGTTCGCGAACTACTTAGTTAGGCTCGAACTGTGAAGATAATTGCTGTTTGTGGGATGGGCATCGGCACCTCAGTCCTACTCAAAATGAACGCTGAAAAAGTGCTTGAGACATTAGGCGTCAGCGCTGAAGTTCAGGCAGCAGATATCTCTAAAGCCAAAATCGACGGACCAACAGCAGATATCATCCTGACCACTCCAGAGTTGGTCTATCAGTTAGAGAAGATGCCAGGCAAAATCGTTGCCATTGAACATGTCTTCGACTTAGTTGAAATCCGCGAGAAGCTCTCGGCAGCTCTCAGTTAGTTCTGCCAGCAAGCTCTCCGCTTCAGCTGCGCTTGATCCCACTGCCTGCAGGTAACACTTCAACTTAGGCTCTGTCCCGCTAGGCCTAATAATTACCCTGCGGTTATCGCTCAAAATAAACATCAAACCATCTGTTGCCGGGAGTGCTTCTGACCCGATAGCCATGTCCGTATACGCGAGGCTTTTACCGGCAAGCTCTAGTGGTGGGTTAGCTCGTAGAGTGCTCATTGCAGTTGAGATAACATTCAAGTCCGTTACTCGGATAGATATTTGCCCGGTTGCGTAATGGCCGTAGCGATTACCAAGTTCAGCTAACAGATCCCAAAGTGTTCTGCCAGCCAGAGCTTCACGTCTAGCAATGTTAGAAAGCATCAGCGCTGCACTTATTCCATCTTTATCAGCAACATGCTTAGGGTCAATGCAATAGCCAAGAGCCTCCTCATAGCCGAATATGAGGTTAGGAACCTTACTTATCCACTTGAAGCCGGTGAGAGTCTGCTTGAAGTCAAGGCCGTAGTGTTTAGCAACCTGAGCCAAGGCAGAACTTGAAACGATGCTGCAGGCAAGAGTTCCAGAAGAAGCAGTCTTAGCAATCTCGTCAGCAAGAATCAAGCCAACTTGGTCACCAGTTAGTCTTTGCCAGCTAGCGTCAGTTGGTAAAGCAACCGCTACTCGGTCAGCATCTGGGTCATTGGCAATGATTAGATCTGCTTTGTAATCGGAAGCTAGCTCAAAAGCTAGATCTAGTGCACCTGGTTCTTCAGGGTTAGGAAAGGCTACTGTTGGGAATGCACCATCAGGTTCTATTTGCTGATCAACAGTAATCAAACTTTCAGAACCAGCTCTGGCAAAAAGTGGTTCAATTGTCGCCCAGCCAACACCGTGTAACGGTGTGTATACGACTTTGATAGATTTCTTCACAACTTTCCCAGCAACAGCCAAAACACTCTGCAAATACTGCTCACGAATCTCATCACCAATTACTTCATAGTTTGAAGACTTAGTGAGTGAAGCAAAGGTTTCGGTGGCCGCAACAGTGTCAATTTCTTTAGCGATGTCTGTATCAATGGGTGAGATGATCTGCGAACCATTGAATGAACCACCTAGGTAGACCTTGTATCCATTGTCTCTAGGTGGATTGTGAGAAGCAGTGACCATAATCCCGGCACTCATCTTCAGTTCTCTAGTTGCAAAGGCAATAAGCGGAGTTGGACCCATTTGATCTAGGAGTAATACTCGTAGACCCATTCCGGTTAGAACTTCTGCAGAATCTTTTGCAAAGACGTCGCTGTTCACTCTGCCATCAAAACCGATAACAACACTCGGTGATTTTTCTTTGGAGAGCAGGTATCGACCAATGCCGGCTGCGGTTTGGGCTACCAGTACTCGGTTCATCCGATTGGAGCCAGCACCTAGTTCGCCTCTAAGCCCAGCTGTTCCAAAGGCTAGACGAGTACTAAAGCGTGAAGCTAATTCGGTTTCATCTTTTCTTTGAATGAGTTCTGCGAGCTCTGCCCTTGTTACAGGATCAGGGTCTTGGTCATGCCAAGCCTGAGCCTTAATCAAGAGAGTTTGAAGATCGGTCATGACTAGAGCTTGGTAATAATCTCGGCAAGCAAAGCACTGATTCTAGGTTCAGCTTCTTTCCCTGCTTCTAGAACTTCTTTGTGAGACAGGGGAGTAGCACTAATGCCAGCAGCAAGGTTGGTTGACAGAGATAGACCTAGAACTTCAAGACCTGACTGTCTAGCAGCGATGGCTTCAAGCGCAGTTGACATTCCAACAATGTGAGCACCCATAGCTTTAGCCATCTGGACTTCTGCCGGAGTTTCGTAGTGTGGTCCACGGAATTGCATGTAGACACCTTCATCCAAAGATGAATCAACGGTTCTAGCGATATCTCTGAGGCGCAGTGAGTAAAGATCGGTTAGGTCAACGAAGTTTGCACCTTCGATAGGGCTAGCCGAAGTGAAGTTGATGTGATCACTGATTAGCACAGGTGTTCCTGGTGCCCAAGAAGTCTTGATGCCACCAGCACCGTTGGTCAAGATCATGATCTTGCAGCCAGCTGCAGCTGCAGTTCTAACACCGTGAACTACTCGTCTAACTCCGTGACCTTCGTAGTAGTGAGTTCTAGCGCCTAAGACTAGGGCATGCTTTCCGCTAGGCAAGAGTATTGAACGAATGGTTGAGATGTGGCCAACTACTTCGCTCTTAGTAAAGCCTGGAACATCGGCTGCATCGATAGTAGCGATGGTCTCACCAATTAGGTCAGCTGATTTAGCCCAGCCAGAGCCAAGGGTCATGGCTATATCGTGCTTTGCAACACCTGACTTTTCAGCAATAACTTGGGCTGCTAAAGAGGCTATTTCGAAAGGATCCGCCTTTGGATCGTCCAATGGATTACTCATAGGGCAAGTCTAATCTTCAAATATGCGACACAATTGAGAGGTGAGTAATCTTCAACAAATCAAGCACCACATCGTCATTATTGGTGGCGGCCCTGGCGGCTACGAGGCCGCAGTTGCAGGTATCCAGCTTGGAGCTCAAGTAACGCTTATTGAGCGTAATGGGGTCGGTGGATCAGCCGTTCTTACCGATGTGGTCCCATCTAAAGCCCTAATCGCAACAGCTGATGCCGCTAACTCAGTTAGAGAAGCTTCTTCTCTGGGTATCAGATTCACTGCAGAGGGCAAACTGGTTGACCCAAAGGTGGATCTAGACCTAGGAGCTATCAACCAGAGGCTTCTTGCTATTGCCAAAGACCAGTCAACTGAGATGACTCAACAACTGACATCTTTAGGTGTTCGCCTGATCCAAGGGTCAGGAAGATTAGAAGGAAACCACCACGTAATAGTCACTCATCACGATGGCAAAGAAGAGAAGCTAGAAGCTAAAACCATAATCGTGGCTGTTGGTGCTCACCCTAGAACAATCTCTTCCGCTGAACCAGATGGTTCAAGAATTCTCACTTGGCTAGATCTATATGATTTGAAGGAACTGCCAGAACATATGATTGTGGTTGGTTCTGGTGTTACCGGTGCTGAGTTTGCATCAGCGTTTATGGGACTAGGTTCTCAAGTAACACTTATCTCCTCAAGAGACACAGTGCTCCCAGGTGAAGATGCAGATGCTGCAGCACTGATTGAAAAAGTCTTCATTAGAAACGGCATGCAGGTTCTCTCTAAATCCAGAGCTGAAAGTGTTATCAACACTGGAAGTGGTGTTGAAGTAACACTTAGTGACGGCAGAGTGATTTTAGGCTCACACTGTTTGATGGCTGTTGGGTCTATTCCAAATACAGCTGGTCTTGGTCTTCAGGAAGCTGGAGTTGAACTTACTGAATCAGGACATGTTGTTGTCAACAAGGTCGCTAGAACATCTAGAGCAAACGTCTATGCAGTTGGTGACTGCACAACTTTCCTTCCACTTGCATCTGTTTCAGCAATGCAGGGTAGAACTGCTGTCTTCCACACTCTAGGAGATGTTGCCAGACCTACTGAACTTAGAAATGTAGCAGCTAACGTGTTCACAGCTCCTGAGATTGCTTCAGTTGGTTGGACAGAGAAAGATGTTCAAGCCGGCAAGGTAAATGGCACTGTTCACAAGATAGAACTTGAACTAAACCCAAGAGCAAAGGTTCAGGGCATCAACGACGGTTTCATCAAGCTGATCGCCTCATCTGGTGGAACAGTCATCGGTGGAGTAGTAGTGGCACCTAAGGCTAGTGAGCTCATCTACCCAATAGCAATTGCAGTTGAAAACAGACTCACAGTTGACCAGGTAGCAAGAACCTTTGCTGTCTACCCATCAATCTCAACATCAATCACTGATGCTGCCCGTGCTTTGCACGTGCCTAATTTGTAGTTAGTCTTCGAACTGAATCAAATCCCCAATGTATCGTTATACAATGTATCGTATAACAATAGTCAATAACTGAACGAGAATGATTGGGGTCTAAATTGCAAGATAAAGAGACATTGTTCGCAAGGCTAGCAAATTTCACAATATGGCTGGTCATAAGCTTCGGAATGGTTTTCCATTTCCTCTTTATCCCAATGATCAGCCGTGAACTTCCAGATAATTACGTTGAATTTCATGGTGATGGACTAATGATTCAATTATTTCTAAGTTCGATCACATTGGCAGCCCAGCTAGTTCTTCTTTCAATTTCGATTTTGCTTCACCGAATTGTCAAGGGCACGCTTATCAATCGCAGTGCAATTATTTGGGTAAATATTCTTGCCTTCAGCTGCCTGGCATTCAGTGCGCTTTTGGTTGCACTTCTCTTCTGGCTGACAAGCCAAGAAGCCGCGGGGCCAGCGATAGCTTTTGGCCTAATAGGAGCAGCAATGTTGGGTGCAACAATTACTTGCGTGACCTTGTCTTTGAAATATGTCCTCAAAGATGCGATAGCGAACCAGCAAGAACTAGAAGCGGTGATTTGATGCCTATTGTTGTCGATTTCGAAATTGAAAGAGCGAAGAAAAACCTAACGGTTGCTCAGCTCGCGGATCTCATAGGAATAACCCAAGCCAACCTGTTTGTTCTAAAGAGTAATCGTGGAAAAGCCATAAGGTTCAGCACTTTGGAGGCACTTTGCAGGGTCTTAGATTGCCAGCCTGGGGATATTTTGAAACATGTTCCTGAGAAACAAGTTCGATTAAATGGCAAGAAATAACCAAAATCTATTTGGTTGGATTCGGACCCAACCTTTTTAGCCAAAATTAGTCTTCGAACTCAATCAACATAGTTCCAGCTGGAACAGTTGAGCCAACGCCTACGTGAATCTTCTTGATCTTGGCGTCTTTTAGTGCGTTCTGAGGAGATTCCATCTTCATGGCTTCTAGCACTAGTAGTTGTTGACCGGCTTTTACTTCGTCACCTTCAGCAACAGCAATCTTTACAACAGTGGCTTGCATCTGAGAGGTTAGTGCTTTACCGGAGTCAATCTGAACGTTTGAGTGAGCTTTTCGCTTAGGTGCTGAGTGAGCTGGTCTTGAACCACCTGAAGCGAATAGGCGCTTAGGAAGTGAAACTTCAATTCTCTTGCCATCAACTTCAACTACAACGCTGTTGCGTTCTGGGCTAGGAGCACTTTCGGTTGTGCTTCCTGACCAAGGTTCAATGTCGTTATTCCACTCGGTTTCAATCCAGCGAGTGTAGATACCGAACTTGTTGTCTTTACCAATAAACGCAGGATCGTTGACAATCTTGCGGTGGAATGGAAGGACAGTTGGCATACCTTCAATGTGTAGCTCGGCTAGTGCTCTTCTTGAGCGCTCTAGAGCTTCAGTTCTAGTTGAGCCAGTAACGATTAGCTTGGCAATCATTGAGTCGAATGAGCCTGAGATTTCTGAACCAGCCTCAACACCGGTATCAATACGAACACCAGGTCCACCTGGAACATTAAATACTGTTACAGAACCTGGTGCCGGCATGAAGTTTCTACCGGCATCTTCACCATTGATTCTGAACTCGAAGCTATGCCCCTTGATTACAGGATCTGAGTAATCCAGCTTGCCGCCTTCGGCAATTCTGAATTGTTCACGAACAAGATCAAGGCCAGTTACTTCTTCAGATACTGGGTGCTCTACCTGCAGTCTTGTGTTTACTTCCAAGAATGAAATTGTGCCATCTTGAGCAACTAGGAACTCACAGGTTCCAGCACCTTGATAACCAACCTCTTTCAAGATTGCTTTAGAAGATTCGTAGAGACGCTTTACCTGGTCTTCAGTTAGGAAAGGAGCAGGCGCTTCTTCAACTAGTTTCTGGTGTCTGCGTTGCAGAGAACAGTCTCTGGTTGAAACAACAACAACATTTCCATAAGCATCAGCTATACATTGTGTCTCAACGTGACGAGGCTTTTCTAAATACTTCTCAACGAAGCATTCGCCTCTACCGAAAGCTGCAACTGCTTCTCGGGTCGCTGATTCAAAAGCTTCAGTGATTTCATCTTGGTCATAGACAACCTTGATTCCACGACCACCACCACCGTAGGCAGCCTTAATAGCAATTGGTAGACCATGTTGGGCTACGAACTCTAGAACTTCTTCTGCTCCCGATACTGGGTTTAGAGTTCCTGGAGCTAGTGGCGCTCCAACTTTCTCTGCAACGTGTCTAGCTGAAACTTTGTCACCGAGCTGATCAATAGCTTTAGGGGATGGGCCAATCCAGATAATGCCGGAATCGATTACTGCCTGAGCAAAGGCAGCATTCTCGGCAAGGAATCCGTAGCCAGGGTGGATAGCGTTCGCACCTGAGCGTTTAGCAATCTCAAGAATCTTGTCTATTACTAGATAGGTCTCAGCACTGGTGGTGCCATTTAGGGCATAAGCCTCATCGGCCATTCTGGTGTGCAGTGCATCACGGTCTTGGTCTGCATAGATAGCAACAGATGCAATGCCAGAATCCTTGGCCGCTCGAATGATGCGAACGGCGATCTCGCCGCGGTTAGCAATCAGGACCTTGGTGATTTTGGCTGTGTTTGATGCAGTCATAGGTATTAAGCCTACCTATTTACCCGCGCCAAAGGCTCGGGTATTCGACATCTAGAGCCAAACAGAGATCCCTCAGGGTGGTCAAACTAAGGCCAATTACCGTATGGGCATCGCCCTCAATAGCCTTGATAAAGGCTCCACCAAGCCCATCTATCGTGAATGCTCCCGCTACCTTCAAGGGCTCTCCAGTGCCAACATAGGCCAATATTTCACTGTCTGAGAGCTCAGCGAAGTGAACTGTGGTGTTGCTGGCATGACCGGTTGCAGGGGGCATTGGGCTGGAAACTCGGTTATCGATCAGCCAGTGACCGCTGTATAGCCTTCCTGAGCGACCCCTCATGGCTTTCCAGCGTTCGATGGCAACCTCCGGTTCATGAGGTTTGCCAAGAGCTTCACCATCAAGATCTAGGGCACTGTCGCAACCAATAACTAGTGCTCCCTGAGCCTCAGGATGGTTTACTACTGCTTCTGCCTTAGCTTTAGCAAGAAGCAAGACTAGGTCTGCCGTGTTACTGATGAGTCCTGTCTGAATGGCTAAATCCGCCACGTGTTCTTCATCCACGCCAGGGGCAATGACAATCGGGTCAATGCCAGCATCTCTGAGCAGCCTGAGTCTGGCAGGAGAGGTTGAGGCTAAAACTAGTTTGGTCACGGGTCAAGACTACCCAAAGCATTGTGAAACACTTATTTAGTGAATAAAACAACTAACTGGTTAGACCAAGTCATTGAAGTGCAAATAGAGAAGGTTGCGCACGGTGGCATCTTCGTGGCAAGACACGAAGGCAGAGTTGTCTTTGTCTCTCACGTCCTACCTGGCGAAGTTGCCAAGGTCAGGGTCTTTGAAGATAAAGGTGGCTCATTCTGTCGAGCAGAACCAGTTGAGATTATTCAGGCTTCCCCTGATCGAGCTCCGCACATTTGGAAAAATGCAGAACTAGCTGGTGGAGCAGAATTCGGTCACATCAAACTCTCTCGTCAGAGAGAACTAAAAGCAGATGTCTTAGAAGAGGGACTCCAGAGATTTGCTGGAATTGAAATGCGAGTTGAAGTCCAAGCAGCTCCAGGGGATGATGAAGCCAATGGGCTTGGCTATCGCACTCGAGTGCAATTACATGTTGATGAAAACGGAGATACTGGTCCTTACCGTGAACGTAGTCACGAGGTTGTTCGAGTTAGAAAACTTCCTTTAGCTGTTAGTGAGATTGAAGAACTTGGTATTCATCTTAAGAACTGGCAAGACGTAAAGAAGATCGAGATTGCATACTCAAGCACTGGTCAGTTGCAGTGGACCATCGATAAGAAACTCAAAGGCGAAGAGAAGTTCATTGAACGTGCTGGCGGTAGAACTTTTAGATTGTCTCCAGGTGCTTTCTGGCAGGTTCACAAAGAAGCTGCCAACCTACTAGCCAATGAAGTTGTTGGCATGGCCAAGGCTCAAGGCTTTGACCCTCAGGCTCAGAACTATGACCTTTACGGAGGAGTTGGGCTATTCAGCGGCGCTCTTGCTAGTGCTTTTGGTTTAGATCTAAAGATCACAACGGTTGAGGCTTCAAAGACTGCGGCAGAGGATGCTAAGCGCAACCTAGTTGATATCAAAGGTGCAATATCTGTTGCACTGCCTACTGAGCGATTCCTAGATGAGCTAGCTTCACATGGAGAACTTAAGGCAAAGAGCACAGTAATCATTGACCCGCCGAGATCTGGTGCTGGTAAACACGTGATTGAGAGACTTCTTGAGTTATCTCCTTCGCATCTGATCTATGTTGCCTGTGACCCAATTGCGTTGAGCAGAGATCTGAAACCTCTAACTGAAGCTGGATACAAAATCTCAAAGATTGCTGCCTACGACCTATTCCCACACACCCATCACTTCGAGACAATCGTTAGTCTGGTGAAATGACCATAACTGTTGCGATAGTTGATGACCACGAAGCCATCAGGCTGGGGTTTGCTGGTGCTTGCCTGCAAAGAGGGTTAGAACTAGTAGGAAGCGCTGCAACTGTTGATGAACTCATTCCTCAGTTGCCGAGCAAGCCGCAGGTTATTGTCTTAGACCTTTCTTTAGCCGATGGCAGTGAACCAGCAGCAAATGTCAAGACACTTATTGACCAGGGTAGTGAAGTTGTAATTTTCTCAATTGCAGATCGTAAGGCTCAGGTCCTATCTGCATTGAGTGCAGGTGCTGCAGCTCTAATTACAAAGAGCCAACAGATGGATGATCTCTTTGCTGCAATTGAATTGGTTGCAGATGGAACCATTGTGAATACAACTGAAACCATTGCTGCTATTGATTCAGATCATGATTTCAAAGTGAAACTCACCGAGCGTGAGTTAGAAGTGGTTCGTCTATACGCATCCGGAATGTCTCTAAAGCAAGTTGCTTTCGAACTCAAGGTTTCAAATAGCACTGCCAAAGAACACATCGACCGAGTCAGAGACAAATACTCAGCTGTTGGAAGACCAGTTAGAGGTAAGTCTGAACTATTGATTCGCCTCATTGAAGATGATCAGTATCCAGGGGATCTTCTCTAATGGCAGTTCAAACGAAACCAAGTTCAACCTTTGCAACCGCGAGAGTAGATCGGTTGATTGGTAGGGCATTGGCTGCCGGTGCAGTGCTGTTTTCTCTAGAAGGTTTTGCTAACTTTTACTCGCAGCTTCCTCTTTTGAATCAACCCTTAGCTTGGACAGTAATGGGTGTCATCTGGGCAACAACAGCTGCCTACTTCACTACCTTTTGGTTTGGTTCAGCTAACTACCTGTATTTGCGAATCCATGCCATCGCTATCGCTTTCTTACCTTTACTCTGGCCAGTGCTTGTGATCAAGAACCCCGAACAGGATGGTAGTTTCTACCCATTCATTTGGTGGGTAATGTCAACCGGTTGGCTAGCTGCAGCACTAGGTTTCAAAATGCGCTGGGTTATCACCTACTTCGTAGTTCTAAACGTTGCCACCCAGTATTTGTTCTCTACTCCAGTCGGTGGTTCGCATGAACTCTTAACTTTGATCCTCGATGGTGAATACACAATTCTTACTAATGGGTCTGTTGCAGTTATTGCGCTAATGCTTCGGTATGCAGCCAACAGGAGTGACATAGCCAACACTGAGCGAATGGAAGCAGCAATCCTCGAAGCACAGGTAGAAGCTCAAGCTAAAGAACGATCAAGGCTGGATGCTCTAGTTCATGACAGCGTGCTAACAGCACTCATCAGCGCTGGTAGAGCTACGACTGAGGAAGAGATCAAGGCTTCAGCAGATTTAGCCAACATCGCAATCCAGAGACTGCAGACTGCAGATAGCGTTTATGAGGCTTCGGCTAGCGTGCTCTGCTCATCGCTATTTGACTCCGTAATTTCGGCGGCCAGACGTATAGATCCAGAGATTGAGTTCAACAAGAACTGCCTAACCTCCTTCACTGTCAACGGCGAGGTTGCCTCAGCCCTTACTGAGGCAACAATCCAGGCCGTTCAAAACTCTGTCCTGCACGCTGGCGGCAAAGCTAAGCGTGAGCTGCATCTCAAATCATCTCAAGGAACTTTGAAGCTTGTTGTGAAAGATGATGGGGTTGGTTTTAGACCTAATCGTGTCCCTAACGGAAGGTTGGGAATCAAGCTTTCCATCCAAGGAAGATTAGAGAGCATAGGCGGTAAAGCACACATTGTTTCGGCACCTCGCAAAGGAACGACGGTTGTGCTGGAGTGGAGTCAAGCATGATTGCCATTCGCCGTTGGATAGCTTCAACCATTCCATTCATCTACGCAATTTATTTGCCAGTGCAATCGATGCTGCTACCTAACCCATTACAAAGAAACTACGAACTCCTTGCGCTCTGTCTATATTTAGCAGCAGCCATCCCATCTTTCTTCCTATACAAAGGTCTAAGACTTCCCCTAGCCCAAGCCCTGTTTAACTTGAGCGTTACTGTTGTCATGCCAGCACTCGTGATCTGGCAGCGAGCTGTCATCAACGATGTTTCGGTGGGTGGCTGGGTAGTTATGGGAACTGCAGTGATCCTTACTGTTACAGCAGTTAGACAGCAGCGATTACTAGCCGTTATCGGAACCATCTCTTTAGCAGCACAACTGCTTTATCAGTATGGGGCTATCGTCGCTATGACAGGTGGCTTAATCGGTGCTGTAGTTTTGGTGCTTGCCGGTCTTGGAGTCTCAACAGGAATTCAAAGAGCGAATTCAGAAGTTGACCATTACCGCATTCAAGAAGAAACCTCTAGGTCACAGATTGCTGCTATCACTGCAACAAGAAATGAGCGAGCATCTCGGCTCCAAGAGATTCTAGGTGCGGCTATTCCGATGCTTTCTGAAGTTGCAACCGCAAAAGATCCTCTCTCGCCAGAGCGTAAGCTCCAAACAAAAATGCTTGAGTTGAGCTTGCGGGATGAGATCAGAGGTAGGAATCTGCTTTCACGTGAAATGAAAGCAGAAATCGCTAGGCTTCGAAATCTTGGTTGTGAAGTTGCAGTTCTAGACGAAGGTGGAACGGATCATCTCAGTGCTGAGAGCAAGAAAGAATTACTCAATCGAGCGGTACTGGCGTTGCAAGATGTTTCTCAAGGCCGCGTAACTATTAGAAGCCCCAAGGGTGAGAGTTTTGCATTGACTGTGGTGGCGACTCTTTCTGGCCAAGCCCAACCGCTAGTGTCACTTCGACTTATCCCTTAAACCCCAACGGGCCTGGGAGTCAGCTTTCGCCAACTCCTGGCCCGTCCCCTGGATGAATTCCGAATCCCCTTGATAATTAGAAATTCACTTACGGAATAAAACTAAACTCCGTAGTTTCTAATCTGCCGAATATTGGCTCTGTGTATTAGTCCCCACTTTGGGGGACAGGCTTAAAAGGGAGATGGCTCCTCTTTTCAGAGGAGCCACCGCACGACCTTCACTTATCCCAGTAAAGCTGTTTCTAGTGTATCCAGTCCGATGCTTCCAAGGTTCAAAGCCTTCATGTGGAATTCCTTGATGTTGAAGTTTGCACCCTGACGAGCCTTGTATTCGTCTCTGATCTGCTCCCAGATTCTTTGACCAATCTTGTATGAAGGAGCTTGTCCCGGCCAACCGAAGTAACGGTGCACTTCAAAGTTGATGAACTGCTCAGACATGTTTACGTTCTTGCTCATGAAGTCAAGTGCGTAGTCGAAGTCCCACTTACCGGTGCCATCAAGTCTTGGCTTACCTAGGTGAACACCTATGTCTAGAACTACACGAGCAGCACGCATGCGCTGACCATCTAGCATTCCAAGACGGTCACCTGGATCATCTAGGAAACCTAGTTCTTGCATTAGACGCTCAGCGTATAGAGCCCAACCTTCACCGTGACCTGAAGACCAAGAAGCAAGTCTGCGCCATGAGTTTAGATCTGCCTTGTTGTATACCTTCTGCGCAATCTGAAGGTGGTGTCCTGGCACACCCTCGTGGTAAACGGTTGTAGTTTCTCTCCAAGTGTCGAACTCGGTAACTCCAACCGGAACCGACCACCACATACGTCCTGGTCTGGAGAAGTCATCGGTTGGGCTGGTGTAGTAGATACCGCCGTGCTGAGTTGGTGCAATCATGCACTCAAGCTTGCGTAGTGGCTCTGCAATGTCGAAGTGGGTTCCACTCAGTTTCTCAATCGCAGCATCTGAGAGCTTCTGCATCCAGCGTTGCAGTTCATCGGTTCCGTGCAACTTACGCTTAGGGTCGTTGTCTAGGAATTCGATTGCTTCTTGAACGGTTGCACCTGGCTTTATTTCATTTGCAACTGCGTTCTGTTCTGCAACTACACGAGCAAGTTCTTCTTTACCCCACTCGTAGGTCTCATCAAGATCTACGCGCTTACCAAGATACTGAGCACTGAGCAGAGCGTAACGCTCTCTGCCGATCGCATCCTCTGTGTTACCAGCAGGAAGAAGTTCTTCCTTGAAGAAGTTAGTTAGCTTGGCATACCCTTCGGTAGCAACTTCTGCAGATGCTAAAAGCTCAGCCTTTAGTGAATCTGGGATTGAGCCTTCAGTTGCTTCAGCATTCTTTGCAAACTTTCTGAAGAAACCCTCTGGAGTCAAAAGTTGCTCAGCCTGTGTGATGGCAATTTTGATCTGACGAATAGCAGGAGTGTCATTGTGCTTGATACCTTCGCGAAGAGTTGCGATGTATCCCTCAACAGCAGTGTCAACTGCATGCATACGCTTAGAAATGTTTTCCCAGTTCTCAACTGTTGCAGTTGGAGATAGGTCGAAGATATCTCTGATGCCTTGAGCAGGAGATGCAATTGGGTTGAGATCTCTTCTCCAAAGACCTGAATCATAAATCTCACCGCTGAGTTTTAGGGTTGATGTCATCGCCAACTTGGTGACTTTGTCAATCTCATCTCGCACTGGAGTTGCTTCAACTTTGGCAAGCATCTCTTTTTGGAGTTTGTTGTATTCAGCACCGGCTTCTGGGCTGGTGTCTTCTAGTTTGTCTTCGCCAACTTTGAAACCTGCGTAGGTTGCAAATTCTGGACTTAGTTCAACGAGTTTCTGCACCCAGTCTTCAGCGAGTAGGTCTAGATCTGATGGTTCACGAGTCATTACAGGTCCTTTCAGTTGATTAAAAACCTGCAATAAATCTAGTCCTGTTTTAGTCCATCCCAGGACGATATTGTGCTCGCCATTGACCAAAGCCAGGTAGCAGGTTCCCACGAAGGTTTCCAGAGTTACGGTTCCATGAAGAGGCAGGCTTCTTAGCGAGTTTCTTCTCAGCAGCCTGCTCAGCCTGAGTGGCCTCCAAGATGGCTATGACAGCAGCTAACTCTTGAGGAGTTGGGTTCCCAGAGATCACCTTTATGCTCTCAGCGAGGTTCAGTTCATCGCTCATTACAGTGGAATGTTTCCGTGCTTTTTAGGTGGTGTTGCTGCACGCTTGGTCTTCAGAGCTGCAAGTGCCTTGATGACTGAAACTCGGGTAGCAGCTGGCTCGATGATGCCATCTAGCTCACCTCGCTCAGCAGCGAGGTAAGGGCTAGCAACGCTATAGGTGTATTCAGCAGCAAGCTGAGCTCTGACCTTCTTGATGTCTTCACCAGCTTCTTCAGCAGCTTTGATCTTGTCCTTGAACAAGATATTCACCGCACCTTCTCCACCCATAACAGCAATCTCAGCAGTTGGCCAGGCAAGGTTGATATCTGCTCCCAGTTGCTTAGAGCCCATAACGATGTATGCGCCTCCGTAAGCCTTACGAGTAATAACCGTTACCAGTGGAACTGTTGCCTCTGCGTATGCGTAGATCAGTTTTGCTCCACGTCGAATAACACCAGCCCACTCCTGATCTGCTCCCGGTAGGTAACCAGGTACGTCAACCAGAGTTAGCACAGGAATGGAGAAAGCATCTGCAAAGCGAACAAAGCGAGCAGCTTTTTCAGCAGCATCGATGTTTAGCGTTCCAGCTAGGGCCTGAGGTTGGTTAGCGATGATCGCAACAGAGGAACCGGCGATACGAGCAAAACCAATCACGATGTTTGGTGCAAACAGTGGTTGAACCTCTAGGAACTGGTTGTCATCAACAATCGATTCGATTACCTTGATCATGCTGTATGGCTGGTTAGGTGAATCAGGAATGATGGTGTTCAGGAGACGGTCTTCGTCAGTGATTTCAAGTGAACTGTTTGACTCGTAGCTAATTGCTTCACTGAGGTTATTTTCTGGAAGGAAGCTGAGTAGATTTCTCGCGTAGTCCAAAGCATCTTCTTCATCGCTAGCTAAGTAGTGAGCAACACCAGAAGTTTGGTTGTGAGCAAGTGCTCCACCCAAAGCTTCCATCTCAACAACTTCACCGGTAACAGTCTTGATTACATCAGGACCGGTAACAAACATGTTTGAAGTCTTATCAACCATGATTACAAAGTCAGTTAGCGCTGGACCATATACGGCGCCACCGGCAGCAGGGCCAAGAATGATTGACAACTGCGGAATAACTCCAGAGGCCATGGTGTGACGCTTAAAGATTTCACCATATTTACCAAGAGCTATAACACCTTCTTGGATACGCGCACCACCTGAATCAAGAATTCCAATTAGTGGAACACCGGTTGCAATTGCTAGATCCATAATCTTGATGATCTTGTTTCCAGCTGCTTCACCTAGAGATCCACCGAAGATGGTGAAGTCCTGAGAGAACAGTGCAACCTGACGGCCACCGATAGTTCCGATACCAGTAACGACTGAGTCACCGTAAGGACGATTCTTGTCCATGCCGAAGGCTGTTGAGCGGTGTCTTACGAACTCGTCCATCTCGACGAATGAACCTGGGTCTAGAAGTAGTTCGATACGCTCACGAGCAGTCTTCTTACCTTTAGAGTGCTGTTTAGCAATGGCGGCTTCACCACTTGCATAAACTGCCTCGTGGTAGCGGTTGCGAAGGTCTTCAATTCTTCCGGCCGTAGTTGAAAGGTCGGGCTGATTCTTATCGGTCAAAGCGGAGCTCCAATTAGTTTGATTTCTCTGGCTTAGAGCAACTCTATCCAAGAGGTGTCGGTAGGAGGGTCTAACCTTAGGGCTATGGACTTTTCAAATAGCTCAGAATTTGCCTCAAAAGTGGTCTTTTTGCCTCAAATAGGCTCAACCAACACAGAATTACTTCACCTCAGCACCACTTCCCCTGAAGAATGGCCTGATTTCAGCGTGTTAGTAACCGATAACCAGACCTCAGGGAGAGGAAGACTCGACCGTTCTTGGGTCGCTAGCCCAGGGGATGCTCTAGCGGTTTCTGTAGTGCTTCGACCGAAAACTTTTGGCATTCAGAGTTTTGGTTGGTTACCCCTTCTCGCCGGTCTGGCTATGACCAATTGCGTCAGCTCACTAGTTGAAGAAGGTTCAGTCGGTTTGAAGTGGCCAAACGATGTTCTGGTTAATGGAGAGAAGATCTCTGGATTACTTGCTGAAATCCTGCCTTCGGGGGATGCGGTAGTGATCGGGGCCGGTCTGAACCTGAGACAGGACAAGGCAGCCCTTCCAATTCCGACTGCAACATCACTTGCACTGCAGGGCATCACAGGCTTCGAGCTCGATGACATTCTGGTTCGCTACTTAGCCTCGCTTCGACGACTCTATGAAGATTTTTGCGATGCAAATGGAGATCCAGATGCCAGCGGCTTACTCGCTGCAGTTTTGGAGAAGTCATCCACCGTTGGTTCACAGGTCTTAGTTCAGCTTCCGGATGGGACAGAGTTTTCAGGTAAAGCAGCTGGTTTAGATAACGATGGACGACTGCTGGTTGCTATGAGCGATCCAATTGAAATTCGTGCCGTTGCCGCAGGAGACATTCAACACTTGCGACAATAGGTCAGGTGAGCACAACTGAGAGCACCTTTGGCGAAATTGAATTCGCATCCCTGCGTCGCCATGGCTCAGCTCTAGTCCTTCCAGTTTTGCTACTTGGATTATTAGCAGCGCTTTTCTTTTTCTTAGATCCAAGACTTCCTGAAGCATGGCATCACCAAGCTCTACTCGGATTCGTATTAGTTGCGGTCTTTATTTTCTGGCTAGTTCCTTCGGTTAGATATTTCACTAATCGTTACGTGATTAGTTCAAATCGGATCGTTGTCTTTCGTGGGTTATCTAGCAAAGTTCTTGATCAAGTCAGCTGGAGTGAGATTTCAGGTATTTCAGTATCTAAGTCTTTTTTATCTCTCGCTGGAGATATCCAAATTCATCGTGAGTTTGGCCAGGACCTAGTTTTGAAGAGAGTTTCTAGAGCCAAGAAGCTAGCGAAAGAAATTGAGCGTTACCTAGTTTCTAGAAGTAAAAATAGAGTCAACTGAAAGAGTGGATCATGGCTAAAACAGTAGGTGTCATCGG
>JBBAML010000002.1:75440-97214 GCA_040402515.1 Rhodoluna sp.
GCTGGGTGTGCCAATCCCAGATTGGGCGGAAGTTTCCAATGCAGAGGAAATCAATTCTTTCTTGCAAGCTCACGGTGGCGTTGCAATTCTGAAGACTTCAGTCGGTGGTTATGACGGTAAAGGGGTTCGGGTAGTTCGTTCTGCTGAGGATGCATCCGACTGGCTATCTTCAGGGCAGCAACTTCTCATAGAAGAGAAAGTCGAGTTCGTTCGCGAACTTGCTCAACTCTCGGCTAGAACTCCTAGTGGGCAGTGGAAGGCGTGGCCGGTAGTTGAAACTATTCAACGTGATGGAGTTTGTGCTGAAGTTCATGCACCAGCTGCTGATGCCAATTTGGAATTAGCTTCACAGATTGCAGAGAGCATTGCTGCTGGGCTAAATGTGACAGGTGTTTTGGCGGTTGAGTTATTCGAAACTGCTGATGGCAGACTGCTCGTTAATGAGTTAGCTATGCGACCACACAACTCCGGACACTTCAGCATTGAAGGATCGGTTACCAGCCAATTTGAACAACACCTCAGGGCTGTGCTAGATCTACCTCTCGGGTCCACCGAGGGGGCGAGTGCCTATTCTGTGATGTTGAACCTATTAGGCCCTGATTCTCCTAATACTTTCTCTGAGCGTTTTGAAGCTGCTTGGGTTTTGGAGAACAACTCTCACATTCACCTCTACGGCAAGGAATATCGAGCCGGTAGAAAGATGGGTCATATCACCGCTCTTTCCAGCAAGAGCCTCTCAGATGCCAGAGAACAAGCACAGGCAACCTATAACGCACTGCTCGCCTAACCTGATTTAGCCCTAGGTAAATCTAAAATGGCTCTTGAGCCGATACCTAGGAGAAACCATGAATGCACCAATTGTTGGAGTAGTAATGGGTTCTGACAGCGACTGGACCATCATGAGTGATGCTGCTCAAGCCCTCAAAGAATTTGGTATCGAATACGAAGTTGAAGTGCTTTCTGCTCACCGAACTCCAGATCGAATGATGGAGTGGGGCAAAGCAGCTGCCGGTAGGGGATTGAAAGTCATTATTGCTGGTGCTGGTGGTGCAGCACACCTACCGGGCATGATTGCCTCAATTACAACACTTCCCGTTGTTGGTGTTCCAGTGAAACTAAAGAGCTTAGACGGCATGGATTCTCTGCTATCCATAGTTCAGATGCCAGCGGGTATTCCAGTGGCAACCGTCTCTATTGACGGAGCAAGAAATGCTGGAATCTTGGCAGCAAGGATTATTGGGGCTTACGACGAAACTGTCGCGAAGCGTTTAGAAACTTTCAGTTCTTCACTTGCCGCTCAAGTTGAAATCAAGAATCAGAACCTTAAATCTCAGCTATGAATCGCCGTAACCCAGGCGGTGAACCAACTACGCCTTTTCGAGATGTCGAACGCGCAAGTTCATCGCAGATGGCAAAACGTGCTTGGTGGATTATTGTCCTAAATTTCCTAGTTCCAGGCTCTGTTCAAGTAGTTGCTGGAAATCGTCGTTTGGGAAGACTTGGCCTTCTCTTCACTTTTGGTTTCTGGGGTTTTCTTGTAATCGCACTGTTGTTAGCTCTTGTTTACAAAATAGGACTCTTCGCAATCTTTACAACACCGTTTGTGGCTGTTCCACTTGGGTTCTTGTTTATTGGCTACTCGTTCCTAATTGCGATCTTCTCTCTAGATTCGCTGAGGCTCGCTAGGGTCTATACCCTGCAGCGTTCAAAGCCATTTGTTTTAGTTGGGCTAATTCTCACTTCACTGATCAGCACGGTATTCATTGGGACTGTTGGCTCAACCACTATTACTGCAAGCAATTTCTTCAGCAGTATTTTTGCTCAGTCCGGCACGATGCAGCAGCATGAAGGTCGATACAACATTCTCCTGCTTGGCGGTGACTCTGGTTCATCTAGATTTGGTCTTCGCCCAGACAGCATTGCTGTGATGAGTATTAGTGCAACCACTGGTGAGACAGTGAACATTGGTTTGCCAAGAAACCTTACTCACATTCAGTTCACTAAGGGAACTCCAATCCACAAAGTCTTCCCAAATGGTTTCAACCATGACTGCGGTGGAGATTGCATGTTGAATGCAATCTATAAATCCACCATCGACAACTACTCATACCTATACCCGTATGCACATAAGAATGGTTCAACTTCTGGTATTGAAGCAACCAAGTCTGCGGTGCAGTGGATTACCGGATTGAAGATTGATGCATACGTGCTTATCAACATGAGATCTTTTACTGGCTTAGTTGATGCTCTAGGTGGAATTGATATCACGGTCAAGAAAGCGCTACCGATTGGTGGGCAGCTCGACTGTTACCCCTCTGGCGAACCTGCTGAAGGTAAAGAGTTTTACCGAGACGGAAGCTACTGTCCTGATGCCATGGGTTGGATTGAAAAGGGTAAGCAGCACATGGACGGAAGAACGGCTCTCTGGTATACAAGGTCGAGGCATAACACCAATGACTATGACCGAATGAAGCGTCAGCGCGAAGTTGAAGCAAAAGTGTTGAAGAAAGTGGATCTTCAGACTTTGATTTTTAGATTCGGTGCAATTGCTGGAGCAAGTTCGAAGCTTGTCAGAACTGATATTCCACTCGGTTCTGTCCCTGAGCTCATTGATCTAGCACTAAAGGCCAAGTCCAAGGGCATCAAGAGTTTGCAGTTGTCTTATCCAACAATTCAGGCTGATAATCCAGATTTTTGGCTTATGCGCAAGCTCATCTACTGGAAATTGAAGAAGTATAAATAAGTCGCTTTGAAGTTTCGCACAGCCATTTATCAGGCTCTCAAAGTTAGTCTAAAAACATGAAAAAGTTATCTTTGCTCGTTACCGCCACTCTGTTGGTGTCAGTTCTAAGCGGTTGCTCAATTTTGTATCCAAATGCGGGTAAACCAACTGATAGCCCTAAGCCGACAGAAACCGAGACAGTTACCCCAACTGTTGAGCCAACTAAGACTGAAACTCCAACCCCTGAGCCAACCGATAAGGCAGAGGCAAGTGTTGAAATTCTCGATGCCTACGTCGATGCTCCTAATGGAATTATTCAGGTGATTGCTCAGGTGACTAACTTCAGTGAGGACGGTGGCACCTGCACGGTTACCTATACCAACGGTTCGAAGAAGGTAACTGTTAGCCAGCCAGCTGAATCAAATGCAGCTAACACTCAGTGCCATCCACTAGAGATCAACTTAGGTGGATTGCCAGCAGGTTTAGCTAGCATCACAGTCACATACGAATCAACTAAGTACTATGGGGTTTCTGCTCCAAGCTCGGTAACTCTGTAAGTGATTGGCAAGCGGTTAGTTAAGTTTTGGGTCGCAACAGTTTCACTGTTGTTGACTTCACTTAGCCTGACCGCGATAACCCCTGCTGAGGCTTTGGACGGGTCGAAGTTTGATCCTGGTCTGATTATCTCTGACAGTGTTTTCTTTGACTTTGGCACTATGACAGTTGATGAGATTCAACGCTTCTTAGAGTCTCAAGTGCCAGTTTGTAAATCAAGTTCAACGGGAATGCCTTGTCTACGTAACTACAAAGCCGATACTCCAGCTAAGGTTGCAGACCCTGGTAAGTGTGCAGCTATGCCGGCAAAGACAAACATTTCTGCTGCCCAAATCATCTATGACATCTCTAGAGCCTGTGGCATTAACCCAAGAGTGCTTCTTGTTGTTCTGCAGAAAGAACAGGGACTAGTTCAAGCGACAATACCTTCTCCTTATATGTATAAGGCAGCAATGGGTTATGGCTGCCCTGACAGTGACCCAGGCATCTGTGGCAAGGTGTGGACTGGGTTGTTCAACCAGGTATACAAAGCAGCTGGGCAGTTCCAGTGGTATGGAGATCCAAATGGATCTTTCACATATCTAAGACCAGGACGTGTCGTATCCATTTCTCTTCACCCAGACGCTTCAAGAAACTGCGGTAAGAAATCTTTTACTCTAAAGAGTCAAGCGACAGCAAATCTCTACTACTACACACCATTTGTTCCTAATGCTGCAGCTTTGAATAACCTTCGAGGTACTGGAGACAATTGTTCTTCGTACGGCAATAGAAACTTTTGGAGATTTTATTGGGATTGGTTTGGATCACCTATTGGTGGTGGATTCCTACTAAAGAGTTCGACCAGCGACCCTTACTTCATATCCAATGACATCAAATATCCGATCACAGATCCTGAGCTAGTCAAAGATTTAGCACCGCTTGGTCCGTTGGGTGAAATCTCCAAAGAATACTTGGACTCATTCAAAACAGGTATTCCGATGACCAAGATCATCAAGACCGCTCCGGTAAATAATCTCAGCACCTACTACTTTGTGAGTGCAGGTAAGAAGTATCTGATTGCTAACTGTGAGCAGGCAACCAGCATGGGCCTTAACTGTGCTGCTGCTGTTCAGTTGACCCAGGTTCAGTTAGATGCTCTGCCCACAGGGCCATACCGCCCTGACATCACTGGAGTTGCAAAAACCATCCCTGTCGCACCGGCCGTTGCCTCATACTTCCTAGTCACAGACAAGATCAAGATTCCTTTGGATTGCACAAAAGCAACAACTCTAGGCTTTAAGTGTGAGAAGGCAGTCGCTTCCACCGCAGAAAAACTTGATGCACTAACCACCAGCAGACTTACTGCAGCAACCACTGGAATTTCTCCGTTGATTGTAAATACGGATGGCTCTAGATATCTGGTTAGCGAAGGTGCAAAGCACGAAGTACTAGACGATGCCTCACTTGCCGATAAAGGGATAACAACAAGAACCCCTTCTCCTTTGACACTAAACACTTTCAGCTATCTACCTTGGGGAGCACCGATTGCGAAAGATAGCAGTTTGTTTGTCAATCGAGATTTAAAGCGCGAAGGCGTAATCGTCGATGGTAAGTATTTCGACATAAAGCCTGAAACTAGAGCTGATGCTGATTTCACTAAATGGTTTAGAGCCTCAGCTGGAACCCTTAGCTCAATTGGATTAAGTACAGTCTCGGCTCTCAACCCAATAACCTCATTAGTTGTTGACGAAGATTCAATCCGTTGGACTCTCAGTGATACCGGTTGGATAAAAGTCACCGACAACTCTGAGTGGACAAGACAGGCAACCCCAATAACTAACGCAGCACTAAGGAAGCTTCCGCTCAGTGAGCAAATTATTACAGGGGATAACTTTGTTCGAGCCAGAGGCCAGAACACCATCTACCTACTCAACGATGGGCAGATTAGAGCGACCTATAACGCAGCCGACCGAGAAATATTTGGTATTGGGCTTCCAAGTGCGACAACGGTAAGTGTTGCACCTAGCTCACTAAATCTGATTCCGAAGAGCGTTCTCATACTTCCAGCTGGAACTGTTGTGAAGAACAAAAAGACCAACGTAGTTGGAATCATTGAAGGTGGCAGCAGAATGATCACACTTGGTGAGACTTCGATGCAATTGACCCTACCGAGCCCAAGAACATTGACTCCACTTCAACTAGTTGGCTACCAAGATACAGAAGCTCTTGGTTCATACAAGGTCAAGTGTGATGGCGATGTTTATCTAGTCTCGGATTCTCAATTGCATGCGATTCCAGTTGCTACAGCTAGGGAATACCCTGGCAGAGCAACTGTGCTAAGCCCGGAGACATGTTTGCTAATCACCCCGTCTCCAAAACAATTTAGCCAATACCTAGGGCTCAGAACAATCGATGCGAAGACTAAGAAAACCTCTTATAAAGCATTTAAGGTAATCAGGGGAATACGTTACCCATTCAAGAATCTCGCTGACTACAAGCTAGATAATTCAACTGGCTTGCAACTGAACTGGGTTACTGAAGCCTTCCTAAGCAATCTTCCGCTCGGTGCAGAAATACAAAGCCCAGGAAAGCCAGTAGTAGTTGAGCCTGAAGCCAAAACATACAAGATCATTCAGGGTGATTCACTAAGTTCAATCGCGGTGAAGTTCAATACCACTGTCGCCATATTGATGAGACTCAATGGAATTAACAACGCTGACCGAATTGCAGTAGGTCAAATAATCAAACTGCCCTAGCGACGCTTCAGTTTGGTTATTGGTCGCTTACGAATAGCCTCTAGCTTAGGTTTCTTGGAATTCTTTTCGAGCATCTCTTCTGGGTCGTATGGCTTAATCGCAAAAATGATGAGCATAAACATAGCCGATTGAACTAGTAGTCGAGACTCAGTGATTCCTCTAATGAGTTGAGTAACGAGAACTAGAAGAGGCCAGAGGTATAGGACATGTGAGTGGTGCACACCTAAACGCCAAGTCTTGATAAAGGTTCTGGTCAACATGATTAGGAAAAGCGCTAAACCAACTGAACCTAATTGGAGTGCCATCTCTAGGTAGGAGTTATGAGCTTGGAAATATTCAATGCCGTTGATAACAATCAACCCTGAGAAAGGCTCAATTCCCGGTACCCAAACACCGGTGAAGCCCCAGCCCTCCAAGGGCCTCTCTGAGACAAGGTTGAAGACAGACTTCCAGATGTCAGTTCGGTGGGTCATGTCGGGGCTCTTACCCAAAAACTCGAACACGACTCTTCTGAAGATTAGGACTACAAATCCAGCAGTTCCTGAAACAGCCCAAGCTATTCGGTAGTAACGATGCCTGGTATCTCTGTCTTTACCCTCAGCAAGAAGGGAGACAATTGCCGCTAGTCCAACCGCAACGGTGGCGAAGACTATTCCAGCTGAACCCGAAAGAACAATCGTGACAATGGCTAAGAGGATGCTCACACCAGTTAGGTATTTGTGGCGCTTTTCAATAGCGAACTCAATTAGGAAAGTGATCAAGCCAATCAATGCCCAAGAGCCCATGAAACTATTGCGAAGTAGTAGATCATCGATTGTTCTACCATCTGGAACCTGACCAATGTTTCTAATCGACTGGAAGAGGTACTCATCAACTCCCAGTAGTGAAGCTTGGGCTAGTAAAGAGAGTATTGAAAGGAACAACTCATAACCCAGAGCGGCAAAGACTATTCCTCTAATTGTGTTGGCGAAGATGTTGAATATCTGTCGCCAAGAAAACACTGCAATAAAGAAGAGTGCAGAGAGAACTACACCGGCTTGAATCAGAAAACTTGAAATAGTTTGGCTTGGGTAATTTGACCAGAGAACTGAACCAAGCATCAGAGCGGTGAGGAGAGTCAATTCAATAGGTATTTGTCTAAATACTCTTCGCCAATCTGATTTGAAGAAGAAGTATGCAGATCCTGCAATACCTATGCCTGCAGCTCCATACCAAGCAAGCCATGAAGGGGTTAGATACAAATACTCTTGTGCGAAGAGCGCATCTCCAAACACCAAGAGCACCAGAGTGAGATAGCCAATAGCGAAAGCGCTCTTAGGCACTTGCCCACTTACTGCTCTGCTGGTGATAGACATTTGTACTCAAGTCTAGGGTGGCTTATGGCTAGAGGTATTTCCCCTTAGTTAGGCTATTGGAATGCTTGTGAAATTAACGAATCAGCCGATGGATTATGCGTGGGGGTCTACTAATCTAATCCCGGATTACTTCGGTGTGCAACCAACTGGAAAGCCAATGGCTGAGATTTGGTTCGGAACCCACGATGGTTCTCCAACGCAGGTTAAAGACCTAGATTTTTCTCTGCAGGACTTGAGAGTAGCCAGAGGGATGCCAGACCGGTTGCCATTCTTGCTCAAGATACTCGCAGCCTCAGCTCCTTTATCTATTCAGGCTCACCCGAATCCTGTCCAAGCTAAAGAAGGTTTTGCTGCCGAGAATGCAGCTGGGATAGCGATTAGTGATTCCAAGAGAAACTACAAAGACGACAAAGCTAAGCCAGAAATGATCGTTGCTCTTACCGAAACATTTGAAGCATTGGTTGGATTCTCTGACTCAAGGATCATCGTTGAACGCTTCGCTGAAATCCGAGAAGCGAGTTCTTCTAAGCGACTCAACTCTTTACTAACTAAGTGGTCGGAGTTGTTGGAAAAAAAGGATGGACTTCGTCAAGTATGTCTAGACACTCTAAGTTCTGCAGAGTTAGATGAGCAACTGATTTCAGAGCTCGTTGATGCTGCCGAGCAATGCCCTTCACTAGTTGATCTTGTAACGCATCTAAGCGCTCACCATGGTTTTGATCGAGGCATCGTAACTGCACTGCTGATGAACTATGTCGTTCTCTCCAGAGGCGAGGCGGCATTTGTCCCAGCTGGCATGCCTCACGCATATCTTGCAGGATTAGGGGTCGAGGTCATGTTGGCTAGTGACAATGTCCTAAGAGGTGGTCTTACTCCTAAGCACATTGATATTCCCGAGCTGGCAAAAGTCCTAATCTTCGAGGAGACAGAAGCTAAACCTGTTCATGTTAAGAAGCTTGCTGTCGGGTTAGAGGAATTTGATATCCCTACTCCTGAGTTTCATTTCTATCGAGCCACTCTTTCAGCTAACAATTTGCTAGTTGATCTGAACCTGCCAGGTGATGCCATTGTGCTCTGCACCTCTGGGGCAGTTGCCGTTAGTTCCTCTAAAGGTGAGCGGGAAGTAATTAATCCAGCAGAGGCTGCTTTTATTTCCGGCGATGCTAGAACCTTCAGCCTGGCTGGCAACGGGGAAGCGTTCATAGCAATTAGCGCTAGCTAATTCTTAAAAGGGAACAGCAGAGCTTCAACCTCGGGTTGAGTGTCTGATTGGTTTCAGAGCTAAGGGAATCGGTGTCAATGTTCGGCTATAGCAGTAGTTATCTAATTGTTAAGGCTTTATAACACCTTTCGATTTGACCTACTCTCAACTTGACGGCATGATACTTACAGCGTTGTAATTACAACTGTGAAATCCGGCCGACAGGCCGGAAAGCTTGAGAGGAACGAATGTCCCTAAATGATGACAACGGATTTGTCGCCGATGACTGGTTCGTTGATCCAATTCTTAGAACTATTCTCGGGGGAGACCAAAGCGCAGATACCAACCCACTAGCTTGGCAACGCGACGCACTCTGCTCACAGACCGATCCTGAGGCTTTCTTCCCAGAAAAGGGCGGCTCAACCAGAGATGCAAAGCGTATCTGTTCAGGTTGTGATGTCCGGCAGCAGTGTCTGGACTATGCACTTGCTAACGATGAGCGTTTCGGGATCTGGGGCGGTCTAAGCGAGCGCGAACGTCGCAAGCTAAAGAAGCGCGCCTAGTTCTAGGTCAGGCCACGGCGTGAGTGTGCGTGTGGTGGCAGTCGTTGTATCCAACGATGAACCCCAATATCTTCAGAGTGCATTAGCGGCACTTGCAAATCAAAGTTTTCGCGTCGAACGCACATTGGTTGTCGACTCTTCTTCAAACCCCGAAGTCGATAAAGTTCTAGACACATTTGTTTCTTCCTCATCACACAATGCTGTTCTCCAAATAAAAGAGTCTGCAAGTTTTGCAGAACTAGCTGCCACAGGAATCAAACAAGTCCTTCAGGGCTATGGCTCAATAGATGATGTTGCCATTTGGTTATTGCACGATGACAGTGCTCCTGAAGTCCATGCTCTAGCTGAACTGGTTAGAGCGTTAGAGCTCTCACCTTTGGTTGCGATTGCTTCTCCGAAGCAGGTTTCATTTGAAAATCCAAAATTAATAGAGCAGATGGGTTTGACAGTTACCAGGTCATTAAAGCCTTTCTCACTTGTAACCAACGAATTAGATCAGAAGCAATTCGACTCGATGAGCGATGTACTTGCTGTTACCAGCAGTGCGATGTTGATTCGAGCAACAAGTTGGGCAGACCTAGGTGGTTACTCGCTAGATGCTCCAGAACTTGCAACAGATATCGATTTAGGTATAAGAGCCAGACATAGCGGCAACCGGGTGATTGTTGTTCCAACCGCTCGAGTGCGCCATGCACAGCTTTCTCTTTCAGGAAAGAGAAAGAAGAAGTGGCTTGGCGGTTCGGTGAAGTATGGAATTGCTAAAGCGACAAATCATTTGAGGCTTTCACATAGCCCGCTGCTATTAGCCTTTCTATATTGGTTGGCGTTGCCGGCTTATTCCGTAATCCAAGTTCTATGGTTGCTGCTAGTCAAACGACCGGACCGAATCCTCTACACCCTGAAGGCAAACCTTTGGGCTTTCTTTACTATTCGTGCACGTTTGAGAGATCGCCACGGTTATTCGGTTAAGAAGTTTGCTCAGCTCTTTGCAACGCGTGAACAGGTAAAGGCCAAAGCAAGACTTGCCTTTGAGTATGCAGAGCAGAAACTGAAACTTGAAAGTTTTAGTTCATCAGTTACTCCGCTTCGACCAAGCTTGGGCTTTGCTGCAAGCGGGGGACTTTGGTGGATGTTTGCTCTGATTGCAATCTCTTGGCAATTCCTTCCACTTGGCGAAAGCGTCAATGGTGGATTTGCCTTGCCTCTAAGTGACAGTTGGTTACAACTTTTCTCAAACACCGGAGCTAGCTACCAGAGCATAGGGCTGGGCTTAGCTGCTCCAAGCGATCCATTCAACTGGGTTCTTCTTGCTATTGGTTCGCTTACCTTCTGGGCACCGAATCTCGCCTTGAGTACATTGCTTCTACTTACCAAGGCATTTGCGTTTGCAGGAGCCTGGCGTTTGATTTCACTCATCACAGCTCGTGGCTCAGTAAGGAGCATCCTGGCTCTTGTCTATGCATTCTGGCCAGCTCTCACTGTTGCTCAAAATGAAGGTAATTTCCCTGCAGTAATCTTCAGCATCGCATTGCCATGGTTAATTTTTAGCTTGGCTAGAGCTGCTCGCATTGGGGCGACAACCTCAGTTCGATCTGCAGAACAGGCGTGGTCTTGGATTGCAGTTAGTGGATTGCTATGCGCAGTTGTAACTTTGAGCGCACCAAGTGCATTGCTTGGATTAGTTGTAATCGCAATCGTGTTTGCAGTCATCGCCTACAAGCGAGTTGGTTCACTGCTATTTATCGCTCTACCCACCGCTGCCTTGGTTCTCCCATACTGGTTGTTCCAGATATCAGGCAATAACAATTGGCTAGGAATACTTGCTGATCCGACAATTGCTATTCCTGTCGAAAAGACAAATATGGTTGATCAGTTAGTTGGTGGGGATCAGCTTCTCGGTTGGGCAGCCCTAGGTTTCATCGGGCTTGCGCTTTTGTCGCTGCTAAGTAAAGCCAAGGGAGTCTTAGTTGCTTGGTTGATTGCTCTAGTGGCACTAGCAAACCTCATCTTTGTGTCAGGAATTAGTTTCACCGGTGGTGGTGTCGGTTCAATTTTTGTTGACCCAACATTAACTGTTCAGAATTCCACCGCGCCAGCACTCATGCTCTTAGCGCTTTCCGTTCTAGTTGCTGTTGCTCTGTGGCTAGAGTCCCTTACTAGAAACGGAGTTAGGGCTCTTGTAGTTGGTATTGCAGGTTTGGCTGTGGTCGGTCCTTTGGCAGCCAGCTCTGCACTGAGTATCAATCAGATTAGTTTTGGTCAGGCAAGAAACATCCCTGCAATAGTCACTGCTGAAGCTGCCGCCGGCAGTCCGTTGAAGCTGCTAGTTATTACCAGCGATAGAGATATGCATTTCAGAGTAGAAGTGATTTGGCCGGACGGAGTTCGACTGGACACAATCTCAACTGCCTATCGACTCAGTCCATTGAATGCGGGGACTCTGAAGGATTCACCAGATCAGGACTTGATTGCGAGCCTCGTTGCTAACTTGGTTTCAGCTAATGGTAAGAACCCAACAGATAGTTTCAAGAAGTCTGGAATTGGATATGTTGTAGTTCCTGATCGCGATGGCAACGGAGACTTAGGAGTTGCATTGAACTCTGTTTCTCAACTCGAGGAAGTCGGCGTGACAGAGTTCGGCCAACTCTGGAGAGTTAGAGAAGTGTCGGCGCAAGGTAAGACTGAACTGCCACTCTGGTCAACCACCAAGGGGATTCAACTTGGAGTATTGGTTGGGTTCATGTTGTTAGCATTGCCAACTTCTCGCGGACGAAAGAAACAGACTCAGCTCTCACCAGTTGAAAACTTTAGTTCAGAGGAGATCGAGTAATGATAAATCGAATTCTCAGGACCATCCTTGTGGCTTTAGCTTTTGTTGGAATGTATGTATATGCGCCAGGGGTAATTCAACTCTCAACTGGAAGTGTCGAGGCTACCCAACGGGTTGTTAGCGCTAGAGATCTGACTTTGTCCTGTTCTGGCTCAGCCTTTACAGCTGGTGGTAGTTCTGGAACTTCAACTTCTAAGTTCTCACGTCTAAGTTCCATTGCTGTTGGCCTGACCTATAGCGGAGCTAGCGGGACCAAGCTCAAAGGACTGGACGGAAAACTGACTACGGGTTATGGGGTTAGACAAGACCAGTCGGCAAGAATCAAGCAGGCGCAATCTCTGACTATTACAGACAGCGCTGGAACTGTTGCTCAGGGTTCAGAGCTCCTTACCGGAAACCAACTGCAGTATCTGAGTGACAAGAAGATCAAGGGATTGCTAGCCGCTCCTTGTCTTCGCTCACAGAGTGAGTTTTGGTTAGTTGGTGGCTCAGTTGCGGTTGGCCGTGAAGCGATACTTATTCTGACTAACCCAACTGCAGTTGATGCGACAGTTGACCTCGAAATCTTTACCGAGAATGGCATCTCTCACAGTGCAGGACTTTCGGGTATTGCAGTTGCTGCAGGCAAGACTGAAGTTATTCCGCTGGCTTCCTTTGTATTTAGATCAGAGTCCATGGCAGTTCACGTGAATAGTTTCGGTGGATCGGTGACTGCTCTGATTCAGCAGAAGGCAGTTCGAGGATTGAAGGCTTCTGGCGCAGATTACATTTATCCAACGGGAGTAGCACAGAAAGAAAGCGTCTTCCCAGGCATCTTGGTTAGAAGAGCGACGGACTCAGCGAAGCTTAGAAAGTTAGATGACAAGTATTCAGATGTTCGACAGAACCTCAGAGTCTTCGTTCCTGGCGACAAAGACGCTCAACTAACTCTTGAAGTTCTTGGAACTGATGACGAAACTTTTGGAACAGTTATTTCGGTAACCGCTCCTGCCGGTAAAGTAACGGACTTTGACATAAACGGTCTCTCTGATGGGGATTACATTGGATACCTAAGATCCGATCAGGAAGTTTTCTCAAGTATTCGTTTGGTTAGAAGCCGTGTCGGTGACGATGCGTATACGGACTTTGCCTGGATCAATCCGGCTGAAGGATTCACTTCACCAAGATATCTCGCTGTTCCTAAGGCTGGAATCAGTAAGTTATCGATTGCTAACCCAAGTTCTGAGGCAACCAAGGTCTCGTTGAAATTTGGTGAGCTAACAATTGAGCGCAACATTGCTGCTGGCGCAGAGATAGTTTTGCTTGCCCCAAGCGGTCAATCAATTGGAATATTCCCAACCACTCAGTCGGTCTATTCAAATCTTGTTATTGACGTAGACGGCAGAATTGCCACACTCCCAGTCTTAGATGAGAAGAACCTTGGTGGTCAGGTTTGGATCAGCGTCCACTAGTTCTCGGAGTCATCTCCAAAGATTAGTTCCCAAGGTTCTTTACCAATCAAGTGTGCGGCTGCTTCAAAGACGTAGTGCTCGATTCTGACACGGTCAGCACTTGAATTAGAGCCTTGTAGATTATCTAGTCGAAGAATCGGTAGCCGATAAATAACAATGGTCATGGTCTCTGCCCTAGTTGACCATCTGCGAACGTGTGTGGAATTAGCTCCAAGAACTGGGGCATCCATGATTCGCCAGTTCAAGTTACCGAGCTCTTTTGGCCAGGTTTCCCTTAGGTAGTCACAGGTGCTCGCGATGATTCCGGAGAACTGATCTGAGGCTGAAGCGCCAGTTTTGTATAGCGAGCCGGAGAGCGAGTGGCGAATGCCACGCCCGTGGCGGTCTCTAGAACGCTGGGCTCTGGCTCGGTCTAACATGATGCCATTGTATTCTTGTCTAGTTGATCGAAGGGAAATCGTGAGCGTTAATTGGGATGCCATTGTCAAAACATATGATGTTCGTGGCCTAGTAAATATTGATCTAACTGCAGATGTTGTTGAAGCACTTGCTGCTGGCTTTGTTGATGAGTTAGAAGCAGCCGGTCAAGCTGTAATTGTTGGGCACGACATGCGTGACTCTTCTCCACTATTCGCAGATGCTTTCGCAAGGGGAGCCCAGAAGCGGGGGGCAAATGTTATTTCAATTGGGCTTTGCTCTACGGACGAATCGTATTTTGCCTCCGGTTCTCTAAATCTTCCAGCAGCAATGTTCACTGCAAGCCACAACCCTGCCACATACAACGGCATCAAGTTCTCTCGAGCAGGTGCTCGCGGCATCAGCTTGGATACTGGCCTTGCAGCCATTCGTGATCGTGCGAAGGTTTATCTAACCGATGGGATTCCAGAGGTTGTTAAGCCTGGAACTTTTGAAACTAAAGATGTCTTGGCTGACTACGCTGCATATCTTCGTCAGCTTGTTGACCTAACCAATGTGAAACCAATGCGTGTAGTGGTTGATGCAGCTAATGGTATGGGTGGACTAACTGTTCCAGCGGTGCTATCAACGGCTGCAGGGTTACCTAAACTGCCGATTGAAATCATCGACATGTATTTCGAATTGGATGGAACCTTCCCAAACCACGAAGCTAACCCACTAGAGCCAGCTAACCTAGTCGATCTGCAGAAAGCAGTTGTTGAACACAAAGCCGACTTAGGTCTTGCTTTTGATGGTGACGCCGATCGCTGTTTTGTAATTGATGAGAATGGTGAGCCCGTAACACCGAGTGCTGTTGCTGCGATGGTTGCTCGTCGTGAGATTGCCAGAGTAAAGGCTCTAGGTGAATCAACAGATATCACCGTCCTATACAACCTGATTACCTCTCGAGTAGTTGCTGAGGTAATTGCAGAAGACGGCGCAAAAGGTGAGCGCACCAAGGTTGGTCACTCACTGATCAAGGACCGCATGGCGGAGACAAATGCAATCTTCGGTGGTGAGCACTCAGCTCACTATTACTTCAGAGATTTCTGGGGTGCAGATAACGGCATGTTGGCCGCGATGCACGTCCTTGCAGAATTTGGTTCTCAGCCAGAAAGCCTCTCTGCTATCTCTAAGCAATACAACCCATACTTCCTAAGCGGTGAGATTAACTCTCGAGTTGAAGACGTGACTGCAGCCAAAGCCAAGGTTGAGGCTAGATTCGCTGAATCCAGCACAATCGACTATTTCGATGGCATCACCATCTCGGGCTCTGATTCAGCAGAGGACTGGTGGTGGTTGAACGTTAGAGCTTCTAATACCGAGCCTCTACTTCGCCTAAACGTTGAGGCTAAGACCCAGAGCACCATGGAATCACTCAGGGATGAAGTTCTAGCCCTTATCCGCAGCTAGTCTCGGGGTTTTATAACGAACCGGAAACGGGGATAATAGAGACAATGAAGCCTGTGATTAATTCAACCGAAACCCGTGTCGACTACAAAGTGGCAGACATTGCCCTTGCTGACTACGGACGGAAACAGATCCAGTTAGCTGAAAACGAGATGCCAGGGCTTATGTCTCTGCGCGAAGAGTTCGGCCCTCTACAACCACTACGTGGTGCTCGCATTGCTGGTTCACTTCACATGACCATACAAACTGCAATTCTGATTGAGACTTTGGTGTCTCTTGGTGCAAAGGTTCGCTGGGCATCATGCAACATTTTCTCAACCCAGGACGAAGCTGCAGCTGCTGCAGTTGTTGGACCGCATGGAACTATTCAAGCTCCTAAGGGTGTTCCGGTATTTGCTTGGAAAGGTGAAAGCCTAGAAGAGTATTGGTGGTGCACCGAGCGTATCTTCGACTGGACTGAAGAAGCCATGGCTGAAGGTGCAGATTACATCGGCCCAAACATGATTCTCGATGATGGTGGAGATGCAACTCTTCTGGTTCACAAGGGACGCGAATTCGAACTAGCTGGTTCAGTGCCACCAGCAGGTGTAGAGGATAACGAAGAGTATCGAGTGATCCTTAATCTTCTTGCTGAGCAGTTCAAGATCTCTAACAACAGATTCACTCGTATCGCTGAAGACATCTATGGTGTGACCGAAGAAACCACAACCGGTGTTAAGAGACTTTACGAAATGCTGAAGCGTGGGGAGCTACTATTCCCAGGCATCAACGTAAATGACTCTGTGACTAAATCTAAGTTTGATAACAAGTATGGAATTAGACACTCGCTACCTGATGGTCTAAATCGTGCAACAGACATTCTCATCGGCGGTAAGACTGTTTTTGTTGCAGGTTACGGAGATGTTGGTAAGGGTGCAGCAGAGGCCATGCGTGGTCAAGGTGCTCGAGTGATTATTTCTGAAGTCGATCCAATCTGTGCTCTGCAGGCAGCGATGGACGGTTACCAGGTAACCACGATTGATCGTGTTGTTTCAGATGTTGATTTCTTTATTACTGGAACTGGTAACGCAGGCATCATAAGGCCTGAGCACATCGAGAAGATGAAGCATCTTGCAGTTATTGCCAACATCGGTCACTTTGATAATGAAATCGATATGGATGGCATTGCACGTATGCCTGGTATCAAGAAGATTGAAGTAAAGCCTCAGGTTCACCAGTGGGAGTTGCCTAACGGTAAATCAGTCCTTATCCTTTCCGAAGGAAGATTGATGAACCTTGGTAATGCCACCGGTCACCCATCATTTGTCATGAGCACATCGTTTAGCAACCAGGTACTAGCTCAGATCGAGCTATTTACCAAGAGGTCGGAATACCCAATCGGCGTCTATATCTTGCCTAAACACCTAGACGAGAAAGTTGCTCGTCTGCACCTTGAAGCCCTTGGAGTTGAACTGACCCAACTCTCAAGTGACCAGGGAAGATACATCGGAGTGGAGCCACAGGGCCCATTCAAGCCAGATCACTACAGATACTAGAAAGTTCTTTGGATGTTTAAAATCCTTATTGTTGAAGATGATGATGCTCTTCGTGAGACATTAGAAATTGGTCTACGTTCAAACGGGTTTGACGTTTGCCAGGCAGCTACCGGTACTGATGCAATTCCAGTGTTTGAAAAGCACAAACCAGATCTAGTCCTACTAGACCTGATGTTGCCAGGAAAGAATGGCATCGAGATTTGCCATGAACTTCGCCAAACCTCAGGTGTCCCAATCATCATGCTGACAGCTAGAACAGATGACAACGACATGATTCGCGGTCTTGAAGCTGGTGCTGATGACTACGTCACCAAGCCATACAAGATTGAAGTTCTGGTATCTCGAATCAAGGCTCGTCTTCGCCCTATCAAGCAGGTGCAGCACACCATCATCAAACTTGGACCTATCGAGCTAGACACTCTTAGCCATGAAGTTCTAAGACACGGCAAGAAGGTCTCTCTAACTCCGCTTGAGTTCAAGTTGCTACTAACTTTGGCATCACACCCTAACGAAGTTTTCTCAAGAGAGATGCTTCTGGAGCAGGTTTGGGAATACACCTATAAGGCAGATACCCGTCTAGTGAACGTGCACGTCCAAAGACTTCGTTCAAAGATCGAAGAAGACCAAGAAGATCCAAAGCTAGTGCTAACCGTTCGCGGTTGGGGCTACAAAGCTGGGCCTGAGTAAATGTTCATCGGCCGCATCTATAAGGCGGCTCTAGGCCGATTCAGGTCTTCGCTGCAGCTTAGAGCACTTGCATACACAGTTGCTCTATCTGGTTCCGCCCTTGTTCTTTTGGGTGGAGTTCTCAGCTTCTCAATTGGTAATGGACTTTTCAGCACGAGAACAGAGCAAGCTGAACTTGAAAGCCATCGCGCAACCTTCGCAGTTTCTAGAGTGTTTTCCGGTGTCAGTGGAACAAACCAACAGCAACTCTCAAAAGCTATAGCTGAGGTAGTTCCAGAACTAGAATCCATCGGTGTCTCTCAGTCTCGTCAAGTTGCTTTCCTTTATTCGGGGTCTAAGAACTCAAAGAAATACAGCAGCCCAAGATCTGCCAATTTTGATCTGAATCTAATCACTCCAGAGTTCAGAGCACGTGTCCTAGCAACTGATGACATTGAAAGTCAGACTGTTCAGATTACCCGCGGGGGAGAATCAATTCCTGCAATCTTGATTGGGCAACGATTCGAAGTTCCAAAAGGGCATCCTTACGAACTGTATTTGGTCTATGACATGTATAACGAGCAGCAGACATTGGGATTTGTGCAGAGAACCTTGGTGCTCGGTGGTCTGGTTACCTTGATGATCATTGGTTTCTTCTCCTTCTTGGTCACCAGCTGGTTGGTAAGGCCAGTGCGTGATGCTGCTGAGGTTAGCGAGTTCATCGCTGCAGGGGATTTGGATAGACGACTACCGGTAAGAGGTAGTGACGTTATTGCTGTACTCGCTACATCCTTTAATCACATGGCGGACAGCCTGCAAGAGAAAATCAAGGCGATGGGGCACCTCTCAACGATGCAGCAACGCTTTGTCTCTGATGTCTCACACGAACTTAGAACTCCTTTGACGACAATGAAGCTCACCGCTGACTATCTTTACTCACAGCGAGAGAATTTCGATGACCTGAGCAAGAGATCAGCAGAGATTATGCACTCGCAGATGGATCGCTTCGATACGTTGCTAGCCGATCTACTAGAAATCTCTAGATACGATGCCGCTGGAGTAAAGCCCGAGTATGAGGTTCATGATCTGAACGGAATTGTCGGATCTGCTCTTGAATCAATCCAACAGTTTGCAGATTCCAAAGGTGTCTATCTAGAAGTTGAAATTCCTTCAGGTGCAGTTCAGTGTGAAGTCGACGTAAGAAGAATTGAACGCATTCTCAACAACCTGCTAACTAACGCAATCGAGCACAGCGAAGGTAAGCCTGTGAAGATTCGTGTGGGGCAGAACGAGACTGCGGTTGCGGTGAGCGTCACCGACCAGGGTATTGGCATGAGTGAATCTGAACTGGCTCAAGCATTTGAAAGATTCTGGAGAGCAGATCCATCACGTAAGCGAACAACGGGAGGAACCGGTCTAGGCCTAGCAATCTCAATCGAAGATGCTCAGCTTCACGGTGGCCTGCTTGAAGTAACGGCAGCACCAAATCTAGGTGCATGTTTCAGATTGACACTTCCTAAGCGACAGGATGTTGCGATGGGAGATTCTCCACTTGATTTAGCGCTCGAAAGCGAGAGCTAGTTTTCAACAGATAGTAAATTGCCAACAATCAGAAACTCAGTTAGCTCCAATATTTGTTGAGTGAACGAACTACTTAACTTCTTTTTACCCACACCTTGTATTCGCTGTCTCAAACCAGGTAGCCCCTTTTGTCTAAACTGCCAAAGCACAATTGTGCTGAGCAGTACCCCGACTAGCAGACTGGGAATACCAGGATTTGCCTTCTGCGAATACGGTGAGCTGTCTGGCAAGATCATCAACGCCATCAAAGAATCTGGTCAGACCAGTTTGATAGGACCTGTGGCTGGGTTGATGGCCAAGGACTGGCCACAGGAATTCGCAAAACCAACCCTTATTCCAATTCCCTCCTCTGCCAAGAACTATCGGAAACGCGGCTACCAACACATTTTGAAGCTAACGACCGCTTTAGAAAAACGAATACCAGCTGCTATGAGTGCTTCACTGTTGCGATCGGTAGGTGACCGAGTAGACCAAGCGAGCTTGAGTCCAACCGATCGGTTAACCAACCTGAGCGGCGCTTTCAGCGTCGATTTGAGGGGATTTAGGCCAAGTGGAACACCAATAGTCCTGGTCGATGACGTAATCACCTCAGGGGCCACAATTCAGGCTGCGTATAAAGCCCTGACAGAGGCGGGGATAGCTGTGGCCGGCTTCTGTGTATTTGCCGAAACTAGGCCTAAAACAAGGTGAAAATGGGCCAGAATCACAGATGGCTGGGTCAGTCTAAGATGGTAAGGCATACCTGAAAAGGATTTGGAGTTCATTTTGGCATCAATAATTGACCGTCTGCTACGTGCCGGTGAAGGCAAAGTCTTAGCCAAGCTTCGCACCATCGTCTCTCAGGTTAATGCCCTTGAAGAGAGCTTCTCGGGACTAACTGAAGAAGACCTCCTCCACGAGACCGCCACCCTTCGCGAGCGTTACATCGCCGGCGAGACTCTAGATGAATTACTCCCTGAAGCCTTTGCAGCCGTTAGAGAAGCATCAAAGCGAACTCTTGGCATGCGTCACTTCGACGTCCAGATCATGGGTGGTGCAGCTCTTCACCTAGGCAACATTGCTGAAATGAAGACCGGTGAGGGTAAAACTTTGGTGGCAACCCTTCCTGCCTACCTAAATGCAATTGCTGGTCGCGGTGTTCACGTTATTACTACCAACGACTACCTTGCTGAGTATCAGGGTGAATTGATGGGTCGCGTTTACCGAGCCCTTGGTATGTCCACCGGAATCATAATTTCTGGTCAGAACCCAGATAAGCGCAGAGAACAATACTTAGCTGACATCACCTACGGAACTAACAACGAATACGGTTTTGACTATCTTCGTGACAACATGGCGCAGAGCGCAGGAGATCTAGTTCAGCGCGAGCACTTCTTCGCAATCGTTGACGAAGTTGACTCGATTCTTATCGATGAGGCTAGAACTCCTCTGATTATTTCTGGCCCAGCATCAGGCGAAGCGAATCGTTGGTTCACTGAGTTCGCCAAAATTGCTGAAAAGCTTCAGCCAGTAGTTGACTACGAGGTTGATGAGAAGAAACGCACCGTTGGAATCTTAGAACCTGGTATCGCTAAGGTCGAAGATTACCTGGGAATTACAAACCTTTATGAATCGGCAAACACTCCACTGATTTCATTCCTAAATAACTCGCTGAAAGCTAAGTCACTTTTCAAAAAAGACAAAGACTATGTTGTTATGAACGGTGAAGTCATGATTGTTGACGAGCACACCGGTCGTATTCTCGATGGACGCAGATACAGCGAAGGTGTTCACCAGGCTATTGAAGCTAAAGAAGGTGTTCAGGTTAAGGCTGAAAACCAGACGCTAGCAACTGTTACTCTCCAGAATTACTTCAGGCTATACAAGAAGCTTTCAGGTATGACAGGAACTGCAGCAACTGAAGCTGCTGAATTCATGAGCACATACAAGCTAGGCGTTGTTCCTATTCCAACCAACCGCCCAATGGTTCGCATGGACCAGAGTGACCTAATCTATAAGAACGAGCAGGTCAAGTTCGCAATGGTTGTTGAAGACATTGCCACCAGACACGCAACGGGTCAACCAATTCTTGTTGGAACTACCAGCGTTGAAAAGAGCGAGTATCTTTCTAAACTCCTTGCTAAGCGCGGTATTAGACACGAAGTTCTAAACGCTAAGAACCACGCCCGTGAAGCTTCGATTGTTGCTCAGGCTGGCCGTCTAGGTGCCGTAACGGTAGCTACCAACATGGCAGGACGTGGAACTGACGTAATGCTCGGCGGTAACTCTGAGCACCTAACCTTTGAGGTTCTAGAGAAGCGTGGTTTGGACTCAGTTGAAAACCCTGAAGAGTATGAAGCAGCTTGGGCTGTTGAATACCCGAAGGTAAAGGAGCAGGTTGCTGAAGAAGCAAACAAGGTGGTTGCAGTTGGTGGTCTATACGTTCTAGGAACTGAGCGTCACGAATCTAGAAGAATTGACAACCAGCTTCGTGGACGTGCAGGACGTCAGGGTGACCCAGGTGAATCACGTTTCTACCTATCGCTAACCGATGATCTAATGAGACTTTTCAACTCAGGGGCAGCAGCTGCTCTGATGAACCGCAGCAATGTTCCTGATGACGTTGCAATCGAGTCTGGAATTGTTAGCAAAGCTATTGCTTCAGCACAGTCTCAGGTGGAAGGCCGTAACGCAGAAATTCGTAAGAACGTTTTGAAGTATGACGATGTGCTTAA
>JBBAML010000002.1:97314-102697 GCA_040402515.1 Rhodoluna sp.
TTGGGTCTCATCGCTGCTCGGTTCTTATCCAGAAGTGCGCGCTTACTAGCTAGAGATCTCTGTCGCAACTGCTGGTAAACACTGTCACTTAGCCATCTAGAGCTCTGGTCTATATCTCTCACTCCTGCAAGTGTTTCAATAATTGCTTGAGCTAAGAAGGCGAGCACAGGTTTTGGATCACCCAGTTCACCGCTGTCACTCCACTGGTTACCGAAGTAATCATCAGATTCAATGGGGGTGTTTACTTTGCGTTTACTGGTTTTCCCCTGCGAGGACTTGAAGTTTGGTTCCATTAGACATTTGACTTCCCCCCTGCATGAATAAGCCAAAGTTACCAAACAAAAGAGATTCTCATAATCGGGAACACGGTTTGTGGATAACTAGTTTTATAACATGTTTTCGTTATACAAATAGGCAATGGACATCGATTCAACTATTGAAGATCTAGAAGCTCAGGCATACTTCGCATCTCAACAGGACAAGACAGCTAATGGGTTCTCTTTGATTGTCGAAGTTGAATTACACCAAAACAATCACCTCATCAAAGTTTTGAGCATGGCTTTAGTTGGGCTTGACTTTGTTGCAGGATTTCAAAATACCCGTGGAGAGATAACTAAATCCTGGTTGTTAATTCCGAATCAGGCCATCAGGAATGTTTCGGTATTACAGGGCTCGCTCGATAAAGCTATGGTCGAACTTAGCGCTGCAATGTTTCTAGATTCCAAACTAAGTAACGAAAATGTCTCCATCCACCAAATCGATGCAATTCAAACACTTCAAGGGAAGTTGCTCAGTGTATTTGGGAACCAGCTTGTTCTAAAGGCAAACGTATTGAGGTTTGTTCCCCTTGAAAGCATTCAGTGGTTAGCTGTGGATAGTTTGAGCACGACTAGCTAATCTTGAGCAGAATCTAAGTGTGCGATTACTCAAGAACAAAACAGGTGCAGTTAGAGCACGCCGCAATCTTTCACCTGCTAGAAGCAAGACACTAATCCTTATCGCGCTCACATTACTCGCTGCAGCAGCATGGTTTGCAAACTCAGACACCCAATCAAACTCAAGAGAGTATTTTGTTGCCTCGAGAGACTTAGCTAAGTCAACCGCCCTGGATGAAACAACCGTTGAGAGTATGGATGCAGATCTTGGAAACTCAGCAGAAAGATATCTACTTGCAAGTGAAGACCAGTATGAGAAGTGGTTCCTAACTGAGCCAGTGGCCTCTGGAGAACTGATACCCGTGAGCGCTTTGGTAGCAAAAAAGGAGGAGGATTGCTCTCCAATCATCCTGAGCCTAGGTTCAACACTTCCCAACACTCTTGCTGCCGGTTCAACAGTCGACTTGTGGGCAGCGCAACAGTCACCCACCCAAGACTCCATTCCCTATGAATTAGCAATTGGTGCCGAACTTATTTCAGTTCGGGAGATTGACACAGGAATGGGAGATCGGCAGCAGAAGGTTGAAGTTTGTGTCTCTGCTGCCGAGGTTAGGTCCGTAGTAGAAGCCATTGCTAAACAATCAACAGTTGTGGCGGTTAGGTCAAGAACTTGACGTTGACAGAAAGCAAAGTTCACGGAAGAAGATCTCATCTCGCTGTCGTAACTGACAACAAAGATGGTGTGAAAGTAAGTGCGAATAGTGGGAAGTTCGATGTCAATGTGATTAGCTGCTGGGGGCCCTCAGGATCTCCAGGGAAAAGCACGTTGGCAACAAATCTCGCCTGCGAGATGGCTTTACTTGGGCAGAGAGTATTGCTAATTGATTTAGACACCCTTGCACCCTCACTAGCAGTCACACTTGGCCTTGTTGATACACCTGCTGGATTATCAGCCTGTTTACGGCTGGCTGAACAAGACCGGCTTAGCCCAGAAGAGTATCGGCGACTCACAGTTGCTATTCAGGTCGGTAGACACGAGCTGAGGTTCATGTCAGGTCTAAGTTCACCTTCTAGGTGGCGTGAAGTAACGATAGAGCGAGTCTCCAAGATGCTTACCGCTATAAAGAATGAAGTGGACCATGTGGTTTTAGATTTACCTCAGGCCACCAACTTTCAGTCAAGCCTTAGCCATCCTTCGACAAGCTCAATGATTATGGAAACTAACCGAGACAGTCTGCTGGTAGGCGTCCTTGAAAGTAGTTCAAAGGTGGTTCTCGTAACTGGCTCAGATCCTGTGGCAGCTCATCGATTTCTAGGGGCTAAGGACTATCTCGACAACAATGTGCAGAACACCAACCCATATTTAGTCGTGAATAGATTTAGAACGAGCGCTTTAGGCTCAAAGGCTAGAACAGAACTCGAAGAGACCTACCTCTCTTTAGCCAAAGCAAGAATCGACGCCTTTATCCCAGATGAGCCAGGCAACTTCGATCGAGCGTTACTCAATGGCCTCCCTTTAGCTTTGCTCAAACGGTCATCGCCAGCCCGGCAGGCTATCAGCGATCTAGCCAGAGCATTGCTCTTGGATAGTGCTTCAGGGGATGCGCTGGCTAAACTTTCTTAAGTGTCCACACTTTCAGATCTAATGAAGCAATACGGCCAGACTCACTCTGCCGATATTGAGTGGTTGCATGCTCTTACCGGAGACTGGCAGGTCATCGCAGACCTCAGCTTTGCAGACCTAGTGCTTTGGATTCCTGATGGTGAGAATGGATTTGTCGCGGCTGGGCATGCGAGACCTTCAAGTGCCGCAACTGTGTTTTATCGAGACATCACCGGTAAGCCTGTTGAAAAGTCTTGGGCTTCTCTAGTGAACACCGCATACAAAACAGGCAAGAGCGTAGATAACGGTGAACCAGATAAGTATCAAGGTGTTCCAGCAAGACTTAGCGCAGTTCCTGTCTTTAGAAGATTGAATATTGAAACAGGAACCGACATCACTCCAAGCCCTGTAGCTGTAGTTACCAAACACACAAACCTTGGTGAAGTTGCAGCACCTAACAAAACTAGAATCAACCTCACTGTCTTAGGAGATGTTCTTCTCAACATGGTCGTTGACGGCAGTTACCCAGAGTTCAATAAACAGAGTGCACCTAGAAGAGGCGCACCTCGTGTCAACGATGGATTACTGCATCTTGATGCAAACGGTGCCGTAGTTTTCTCATCACCAAATGGAATGTCTGCATTCCAGAAACTTGGGGTGACGGGTGAACTCGAAGGAAGAAGCCTTCTAGAAGTTACTAAAGAGATCAACAAGAACAGAGTAAATGTTGATGAAAATCTTCCAATCGTTGTTTCAGGAAAACTTGCTGGTCGAGCAGACATTGAAGGAAATGGTGCAGCACTTTCAGTGCGTTCAGTGCCTATATACGAGAACTCGGTAAACACCGGAGCAATCTTGCTCTGCCGTGATGTTACTGAGCTTAGAAGACAAGAGCGTGAGCTCATAACCAAGGATGCAACCATTCGTGAGATTCACCACCGAGTGAAAAACAATCTTCAAACAGTTGCAAGCCTGCTGAGAATTCAGGGAAGAAGAAGCCAGTCGGAAGAGACTCTAGAAGCACTAAGTGATGCAGAGCGAAGAGTTGCCGCGATTGCAGTTGTTCACGACTCTCTTTCAGAAGGTCTGGCTCAGGATGTTAACTTTGATGAGGTTTTCGATCGAATCATTACTCTGGTGAGTGAACTTGCTCTAGCTTTCAACGCCAAAGTCACTAACTTACGAATTGGAAAGTTCGGCAGATTACCAAGCGAAATGGCAACACCTTTATCTGTTGTATTAACAGAGATTGTCACCAACGCTTACGAGCACGGTCTTGCTAATAGAACAGGCCATGTCACAGTCAATGCCTCTAGAAAGTCCAAACGCCTATACATAACAGTCGCTGATGACGGCGTGGGATTAGAGCCTGGCAAGGTTATGACAGGTTTAGGAACTCAGATTGTGAAGACTTTGGTTGAAGGTGAACTTAGAGGGAAGATCGAGTTCAAATCCGATAAGACCGGTGGAACAACAGTCTCTCTAGAGTTACCGCTTATTTAGGCTGAGCGACGTGCTCTGGCGTACTTGCGCTTTAGCGACTTACGCTCATCTTCGCTTAGACCGCCCCAAACACCATTGTCTTGGTTCTCTTTGATGGCGTACTCAAGGCAGTTAGCTGTTACCTTGCAATCACGGCAAATAGCTTTAGCTTGTTCGATCTGGTCTACTGCTGGGCCTGTGTTACCTACTGGGAAAAACAGTTCTGGGTCTTCTGTTCTACAGCGAGCTTCGGTTAGCCATGGCAGTTCCATATATTTATGTTCCTTAGATCGAATAACAGGGGAAGCGCATCACAATAAAGGTAAATCTTGGAAGATTTCTAGGTTTATTCGCGACCGCGACTAGATAATTTTCCCACAGCGGGGGGTCGTTTGTAAATAGGCATTTAGGCTTGGAACTATGGGCAAAATCAATATTCAGACCACTCTGAGAGCGTTAGCAATTGCCTATTTTCTAGAAGCTTTAGTGCTCTTCCTAGCCACCGTAGCCATCGTCTGGGGGATGACCACGAGCCAAGCTGGGGCTCTTCTAACTAACTCCGCTCTGGTGGTCCTAACCCTCTCAGCGGGCGTCTGGCTGAGCTTTGCAGGAATAGCCATCACCAAGGGCAAGAGATGGGCTAGAAGCGCTGGAGTGTTCTGGCAGTTGATTCAAATAGCCATCGCTCTGGGGACCTTTGAGGCAAGCCTGCTAGGTGGATTTGCGATCGCACTACCCTCTTTAGCCGTCTTATTTACCTTGTTTAGCGCTGGGGTAGTAAAAGCAACTTCAGAAGCTAGATAGCCAATACCTTACGAAGCATAGTCACGTGGCCGGTTGCCTTGACGTTGTATAGGGCGTGCTCGATCTTGCCCTTCTCGTCAATTACGAAGGTAGATCTGATCAAACCCTCATAGACCTTGCCATACATGCTCTTCTCACCAAAAGCTCCATAAGCCTTGATGACCTTCATCTCTGGGTCAGAGAGTAGGTCGAACTTTAGGTTTTCAGCCTTACGGAACTTGGTCAGTTTGGCGGCGCTATCAGGAGAAACACCCAACACTACATAGCCAGCCTTCTTCAAAACCGACATGTTCTCTTGAAAATCACAGGCTTGCTTGGTACAACCTGGGGTTGAGGCAGCTGGGTAGAAATACAGAATTACACGGCTTCCTTTGAGTTCAGCCAGTGAAACAGCCTTCTCATCTTGGTTAGTCAATTTGAATGCAGGGGCCTTAGAGCCAACAGTTAGTTCAGTCATGGCTCTAATCTAATCAAAGCCACTGCAAGTGCAACTTTGTAACGCACCTAGATAACTGCTATTCTTGAAAATCGTTGCCTAAAGCAATGCGCCTCTAGCTCAATCGGCAGAGCAACTGACTCTTAATCAGTGGGTTCCGGGTTCGATTCCCGGGGGGCGCAC
>JBBAML010000003.1:0-16487 GCA_040402515.1 Rhodoluna sp.
AATTGAACCATGACCTTTACCTTGTCGCCAGCTTTTAGGAAGCGTTCGATCTGACCCTTTTTAGTCCCATAGTCGTGATCATCAATCTTCAAACCAAAACGAACAGTCTTGATGACGGTGTTTGTCTGGTTCTTTCTTGCTTCACGAATCTTTTGGGCCGCTTCGTACTTGAACTTTCCGAAGTCCATCAGTTTGCAAACTGGTGGCTCTGAACCTGGAGATACTTCAACCAAATCTAAGTCGATTTCCTGCGCCATACGCAGTGCTTCTTCGATTTTGATGATTCCCAGCTGTTCACCGTTAGGGCCAACTAGGCGTACCTCTGGTACACGAATTCGTTCGTTTATACGCGGATCGCTGATCTGCTGCTCCTTTTGACGTGACTTAGGCGGCCACGTAGTGCAAGCACATGCTTGCTAACGCGCAGAACTGAAAGTTCAAAGCTTTACCCGGCCACCTAAAGAAATCGGTAGTCGCGGGTGGGAAATGAATCCACTTCTGACTGCAGACCTAAATCCGCAGAGCCGTAGGTTAGCCTAGCAGAGAAGAACCCAGAAAGTGAAGCCCTAATTGAGCGAAGATTTTGAAGCCCAGGCCATGCGTGAGCTGGAAGATGTTCCAGCTGTTGAGATTATCACCGCAACAGCCGTGCATTTGATGAGCGCAGCTGCAGTACAGGTTGGTTTGGCTGAAAATGGCTACAAAGGTGACCTTGATGAGGCTCGCAAGCTAATCAACTCTCTGGCGGGACTAATCACCGCCTCAGCGGCTGATCTAGGCGATCACCACGCCAGACCGCTTAGGGATGGGCTTCGAAGCTTACAGCTAGCCTTCCGAGAGGCCTCAATCATCAAGGATGAACCAGGACAAGGCCCTGGTGAGAAGTACACTGGCCCGGTTAACTAGCCGGCAGGAACTTCAACCCAACTGAGTCAACAAGTTCGACGAAGCGCTTGCTCGTAGAAATCTCCTTGAGAAACTCATTCTGGATCTCCACAAGACGAGTTTTATCCAAATCTGCAGTCAAGTAGATCACTACTTCAAGTTCATGTCCAAGTAATTTTGCGCTTGGATCTGCATTTAGCAGAGTGAAATTCCTCACCTCTGCAATATTTGCTAATGCTGAGTCAACTATTTGAATTACTTCTGGATTCAAGTTTGGAACAATCCACCTGAATCCCTGTGCAACCGCTTCTAAAGCTGGTCGGCGAATGACAAACTCGGTCTCGCTTCCTGGATCTAAAACAACTCGAGTGTTTCCTTCACTAACTGCAGCAAGTGCAACGGTCCTGCCGTTATTTGGAACAGGTCTCGCTTGTGGATTCCATCTGGCCATCGACTGAACTGAGGTGAAGATTGGTAAACCGTTTTGGTTATCAGGCGTTCTAACGCTAACGATGGAAAGTTGAGCACTCTTATCGACTTGATGACCGTGAGCACCATCCCCTGATTCTCCAAGCGTTGCAATTAGTGGAATGAGTACGCGCGCATTAGCAAATACACTTACAACTTCAACTTGATTCGAAGAAGAAGACTTGAATTCAAGCAAAGCTTTTAGAAGTCCAGGATCTGCTTCACCTTTGTCAGAACTAAATTGGTTCTCGTGAAAGCTTCGCCCCTCCCAGGGAACTCCAGCTGAGTCTGCAAACTTGTCATGTTCAGACATTAGTATCCTGCAACCACCAGCGCTTGCTCGAGTGTGAACTTACCTGCATACAAAGACTTACCGAGAATCGCTCCCTCAAGTCCTAGTGGAACAAGTTCTCTAAGGTTCTTTAGATCATCAAGCGATGATATTCCGCCGGAGGCGATTACAGGCTTATTTGTTTTTGCTAATACCTGCTTCAACATGTCAATGTTTGGGCCAAGCAGCATTCCATCTTTAGTGACATCGGTGACAACGTATCGAGCGCAGCCTGCAGCTTCTAACCGCTCTAAAACTTCAAAGAGATCTCCGCCATCTTCAGTCCAACCGCGAGCAGCAAGAGTGGTTCCGCGAACATCCAAACCAACTGCGATTTTGTCACCGTGCAGAGCGATAACCTCAGAAGTCCACTCTGGGTTCTCTAGTGCCGCTGTTCCGAGATTCACTCTGGCTGCCCCTGCTTCAAGAGCTGCATCTAAAGACGCACTGTCTCTAATGCCGCCGCTGAGTTCAATTTTGATACCACTCGAATTATCGATAACTGACTTGATGATTTCCCTGTTCTCACCTCTTGAAAACGCTGCATCAAGATCAACAAGATGTATCCACTCTGCTCCGGCATCAATGAATAACTGAGCTGCCTCAATTGGTGAGCCATAGTCTGTTTCAGTTCCAGCTGCTCCTTGGCTAAGCCTGACAGCCTTGCCATCGGCAACATCAACTGCAGGAAGTAAAACTAATTTGTCTGACATGTGTTGCCCTATCTAAAGTGTCTGTAGCCAATTGGAAATGAGCCTAAGCCCTGCCTGACCTGATTTCTCAGGATGGAATTGTGTTGCAGTAAGCGGACCATTTTCTACTGCAGCAACAAACCTTGAGCCATACTCAGCCCAGGTGACCTTGGGTTTTTCAAATGCAGTTTCACGCTCCAACGCGAAATCTGCCGCTCCATAAGAGTGAACAAAGTAAAAACGTTCCTTCTCAACACCTTCAAAAAGTTTTGACCCTTCAGGAACTTCGACAGTGTTCCAACCGATATGTGGAAGAGTTGGGGATTGCAATTTTGTGACTGTGCCTGGCCACTGAGCTAAACCTTCGGTATCAATTCCGTGCTCGGTGCCAGATTCAAAAAGGACCTGAAGCCCAACGCAAATTCCAAAAACAGGTTTACCTGCAGAAAGTCTTTGATCAATGAGCGATGATGCGCCAATTGAGTTGAGCTGTTCCATAACTGTTGCAAACGCACCGACACCAGGAACAACTAAACCATCAGCTTTGAGAGCCTTGGCCCGATCTCCAGTTAGCTCAACATCTGCACCTTGGTTCACAAAAGCGTTGACTACCGAATGAACATTTCCACTGCCGTAATCAAGCACAACTACTTTGGGTTTTGTCACAGAGAACCTTTAGTTGAAGGCACACCAATTACACGAGGATCATTCTCAACTGCCTTACGTAGCGCGCGAGCAAAAGCTTTGAATTCAGTTTCTGCAATGTGGTGAGGGTCGCGACCATCAAGCACGTTTACGTGCACTGTGATATCCGCATTCAGCACAATGGCCTCAAAGACGTGTCTAACTAAGGAACCTGTGAAGTGTCCACCGATAGCGTGAAACTCAAATCCTGCTGGCTCACCAGTGTGAGACAAATAAGGTCTTCCTGAAAGATCAACAACAGCGCGCACAAGTGCATCGTCTAGTGGAACAGTTGCATCGCCATAACGAGCTATTCCAGATTTATCCCCTAACGCCTGCTTTAGAGCCTGCCCTAAAACAATGGCTGTGTCTTCGACAGTGTGGTGGATATCAATCTCGGTATCACCCGAAGATTCAATTTCCAGATCAATCATTGAGTGCTTTGAGAAAGCGGTAAGTAGGTGGTCATAAAAAGGCACAGTTGTGTTTATGGAGGACTTACCAGTTCCATCTAGGTTGAGGCTCAGTTTTACCGAAGACTCAGAAGTATTTCGTTCGATAAATGCGCTACGACTCATTTACTTGCCTTTCCAGCAATCTTTTTGGGGAGATTGGCCGACCTTGGCCTTTCCCTAATTCTACTTTGTGCCTAGAAGTTCAGCCATTGCTTCAATGACCGCAGTTGTCTCTTGTTCTGTTCCGGAAGTAATTCTGAGAGCGTTTGGAATGCCAACATTTCTAACCAAGATGCCACGTTCTAGAAGAGCATCCCAGATTTCATCTGGATTCTCGATACCGCCGACAAGGATGAAGTTGGCATCACTGCGATAAGGGTCCAGTCCTAAGTCTTGAAGTGCAACGTAGAGCCTGTCTCTTTGCTCTCTAATTTCGCTGACAGTTCTCAACATCTCTGCACTGTGATCTAGTGCAGCTTCTGCGGCAGCTTGAGTTAGTGCACTTAGGTGATACGGAAGCCTTACCAATCTCATGGCATCACAAACTGCTGAATCGGCAGCAAGGTAACCAACTCTGGCACCGGCAAAAGCAAAGGCCTTTGACATGGTTCGACTAATAATCAGTCGCTCTCTGCCTTGAAGCAAGGACAAAGCTGAATCATTATTTAGAGAGAATTCGGCATAAGCCTCATCAACGACCAGGATTCCCTCAGTGGCCTCGTATGCTGCTTTGATTACCTCAATTGAAACAGGGGTTCCAGTTGGGTTGTTAGGTGAACAAATGATTGTGATGTGTGGTTTGTGTTCAGCAATTGCTTGCAACACTAGTTCTTCACTTAGTTCGTACCTTGCCGACCTTTTTACTTCAACATACTCAGTGTCTGTCGAGCTAGCGATGATCGGATACATGCTGTAGGTAGGGCTAAAGCTAAGCGCTTTGCGTCCAGGCCCTCCGAATGCCATGAACATTTGCTGAAGGATTTCATTTGAACCGTTAGCTGCCCAGATTTGGTTTTCAGTAAGACCATTGCCTAGATACGTAGCCAAAGACTTTCGCAGATTTGTAAATTCTCGGTCTGGGTAACGGTTGATGTCTTTTAGTGCGAGAGCCAGTCGACTAATGATGTCGACTAGAACGGGCTCGCTAATCTCGTGAGTATTCTCGTTAACGTTTAGTGCGACTGGGACATGTAGCTGAGGCGCTCCGTAAGGCTTTTTACCTTTTAGGGAGTCGCGAATTGGTAGATCGTTCAGCTCAGTCATTAGTTAAGGTTACTAAGCAGGAACTGAAAAGACTAACTTCTAGGAACAGCCAATTGCATGCCTGCAGAAACGACACTGTCAGTCAGATTGTTTAGGGCGATGATCTCTTGAATGAAGTCTCTGACATCCCCACCATTGCTGTTGCGCTCAGCGATGGACCAGAGGGAATCGCCACTCTGCACGGTGACGTAAGTGAAGTTCTTAGTTGTCTGACTAGAAACGGCAGTATCTGAAGCTCCTGCTGGAGCGATTGAAGCTGCTTGTCCAAAGAAGAAGAGGTAGGCGGTGACCAGAAGAACCGTCCATGCAATCACCTTGCGTGCGATCCGAACTGAAGGCCTGACTGCATGTGCTTGCTGCTGGACTCTGCTGACTGAGGCTGCAGTGCTTGCCTGACGAATACGGTCCATTGGGAACTCTATGATCTGAGCTGACATTTCTGCCCTTTCTTCGAACATTTGTTCTAATACGAACAAGATTACGGGAAATATTTGATAGTTGTCAAGATTTTTTGGCTTTTTATCGAAAATGTGTTTGATATTTATCAATAAATCGAATACATTTTTGATAGTTGCCTTATTAGACATCTAATCTGCAACCACCGACATCGACCTAGAAGTGCTTCAGAGAGGCTCAAAATGACCCGCAAGAGCAGTGATTCATTGACCGAGATCCAAGCCGCAATCCTTCAGATGATCCTTCAGAGCAAGGCCACACGAGGAATTGTTCCTTCGATGCGTGAAATTGCTGAGGCCGTAGGGCTCAGTGCCGTAGCGAGCGTCTCTTATCAGCTAGATAACTTGGAGCAAAAGGGTTACATCCGTCGCCAGGACAACCTTTCTAGAAACATCGAGGTTCTAATTACTCCTGACGGTTGGGAAGATTCCAGCAATGGGCAGCCAGATAATGTAGTTCCAATGGCTGCGACCGCAATGGTTCCGCTCGTAGGTCAGATTGCAGCGGGTATTCCAATTACCGCTGACCAGAATGTAGAAGAGATGTTTCCCCTACCTCGCACACTCGTTGGTTCAGGTGAACTATTCATGCTTCGAGTCAAGGGTGACTCAATGATTGATGCGGCAATCTGCGATGGTGACTGGGTGGTCATTCGAAGCCAAAAGACTGCTGACAATGGTGACATCGTTGCAGCGGAACTAGACGGCGAAGCAACTGTGAAGACTTTCAAACAGCGCGATGGAAAGACTTGGTTACTTCCTCGCAACAGCGCTTTTGAGCCTATTGATGGAACTCACGCTTCAATCATGGGAATTGTAGTTAGCGTCCTGCGCAAGATCTAAACTTTGAATTGCTCTAGTTCAGCTGCAATGTCAGATCTGACTAGAGCTTCTAGATAAGTTCCATCTTCGCGATACTCAATCTTCTTTATTTCTGAATTCAAGTGCATCCTAGAAACTAAGTCTCCCCTGTTGTAAGGGATTAACACTCGCACGAAAACATTTGGATGCGGCAAAAGCGATGCAATCTTTGCCTGTAACTCTGAGATTCCTTCACCAGTTCGAGATGAAACAAAAACAGAGTTAGGCACCAATCCTCTTAGCGCTAATACGGTTCCCTCGTCTACAAGGTCAACTTTGTTGAAGACCATAAGTTCAGCAACTCCCCCGGCGTCCACCTCTGCAATAACTTTCCTAACAGTTTCTATTTGTGACCCAGGGTCAGGGTGAGATGCATCTACTACGTGAACTATCAGATCACTGTCAGCAATCTCTTCGAGAGTTGACCTAAAGGCTTCAACCAGCTGGTGAGGAAGATTTCTAACAAAACCGACAGTGTCAGCAATTGTGTATTCTCTGCCGTCAGGAGACTTTGTGTGCCTAACAGTTGGGTCAAGGGTTGCAAACAAAGCATTCTCCACTAAAACACCTGCTGAAGTTAGACGGTTTAGCAGTGATGACTTTCCAGCGTTGGTGTAACCAGCGATGGCAACAGAAGGAATCTGTGTTCTCTTTCGATTTGCTCTTTTGGTAACTCGAGCAGGCTTCATGGCTGCTATCTGCTTCTTGAGCTTTGCCATACGAATATTGATTCTTCGTCTATCGAGTTCTATCTTGGTTTCACCTGGACCACGAGAACCGATACCCTCACCACCAGCAGCACGCCCACCGGCTTGTCTAGACATCGACTCTCCCCAACCGCGAAGTCTAGGTAAGAGGTATTCCAGTTGTGCAAGTTCTACTTGTGCTTTACCTTCTCTACTCTTTGCATGTTGCGCAAAGATTTCAAGAATGATGGCGGTGCGATCAATGACCTTCACCTTTACAACATCCTCGAGAGCTCTTCTTTGTGAAGGGGCCAATTCAGTGTCCGCAATGACAGTGTCAGCTCCGATGGCTTTGACCATGTCGTGAAGTTCAATAGCCTTACCCTTACCGAGGAAGGTAGCCGGGTCTGGGTGGTATCTTCGCTGCAGCAGCCCATCAAGGACCTCAGCGCCTGCTGTCTCAGCAAGGGCTGCCAATTCCCTCAACGAGTTCTCGGCGTCTTGCAGGGTGTTCTCTCCCCAAATACCTATGAGCACAACTCGCTCTAGCTGAAGTTCTCGGTACTCAACTTCACTGATGTCCTGCATCTGCGTGGAGAGCCCCGGCACTCTCTTTAGTGCAGCTCGGTCAGCTAAATCTTGTTGGTCACCATCAAAGTCGTTGGGTGTTGTTTCCTGAACACCTAGGGCTTGAGCTCGCTTCTCACGAAGCAAGATGCGTTCAATCAAGGCGTCAGCAGCCTGACCCTCCAGACCCTCTTGATCTTCTTCAAATTCTTCTAAACTCATAGCTTTTATAAGACTAGTTCTCCCAAGAGAGTATTGTTTGTCTCGTGGCAGAACATTACTTCAGTGAATCCCCTGGTGGCGATTTCAAACAACGTGAAATCGCTGTCACGCTCGCTGGCAAAAAGGTGAAGGTCAAGACAGCCGGTTCAGTATTTAGCCCAGAGCACATCGACCAGGGCACTCAGGTTCTGCTAGATCACCTAGACCTCGCCAAACCAACTGGGACATTCCTAGATCTTGGATGTGGTTGGGGGCCAATTGCGCTAGCCCTTGCACTGCACTCCCCTAAGGCCAAGCTCTTTGCCGTTGATGTGAATGAAAGAAGTTTGGAACTAACCAGAATCAATGCTGCTGCGTTAGAAATTAGCTCTATTCAAATCAGTAGGCCAGAAGATGTTGCAAGTGAAATTGAATTTGATCAGATTTGGTCAAACCCACCGATACGCGTTGGCAAAGCAGTACTTCACGAAATGCTTCAGCTATGGATTCCAAGACTTGCGCCAGGAGGCTCAGCATTCCTTGTAGTCCAAAAGAATTTAGGTTCAGACTCACTGCAGAAGTGGTTGGAATCAGAATTCACTACTGGCTTTGAGGTTTCAAGATTAACTTCGGTGAAAACTTTTAGAATCCTAAAAGTAACTAGGACTTAAAGACGTAGGTTCCTTCGAAACTAAGTTCCGCAGGACCACTTAGTCCTACGTGTTCGCCTTCTTCAGTTGGAAACATTCGAACTCCAAGAGTGCCACCAGGAACTTCAACTGTCCACTGATTCGGAGCTTCACTGCCTGCCCACAACCTAGTGGCTAACGCTGCAGCAACAACACCTGTGCCGCATGACATTGTTTCGCCAACCCCACGTTCAAAAACCCTCATTGTGATTTTGCCAACACCGTTTGTAATCATCGGGTCAGAAGGAACAACAAATTCTATGTTTGCACCGTGCTCAGGCCTTGGCTCTAATTTAGGTTCATGGTTGAGATCCAGACCTTGAAGTTCTGTCTCTTCAGCAAGAGCGACCACTACATGTGGGTTGCCAACGTTAATTCCTTGACCAGGTCTTGCGACTTCCAAACCATGACTGGCGACCAAGTACTCGTTTGACTCTGGCTTCCAGCGACCCATGTCCACAGCAAAACCGGCTTTGTTCTTTTGAATGTCTTTCACACCAGCACGGGTTCCAACATGGAGAACTTTGCCTTCAACTAAATCAACTAAACCTTTTTCAGCCAGGTACCTTGCGAAGACCCGGATTCCATTGCCACACATCTCAGCAACTGAACCATCTGAATTTCGGTAGTCCATAAACCACTCAGCACTTGATTCTTCAGCCAGAGCCGCTGAGCCTTCTGGAAGATTTTCAGATTTGATGACTCTGATAACGCCATCAGCCCCAATTCCAAACCTGCGGTCACAGAGTTCAACCACCTGACTCACGCTGAGATCGTTCGAACCATCAGGATCTAGATATAGAACAAAGTCATTGCCTGTTCCTTGACCCTTTGTGAAAGCTAAAGTCTTCATGTCTTTAGACTACTTCCCTAACTTATTGAGTTTCGAAAGAACTAGCTCCATGACATCGCTAACCAGATTCTCATCTCGATAATCGAACCAGTTGATACGAGGGTCTCTTCTAAACCAAGACATTTGCCTTCTTGCATAGCGTTGGGTTAGTTGCGTTGTTGCAGCGATAGCTTCCTCTTGGGAGATCTCTCCATCAAGTTGGCTAAGAGCTTGGGCATAGCCAATAGCCTGGCGAGCAGTCTTGGATTCCCTTAGCCCAGAACTAATTAACCCCTCTACCTCGGCAACCAGGCCGCTTTCCCACATCTTCTCAACTCTTGAAGCGAGCCTAGCCACCAAGTGCTCGCGATCTGAATTGATGCCTATCTCCAACATCGGCAGGAACGACTCCCATTGCTCAGGTAATGCTGCAGCAAAAGGTTCCCCGGTAATCATCACAATCTCAAGCGCTCTTACAATTCTTCGACCATTCATTGGTTCGATGCGGCTAGCTGCTCCTTCATCTAGCAAGGAAAGCTTCTTGTGCATGGCGGATGGCCCAAGCTCTTCAAGTTCAGCCTCTAACTTGGCACGTAACTCTTCATCTCTGCCAGGAAATTCGAACGTGTTCACTAAAGCAGCGATGTAAAGCATTGAGCCACCAACAACTATTGGCAGGATTCCTGATTCAACCAATTCGCTTATCTTTGCTCTAGCAACAACCTGGTAATTTGCTGCTGTACTCTCTTCTGTTACGTCAAGCCAATCCAACAGATGGTGAGCGATTCCTTGTCTTTCAGAAAGCGGGAGTTTCGCGGTTCCAATATCCATGCCTCGGTAGCACTGCATTGAATCGGCATTAACAATTTCAGCTGGTATGCCAAGGTCTGCAAGTTGTAATGCTATCTGCAAGGCTAGATCGCTCTTGCCTGCTCCGGTAGGGCCAACGACGCAGAGGAAGGCTGGAATCTCCAAATCAGTCATTGCTCTTAAGCGCAACACTTAGGTCAATGACACCTTTGCGCTTTTCTGTTGGTTTGGTTGGAACTGCACAACTTGATTCCTCGAGCGCATCAAAGGCATCGCCTGCTCTAGTTCGCTTAACTTCGGGACTGACACCAGCATCAGCAATTAGGAAGTATGGCTTTGCATCGATGACTTCAGCCCAAACTAAGTCACCTGGTCTTGGTGGAGTTATGCCTTCAGGCCAATCGATATGGACAAGCCTGCTATCTCTAGCTCTTCCAGTTAGTCGATTAGTGCGGTCATCTTTACGGCCTTCACTATTTCCAATCAGAACCTCTACCCGTTTTCCGATTTGAAGTTTGTTCTCCTGCCAAGCGATGTCATTGACAACTTCAAGTAACCTTTCGTAGCGCTCTTGAACGACTTGCTTCGGGAGTTGATCTGGCAAATCTGCAGCTGGAGTGCCTGGACGCTTTGAGTATTGGAAAGTGTAACTAAAGGCAAATCTGCCTTCTCTAACTACTCGTAGAGTTTCTTGGAAGTCCTCTTCAGTTTCAGAAGGGAATCCAACAATGATGTCAGTAGAAATTGCTGCATCAGGGATAGCTTTTCTAACTCGTTCGAGTATTCCTAAATACTTCTCGCTGCGATAGCTTCGCTTCATCTCTTTTAGAATTCGGTCGCTACCGGACTGCAGTGGCATGTGCAGTTGCGGCATCACATTGTGAGTTTCTGCCATCGCAGCTATTACATCATCAGTGAATGCTGCTGGATGAGGGCTAGTGAAGCGGACTCGCTCTAAGCCTTCAATCTCACCACAAGCTCTAAGTAACTTTGCAAACGCACCCTTATCTCCAAACTCAACACCGTAGGTGTTTACGTTTTGGCCAAGAAGAGTTATTTCAATAACACCTTCACTTACCAACGCTTTGATTTCAGAAAGTATCTCTCCCGGTCTGCGATCTTTCTCTTTTCCCCTGAGGCTAGGAACGATACAAAAAGTACAGGTGTTATTACAGCCAACACTGATTGATACCCAGGCCGCGTAAGTCGAATCACGCTTGGTTGGTAGATCGCTTGGGAAAGTATCGAGCGACTCCAGAATCTCAACCTGTGCTTCGTGATTGTGTCTTGCTCTATCCAAGAGTGCTGGGAGGGAACCTATATTGTGAGTGCCAAAGACAACATCAACCCAAGGAGCCTTCTCGATGATTGTCGAGCGGTCCTTCTGGGCGAGACAACCACCCACAGCAATCTGGAAATCAGGGTTCTCTAACTTACGTTCGTAAAGTTGCCCCAAGTTACCGTAAAGCTTGTTATCCGCGTTTTCACGGACTGCACAGGTATTGAAAACCAGAATGTCTGCGTCTTTACCGATCTCTACTGGCTCATACCCGGCATCCTCAAGAAGCCCAGAAAGACGTTCACTGTCGTGAACGTTCATTTGGCAGCCGAAAGTCTTTACTTCGTAGCTGCGGGTCTTGGTCGTCATTTCACCAATTTTACCCTTGCTACCTAGCGAAGGGTTATCTAATTCGGTTCTTGCGCTAGAGCGTGCTTTACAGAAGCCCACACGACTGAACTGGAGTATCCCTTGCGGGTTAGAAAGCCCGCTAATCTCCTTGATCGCACATCTGGCTCTAATTTCAAAAGCTGTCTTACCCTAGATTCGGCGAGCTTCTTACATGCTTCGAGCTCACTGTCCTGATCCAAATCGACCAGCGCAGCTTCAATCGCATCTGAACTAAAGCCCTTTTCTCGAAGGGTTCGTGCCAGCACAGACTTAGCTTTGGGCTTTCTTGTCTGCTGAGACTGAACCCAATCTTTAGCAACGAGGAAATCGTCAATCAGATTGACTTCTTTGAAGCGTTCAATGAGCTGATCAACTAGTTCAACCGGATACTCTTTTGCGACTAGCGCTGTACGAATTTGACCGGAGGACTTAGCCCCTCGGGAGAGAATCTTCAGGAGCGATTGTCGAATCTCTTCCTCGAGGGCATCCACTGACTGAAGGGAATACTTAACTCCCTTTTCAGCCAGAATCTCTGGCGTTACTTCGATAAAAGGCATTACTCGTTAACGATTTTTAGTGCGCCAGCAGTTTCTTCTTGAGGAAGATCCTCAACTGCTCTTGGAACACCGATACCAAGCTTGGTCTTGATCTTCTTCTCAATTTCATCTGCAACAGCAGGGTTATCTAATAGATAGTTTCTTGAGTTCTCTTTACCCTGGCCAAGCTGTTCGCCTTCGTAGGTATACCAAGCTCCAGATTTCTTTACGATTTCCTGCTCGACACCAAAGTCAAGAAGTGAGCCTTCACGAGAGATACCAACACCGTAAATGATGTCGAATTCTGCTTGCTTGAAAGGAGAAGCCATCTTGTTCTTTACTACCTTGACACGAGTTCTGTTACCAACAGCGTCTGTACCATCTTTCAGTGTCTCAATGCGACGGACGTCCAGACGAACCGATGCATAGAACTTAAGCGCCTTACCGCCAGCGGTAGTTTCAGGTGAACCAAAGAAGACACCGATCTTTTCACGCAGCTGATTAATAAAGATTGCTGTGGTCTTGGTGTTGTTTAGAACACCGGTTAGCTTGCGCAAGGCCTGAGACATTAAACGAGCTTGCAAACCAACGTGTGAATCACCCATCTCGCCTTCGATTTCAGCGCGAGGCACAAGGGCTGCAACTGAGTCGATGACGATGATGTCGATTGATCCTGAACGAATCAGAGTGTCTGCAATCTCTAGAGCCTGTTCACCGGTGTCTGGTTGGCTAACTAGAAGTGCGTCAATGTCAACTCCTAGAGCTTTTGCATACTCTGGGTCTAGTGCGTGTTCTGCGTCGATGAAGACTGCAGTTCCACCCGCTTTCTGGCAGTTGGCAATTGCGTGTAGAGCTACGGTTGTCTTACCTGAAGACTCTGGCCCATAAATTTCAACGATTCTTCCCTTTGGCAATCCTCCGATTCCAAGGGCAACGTCTAGAGCGATAGAGCCAGTTGGAATAACTTCAACCGGTGCACGCTCGTCCGAGCCAAGTCTCATAATTGAGCCTTTACCGAATTGCTTGTCAATTTGTGCGAGTGCCGTGTCTAGCGCTTTGTCGCGATCTGATGCTGATGGCATTTCTTTTCCTTTTCTGTCACCTGGGTGACTGGTTTTATGCTGTCATGACACTACGGAGGAACTTGGCTTTGCTGGGAGTGTTACTGAGATTTGTTGATAACTTCCCAAAAAGCTCTTGTGGATAGCCTAGCAATATTCGAACATAATTACGAATAAATATTTAGTCGGCGTGTCTATCTTTCGGCTTTTTGTTCAAGCCTGCCCAACGGGCCTGCGGTACTGCCTGAGCCTTGCAGATAGCTAGCCAGACAGCCTTAGGTTCTTCCCCGTCAGCCAGAGCAACTTCGCCAGTACGGTCCTCAAATTCGGTCAGAGCTAGATCCCGCAGCAAGACAGCCGCATACTCTGTCCCAAACTCATCGGTCATCAGGGTGTGAAAGTCACTTAAACGCACGTTTAGACAATACGCCAAGATTCCCCGCTTGGCCTGCTAAATGGCGTAACGAGGTCCTTAAATGAATAGCGCCCCTAGATAAGTTGGTCTAGGGGCGCTAATAACAGTTCTAATGAGAACTGGTCAAAGACTTGGTGTCGTAGTTGGTTACGAACTCGTCTGGGACAGTGTCTGGGATGACAACGGTCTCGACTGCTTCGAAACGCTCTGCGACCATACGCATGATCTGTGAAATTGGAACATCAAGAGCATATGCCACTGAGGCAAGGATCTCTGAAGATGCCTCTTTCTGGCCACGCTCAATTTCACTTAGGTAGCCGAGAGCAACAGCTGCTCGGCTAGCTACCTGTCGAAGGGTACGTCCCTTCTGCTGGCGGAGGTCACGCAGTACATCACCGATTTCTTGACGAACTAGAGCCATCTGGGGCCTCCTTTCATGGGGCTGCAGAAACCACCTTTGGTAACTGCCGGGATTATTTCCCGTAAAGATAACTTACCTGCTCCTGTGGACATTTTTGCCCAAGATTGCTGAAAGTTACCTTGGAATTTAGCCCGGCTGAGCTAGCTTCCTACTTGTATAACCGTTCTAACCGCTGAAGTATTCCCCAATATGGTCAAAAGCGGCTGCAACAGTCTGCTCTCTAATTTGAGCTCGATTACCGGAAAAGACATGTGCCCACACCTTTGGACCCTTAGCCCCAGCAATAGCCAAATAAACAGTTCCAACGGGTTGCCCATCCTGCTCGTCAGGACCAGCAACACCGGTTGTAGCCAGACCGAGAATCTGGTCTGTCGGGAGTAACAGGCTCAAAGAGAATCTTGAGCGGACCCCTTCAGCCATCTGGGTAGCGACCTCTGGGTCAACAGCACCCTTCTCAGTGAGTAGCTCAGAGTTAACCCCTAGGAGCGCACTCTTTAGCCCCGTGTTGTATGCGACAACAGAACCAAGTAAGACATTTGAAGCACCTGGCACTGAAACTAAATCGCTTGCAACCATTCCCCCGGTAAGAGACTCTGCCAAAGCGAGTTTCATCTTTCGAGTTGCCAGTAAGTCAATTACAGATTGAGCGCTCATCAGCGAGACTCCTTGAAGTACTTGATTGCTGACCACCAAGTTAGAAATACTGCTCCATAAACTAACCCGAAGCCGAGGTCGAATGCTTCATTGAACCAAAGTGTATTTAGCGGTGAGATGAAGTAACCCAGAGCTATGGACTGGAAAATAGTTTTAGTTTTCCCGCTAGCGGATGCTGCAATAACTTTTTTCTTAACTACCAGCAATCGGTAAAGAGTCATACCGATTTCTCTAACCAAGATTGCAATTGTTGCCCACCAAGGGATTTGGTTTAGCAACGAGAGCACAACAAAAGTTCCACCAATCAGAACTTTGTCTGCAATTGGATCAAGTATCTTTCCGAGCTTGGTAACAATGTTGCGCTTACGTGCAATCGCTCCATCTAATCCATCTGTTGCAGAGATAGCGATGAATCCCAGGAGCAGAAGCCAACCGATGTTCTCACCTGGTTCAAAGTAAGTAAAAAGCAACCAAAGAAAAACAGGCGTGATTGCAATGCGAACTATGGTTATGAGGTTTGCAGGATTGAGTGCATCATTGCGCTTTGACATTAGTCACGACCTGTCAGTTGCCAGGCGTCTTCATCGCCATCGTCTTCATTGCCTTTAGGAATAAAATCGGTGAAATCCCCTGCTGCCATCGCAGTTCCATCTATTGCATCTGCGGCTTGTTGAACTTCCTTTGAAGCTTTTGCTCCAGTTTCACCTCTAAGTTGCGCTAATACGACAGGCAGATCTTCAGGGCGAACCATTACGTCTCTAGCCTTAGAGCCTTCGCTAGGCCCAACAATATTTCTAGATTCAAGAAGATCCATTAAGCGTCCTGCTTTGGCAAAGCCAACTCTAAGCTTTCTCTGCAGCATCGAAGTTGAACCAAACTGTGAAGAAATAATAAGCTCTGCAGCCTGTAGCAAGACTTCAAGATCATCACCGATATCAGCATCAACAACTCTGGATGTTGCGACCTCATTCACATCTGCACGATACTCAGGTTGCATCTGGTTCTTTACGTGAGCAACAATCGCACCAAGTTCACCTTCAGGAATCCATGCACCTTGAACACGCATTGGCTTGTTGGTTCCCATTGGCGAGAACAACGCGTCACCCTGACCAATCAACTTCTCAGCCCCTGGCTGGTCCAAGATAACTCTTGAGTCAGTAAGAGATGAAACTGAGAAAGCCAAGCGACTAGGAACGTTAGCCTTAATCAAACCTGTAACAACATCAACAGATGGTCTCTGTGTCGCTAGAACTAGGTGGATACCCGCAGCTCTTGCTAACTGAGTAATTCGAACGATTGAATCTTCAACTTCACGAGGAGCAACAATCATCAAGTCTGCAAGCTCATCCACAACTACCAATAGGTAAGGATATGGCTGTAGCTTCCTTGCAGAACCTTCCGGAACCTTAATCTCCCCCGCCACCAAGGCTCTGTTGAAGTCATCTACGTGCTTGAAGCCGAAAGATGCAAGGTCGTCGTAGCGCGCATCCATCTCTTTCACGACCCACTGCAAAGCTTCTGCAGCTTTCTTTGGGTTAGTAATGATTGGAGTAATCAGATGAGGAACACCTTCGTAGGCTGCCAACTCCACGCGCTTGGGGTCAATTAGGACCATTCGAACTTCAGCTGGCTTAGAACGCATCAGCACGGAAGATATCATGGAGTTTACAAAAGATGACTTACCGGCACCAGTTGCACCAGCTACTAGAAGGTGCGGCATCTTGGCTAGGTTTGCGACAACGAAACCACCTTCAACATCTTTACCGATACCAATGGTCAGTGGATGTTTGCTCTGTTGAGCAACAGATGATCGAAGAACATCTCCAAGAGATACTGTTTCTCTATCTACATT
>JBBAML010000003.1:16587-19538 GCA_040402515.1 Rhodoluna sp.
CACCTTCGGCGTTACTGCTTCTTCAGGTTCTAGTACAACAGTTGGGTTAGCCCCAACAACATCAATAGGCTCGGTTAATTCCAAATCATCGAATGCCGGTTCAACTGGGGCTTGATCTTCAACGGCGGTTCCAAATATCTCTTCGAGGCTGACAGTTTCATCGCCAGTTAGAACTGGGGTTTCATAAGCTTCTTTGTCCTCAGCTTTAGAACGCTTCCACCAAGGCACCTTAGTTCCATCGAATGCATCATCAACTTCTTCATCTTCTTCAATCTTCTTTGGCTCTAGTGAACCTGGGAAGAGACGGTGATACAACTCTTTGATTCTGGAGAAAACTTTGTTTGGAGCTGTCTTGGTCATGATCAGCACTGAACCAAGTGCAACGATGCCAACAATTACACCAGCGCCCCAAATAGTAATTGTGTTGATGAACAAGACTGTGATCAGCCAACCGAATAGTCCACCAGCGCCTGCCAGTCCCTCTACTCCGTTCTTAGGGTCTGGTTGGTTACTAAAAATGTGGAAGAAGCCTGAAATGCTAATGAGCAAAACAACCCAACCAAGCCCAACTCTAGAGTTGTCCTTCTGGGTGGAAGGGTGTCTCATCAAATACATCGAGAAAAGTACGAAGAAAACTGGAATTGCCACAGAGAGTCTTCCGAAAAGCAACCCAGCTGTGTAATTGTTTAGGAATTGGGCGATGCCATCTTCAGGGAAGAACCAAACATCGATAGCTCCAGCAACACCTAGAAGAAATAATGCAAATGGAGCAGCGTCTCTTCTGTCTTCTTTTGCAATCTGCTCTGAGCTAAAGCTTCTAGCTAGCCAACCAACAGTTGCCGCTCCAGCCAGGTACGTCCAAATGACAGACCTCAGCAACCAGTTCTTCCGGTTCGAGGTCTGCTTTTGAGGGGTAGCACTGGCACGAGGGCGTGGCTTACTTGGTTTTCTTGTTGCCATGCCTCCAAAAATAACAGCAACCCCCGTCAATACAGGGCAGGCAGGGCAGATGGGGTTACGCCGATGGCTTAGTTAGCCTTCAATGACTACGGGAATAATTACTGGTCTTCTGCGGTGTGAGCGGTTAACCCAGGTTCCAATTGTCCGTCTTATGACCTGTTGAAGGGCATAGGTGTCTCTAACGCCTTCCCCCGCAGCTTCAGCCAATGCCTTCTCAATCAGAGGCTTGACATCATCAAAGACGTGGTCATCTTCGGCGTAGGCCTTAGCTCTGATTTCAGGGCCAACGATTATGCGACCTGAGTCCTTGTCCATCACAGCGAAGATAGAAATGAATCCTTCTTGGGACAGCAATCTTCTGTCTCTCAAGTCATCTTCGGTAATCTTGCCGACAGTCTTACCGTCAACGTAAAGCATTCCGCATTCAACAGCTCCCATTACTTGAGCTCTGCCATCCTTTAGATCAACTACCCAGCCATCTTCGATGATGTGAACTCGCTCATCGGGTAATCCTGTTTGCTTAGCTAGGTTGCCGTTGGCAATCAGATGACGGTATTCACCGTGAATAGGTAAAGCATTCTTAGGCTTTAGCAAGTTATAGCAATAAAGGAGTTCGCCGGAGGCAGCGTGACCTGAGACATGCACCTTCGCGTTCCCTTTGTGAACCACATTGGCACGAAGTCTGGTTAGTTGATCAATAACCCGATAGACAGCATTCTCATTACCTGGAATCAGAGAGGAGGCAAGAATTACTGTGTCTCCCTCACCAACACTTATCTCATGTTCGCTGTTAGCCATCTTGGAAAGAACTGCCATTGGTTCACCCTGAGAACCGGTGCACATGTAAACAATCTGGTTCTGTGGGATGCTTGCAGCATCCTTCAAGTCAATAAAGATATCGGCTGGAGCAGTTAGATACTCAAGATCTTCCGCAATCTGCATATTACGAACCATAGATCTACCAACTAAGACGACCTTGCGGTTATGCGCTGCTGCAGCATTGAGAACCTGCTGGACTCTGTGGACGTGAGATGAGAACGAGGCAACTACTACTTTGCCTGGGGTTCTAGAAATTACATCATCGATAACCGGGCCAATATCTTTTTCTAATGGAGTAAAGCCAGGGACATCAGCGTTGGTGGAATCCGACATGAAAAGGTCTAGGCCTTCTTCCCCAATACGTGCAAATGCTCGAAGATCAGTGAGTCTGTTATCAAGTGGAAGCTGATCCATCTTGAAATCACCGGTGTGCAGAACTGACCCTGCAGCAGTTCTGATTACGACTGCAAGTGCATCAGGGATTGAGTGGTTTACTGCAATAAATTCCAGATCGAAACCGGAGACAGTTTTTCTATCTCCTTCTCGAACAACATACTGATTACCAATAATGCGATGTTCTTTTAGCTTGGCATCTAAGAAAGCAAGGGTTAGTTCAGATCCATAGATTGGGATATCTGCTTTCATCTTCAACAGATAAGGAACTCCACCGATGTGGTCTTCGTGGCCATGGGTTAGAACTAAACCAATGATGTCGTCTAGTCTGTCGTTCAGGTAATTCAGATCAGGAAGAATTACATCGACACCTGGCTGGTGTTCTTCAGGAAATAACACACCACAGTCAACAATAAGAATTTTCTTATCAATCTCGAAAACGGTCATGTTTCTTCCGATTTCGCCAATGCCACCTAAAGGAATTATGCGTAGCACTCCAGCTTTTAGAGCTGGTGGATTCGGCAGATTATCGAGCATCATGATTATCTGGTTGTGCCAGCCACCTTAGGCAAAGCACCACCAGCTGCAGCATTACGGTCAGGACGGAAGTTCTCAAAGCTAAGACCTGGAATAGGCCCAACCTTATCAATGTCAGATTCAATGCGAGCAGCCTCTGCCTCTTCTGGTCCTACCAAAGGAAGACGAACTCTAGGGCTAGCAATTTGACCTAAACCGTTCAGGATATATTTAGCCGCTACTGTTCCTGGCACATGAGTCAT
>JBBAML010000003.1:19638-39049 GCA_040402515.1 Rhodoluna sp.
GACCTAAACCGTTCAGGATATATTTAGCCGCTACTGTTCCTGGCACATGAGTCATTGTTGCTCTAACTAAAGGCTCTAGGGCGTTATGAACACCAAGGGCAGCGTTGAAGTCATTTGCATTTGTTGCATCAACTAGTTGTCGATACGCCTTAGGTGCAATGTTTGCAGTCACACCAATCAAACCAGTTGCGCCTAGGGAAATGTGTGGCAAGACGTTGCTGTCATCACCTGAGAAATAAATGAGATCGGTTTCATTCAAAACACGAGAAACCTGTGCAAAGTCTCCTTTAGCATCTTTGATTGCCACGATGTTCGGATGCTTAGCTGCACGCAGAATAGTTTCAAACTGAATTGGGATACCAGTTCTACCTGGAATGTCGTAGAGAATAACTGGCAGATCAGTTGCATCAGCTATCAATCTAAAGTGAGTAAGCACGCCAGCTTGGGTTGGCTTGTTGTAATAAGGGGTGACAATCATCACACCATCGGCACCAGCTTCTTCGCTTGCCTTGTATAGCTGGATAGCGTGAGCAGTTTCGTTTGCGCCACCACCGGTGATGATCTTGGCTCTTCCAGCAGCAACTGACTTACCGACTCTAACCAGCTGAATCTTCTCAGCGTCGGTCAGTGTGCTTGTCTCACCGGTCGTTCCGGTAACGACCACACCGTCAGCTCCATTAGAAATGACGTAGTCAAGGTGCTTCTCAGTGGCATCCCAGTCCACCTCACCTTCAGAGGTCATAGGTGTAACTAGCGCGACCAATACTTGGCCAAAGAGATCTTTATGCTTTTGCGACATGAGTCAAGATTAGCGGGCTAAGGCGCTACTCTGCCATTCTGATTAAATGCCTCATAGGTGTATGGCATTAGCTCTGCCCAGAAATCTTCCATCTTCTCAGCACACATTTCAATTTCACGCTGCGGGAATGACGGGAAGTGAGTTCCTTCACGCTTAGTTCTAAGGCTTAGGAAGTTCATCAAAGCTCTAGAGTTCATAGTCACATACATTGAAGAATAAATATTCAGTGGCAAGACGATACGAGCAACCTCTCTTGCAACTCCTGCTTCAAGCATTCTCTTGTATGACTCATAGGCGTGCTGAGAGGTAGTTCTAGACTCCTGCTCAACTAGAGCAATCTGCTCAGCACTACCAGGTAGGAACTCGTAGTGACCAGTCTTACCAACCTGCACCAAATTACGATCTGGACCTGGCACATAGAACACTGGGTTTAGTTCCTTGTATCGACCTGACTCCTCGTTGTAAGAGGCAATGCGGTGACGCATGAACTCTCTAAACACAAAAATAGGAGCTTGGACATAGAAAGTCATTGAGTTGTGCTCAAAAGGTGAACCGTGACGATCACGCATCAGGTAATTGATAAGACCTCTGCTACGCTTCTCATCTTCACTGGCATCGGTGTGCGCTGCGGCAGCCTCAAGAGTCTGCTCACCTTGGGTGGAAACTCTTGCTGCGAATAAAACATCGCTATCAGAAGCGCTTGAGCGTACTAACTCAACTGTTACATCACTACGAAAAATAATCTCAGACATTATTTAACCCTACCTTTGTGACCTCTCTATTGCTTGACGCATTGCCGCCCTGGCTCGTTTTCTGTCCCCGCAGGCATCGTAAATAAGCCCTAAAGTGAACCATTTACGCCAATTATCCTCATCCGCCAAGGCAGCATCCTTATATTCCTGAAACTCTTGGAGAGCCTCAGCCTTGTTAGCCCGACCTGAAGGTAGGACCCCAAAACGGAATCTTGGCCAAGCCCCCTCAGTTTCAAGCTTCTCCCCTAGCTTCTCGATAGCCAAACCAAATCGAAGTTCGCGATAGATAGCCCATGCTCCAATAAACGGAATTACCAGAATAGATCCACCGATCACCTTGGCAACAGGATTCGGTTCAAGCAAGAACAAATAGCCCTTTTGGCCCAACAGAGCCACATACATAAGAACCAGTGCAGCCATAACCACTGCACCTAATTTGGCAGAGGTCATTAGATTCCTAGAACCTTATCTAAGCCCACGGTAAGACCTTTAGATGATGCAGCAAATCTAATTGAGTGCAAGATACCTGATGCATAAGCCTGAATTGAACTAACCTCATGAGAAATGTTTAGAACTTCACTCACACCACCGAGAGTAACTTCCTGCTTTGCAGAAACACCACTGATTCTCATGCTGTGCACCGGAACGCCGGCAACTACTTGTCCCCTAGCCTCTTGCCCAACGCCTGGAATCAGAGGTTGAGTCAACCCGGCTTCTTTGCGACTATCTGCAATTAGCTCTGCAGTTCTAATTGCAGTTCCTGAAGGAGAATCAACTTTTCCAGCATGGTGCGTCTCAACTATCTCAATTGAGTCAAAGTGCTTAGCAGCCATTGCAGAAAACTTAGACGCCAAGACCGAACCAACCGAGAAATTAGGAACAAAGACCACCGCTGAATCAGAGCCGGCACCAAGATTTGATCTGTCCCCCTCAGACCAGCCACTGGTGGCAACAAGAATGTTCATTCTGTTAGCAAGAGCAAAGGCAACAACCTGTTTGCTCACATCAAGCTTGGTTGCTTCAAAAATTACATCCGCTCCTAGAGCTTGATCTAGCTCACTCTTGGAGTCTAAAGCTGAGTGAAGCTCTAGATCCTGAGCAGCATCAATTATCTCAAGCGCTAGCTTGCCCATTCTGCCGGTTGCGCCGATAACAGAAACCTTAATAGTCATGAGATAAAACTTACCAATCGCCTAAACAAACTCATCAAATAACGACTGCTTGATTTCCCCAACAGCCACAAAGGACTTAGGTGCTTCAAACAGCAACTTAGCTAACGCCTGGACATCACTTAGCTGAACCGCAGAGTATCTAGAAAGTGATTCATCTAGGTCGATGAACTCACCATCGGTTAGCTCTGCCCCTGAAAGCCTAGACATCCTTGCCTGTGTGCTTTCAAACTTTAGAGCTAAACCACCAGAGATGTTTCCCTTGGCTAAATCAAGTTCAGCCTCGGTAATGCCATCGGTGGCAACCTTACCCAGTTCAGCAATCATCAACTTGATGACTTCTGTTGCCTTCTGAGGTGAGCAACCTGCGTAAAGCCCAAAAGCTGCTGCATCACTGTATCCCTGGTTGAAAGAGTAAACAGAATAGGCAAGTCCGCGCTTCTCACGGATTTCCTGGAACAGACGTGAACTCATACCTCCACCAAGAACAGTGTTCAAGATAGCCATCGCGTAGCGTCTGTCATCACCAGCTACTAACCCCTGAGAACCAAGGATGATGTTGGCTTGAGCGATTGGTCTGTTAATTACATTCACTGAAACCGTTGGTTCAATAACAACCGCATCTTGACTGCGCCAAGATCTAGGTTTTGCTTTGAGGTTCTTATCCCAACCTGCAATCTCTAAATTCTCACCAACCAGTTCAAGTAGCGCATCGTGGTCAACTCCACCGGCGGCGGTAATGACCAAATCTTCAGGACGGTAGTTGTTTTGGTAGTGCTGCCAAACAGCTTCTCTTGAGACAGCCTTGATGGTCTCAGGTGTTCCCCCTATAGGTCTTCCTAGTTCGTGAGAACCTAGAACTGCTTCAAAGAACTTCTCATGAGCAACATCCTGAGGATCATCGGCATTCATTGCTAGTTCTTCGAGAATTACAGTTCGCTCATTCTCAAACTCAACTGGATCAATAACTGAAGATGTGAGCATGTCTGCAATTACTTGAACAGCAACTGGTATTGCCTTGTCTTGGACTCTGGCGTAGTAAGAGGTGTGTTCTTTACCGGTTGAAGCATTTGATGCTCCGCCAACAGAATCAAACGCAACAGCAATATCAAGTGCAGTTCTAGTCTTAGTTCCTTTGAACAACAGGTGCTCAAGGAAATGAGTTGAACCGTGGTGACCATCAACCTCATCACGGGAACCAACAGCAACCGCAAATGAAACAGAAGCACTTTGTGCGCCAGGCATTACTTCGGTTAAAACGCGAACACCGCTTGGGAGAACAGTGCGGCGTACCGTACTGCCTCCCGAAGCGGTGAACTCTAATTCGGGTTGGTCAAGATTGAACTGAACAACGCTCATCTTGGGTTTGGAATCTATTCTTCGTCTGAGCTGTCGTCAGAGGCAACTTCGCCTTCAACAACAGGAGATAGAGATAGCTTGCCGCGGTCATCGATCTTGGTAAGTTCTACCTGAATCTTCTGACCAACAGAAAGTACATCTTCAACATTCTCAACACGCTTGCCAGCTAGCTTGCGCAGTTCAGAGATGTGTAGCAATCCATCCTTACCAGGGGTAAGTGAGATGAAAGCACCGAAGGTTGCAAGCTTCACAACAGTTCCAAGGAATCGTTCACCGATCTCTGGTACGTGTGGGTTTGCAATGCCGTTGATCATCGCACGAGCAGCTTCAGCAGCTGGGCCATCGGTTGCACCGATGTAAACAGTTCCGTCGTCCTCGATTGAGATGTCAGCGCCAGTATCTTCCTGAATCTGGTTGATCATCTTGCCCTTAGGGCCAATGACCTCACCGATCTTGTCCACTGGAATCTTCACTGAGATGATTCGTGGAGCGTTAGGTGACATCTCATCAGGTTCGCTAATAGCCTGAGCCATTAGGTCCAAGATGCTCAAACGAGCATCCTTAGCCTGAGATAGCGCACCAGCAAGAACTGATGAAGGAATACCATCTAGCTTGGTGTCCAACTGGATAGCTGTGATGAACTCTGAAGTTCCAGCAACCTTGAAGTCCATGTCTCCCAATGCATCTTCTGCACCAAGGATGTCTGTCAAAGCAGCGTACTCTGTCTTACCATCAACGGTGTCTGAGATAAGGCCCATTGCGATACCAGCAACCGGTGCACGAAGTGGCACACCAGCGTTTAGTAGTGAAAGAGTCGAAGCACAAACAGAACCCATTGAGGTTGAACCGTTTGAACCTAGAGCCTCAGATACCTGACGGATTGCGTAAGGGAATTCTTCACGTGAAGGAAGAACTGGAACCAACGCACGCTCAGCTAGAGCACCGTGACCAATCTCACGACGCTTAGGAGTTCCAACACGACCAACTTCACCAGTTGAATAAGGTGGGAAGTTGTAGTTGTGCATGTATCGCTTAGAAGTAACTGGAGAAAGTGAATCGATCTGCTGTTCCATCTTCAACATGTTCAAGGTAGTGATACCCAAGATTTGAGTCTCTCCACGCTGGAAGATAGCTGAACCGTGAACGCGAGGAATAACAGCAACTTCACAATCGATCTTGCGAATGTTTGCCTTGCCACGACCATCGATTCGGATACCCTCTTTTAGAACACGGGTACGAACAACGTGCTTAGTAACTGACTTGTATGCAGCTGAAACCTGGTTTAACTGTGCTTCATCTAGAGTCTCTGCAAGCTTTTCCTTAACAGATGCCTTTAGAGCATCGTCAGCATTCTGACGTTCAGTCTTATCTGCAACCTGGTAGATGCGACCTAGTTCTGCTTCTGCAAGAGCTGCAACAGCTGAGTAAACCTCATCAGTGTATGGAGCAAACAGTGGGTAGTCTGCGGTTGGCTTTGCAGCTTCTGCTGCAACAGCCTGCTGAGCTTTAACCAACTGAGCAATGAATGGCTTAGCAGCTTCTAGACCCTGTGCAACAATGTCTTCGCTAGGAGCAGTTGCGCCTTCGTTCTTGATTAGGTTCCAAGAAACTTCGGTAGCTTCTGCTTCAACCATCATGATTGCTACATCTTCTTTACCGTTTTCGTTGATTACGCGACCGGCAACAACCATGTCGAATACTGCACTCTCAAGCTGGGAGTGCTTAGGGAAAGCAACCCACTGACCATCGATTAGTGCAACACGCACACCACCGATTGGACCTGAGAATGGTAGACCTGCAAGTTGGGTTGACATAGACGCAGCGTTGATAGCAAGTACGTCATACATCTCGTCTGGGTGAATTGCCCAAACAGTAACAACAACCTGAATTTCGTTTCTTAGACCATCAGGGAATGATGGACGTAGTGGACGGTCAATCAAACGACAAGCCAAGATAGCTTCGGTTGATGGGCGACCTTCACGACGGAAGAATGATCCTGGGATACGACCAGCTGCATACATTCTTTCCTCAACGTCAATAGTTAGTGGGAAGAAGTCGAACTGATCTTTGGGGGTCTTGCTCGCTGTTGTTGCTGAGAACAACATGGTTTCCTCGTCGATATAAACTGCAGCTGCACCCTGTGCTTGCTGAGCTAGACGACCGGTTTCGAAACGGATAACACGCTTACCGTGCTTGCCATTGTCGATGATTACTTCTTGTGCTTTGATTTCTGGACCTTCCATGGTCCCTCCTCTTTTTATCTTTATATGAAAACGCACCAAACACCCATAAACGATTTATGGATGCGCAACTAACGCGTTGAATTCAATTCAGCAAATGCCAATAATTAGGCTGCTCTGGCCAACAGTAATAAAACTTGGGTAACTTGCCCCAAGATCCACCACCACTGACCAGCAAACCTGCCGTCTTTGAATCTAGAACCAGTCTACCAGCCGAGGGCAAATAAGCCTATAGGCGCTATCTAGATGGTTGGAGCAACCATTTTATTGCCCTGAGCGTAGGTTTTTGATGGCAAAACCATGAAAATTACGTTCACAATGAGGTTGAAGACGCTAGCTAGGAGTAATCCAAGGACAAATACGCCAAGTCCAGGTAGGAAGGATGCATCAGTAATTAGCTGCTCAATGAGGGCATCAGATGGGAAGTTATCGTCCGCTAACGTTTCAAAAGAGCTGACATAACCCTGAACGAAGAGATTAGAAATCAACATGACAAGTCCAGTAACCAGAATTATTACTCCTGGAATAGGGCTAAGTAGCCAAACCCAGGACTTACCAGCGTCACGCAGTCTTCTGACTGACACCGCCAACGAAGGCAGAAATGTTGCCAAAGCAAAGATATCGGCTAAAAAGCCAATGACTGTGATGGTGTCAAACGCTGTTGCCACAAGACCCGCCAAAACAGTGAAAAGTACCCAGTACCAATACTCAGCTCTTTTGGCAACGCCACTAAAAGTCACGTAGTTCTTGAATCCAGACTGAATCGCACCAACAAAATCCATTACAGCTCCTTAGCTCAGGTAAAAGTTTAACCCTTAAAGAGTGAAACCGCCCCGAAGGACGGTTTCACTGTGAAAATCTGAATTAGCGACGCAGACCTAGACGCTCGATAAGCGCACGGTAACGGTCGATCTCAACATTCTGCAAGTAGCCAAGCAGACGGCGACGCTGACCAACAAGAAGCAATAGTCCACGACGTGAGTGGTGGTCGTGCTTGTGGTCTTTTAGGTGCTCGGTAAGTTCCTTGATGCGTTCGGTTAGAACAGCAATCTGAACCTCTGGAGAACCGGTGTCACCTTCGTGGGTTGCATATGCTTTGATAATTTCAGTTTTCTTTGTAGCGTCCAGTGCCATTGGGGTTCCTCTCGAGGCTCGCTGCGCGGCGCAATAAACCTTGTGAATATTGCTCTGTAGATCCGCGGCCGATACACGGCAACCTCTCTATCTTAGTCCAGAAAGAGGTGCGTTGACTAGCCCAGGATGACCCTGATCTTGTCTAGATCCGCATTTATCGACACAATGAGCTCTTCAACTCCAGCGAATTTGAGGGCTGGCCTGATGAATTCAACGTATTCAACGTTTACGGTCTGGAAGTAAAGGTCTAGGTCTTTTCGGTCTAGAACGTGAACCTCGAGAAGCCTTGGGACCTCGCTGATTGTCTCGTTGATCCCAATGGATAGTGCAGCCGGGTGCCTCTGGCCCAGTGCATCAAATAACCAGCCAGCGTAAACACCATCTTTAGGCAAGAAGCCTTCTGCAGTTCTTGAGATGTTTGCAGTTGGGAAGCCAAGCTCTCGACCAATCTTGAGCCCATGTTCAACCTCTCCCCTAGTGCAGTGCAATCTTCCCAAGAATTTGGCTGCTGCCTTCACATCCCCTGCCTCCAGCAGATTCCGGATATGTGTGGTGGAGACTCTAACCCCGTCTACCTCAATACTTGGGACAAGCAATACTGTGAAACCTAGTTCCAACCCAAGTTCACGGAGAGTATTCACATCCCCTTCTTGGCCAGAACCAAACTTGAAGTCCTCACCGACTACTAATGCTTTAGCTTTTAGACCTTGAACCAGAATTTGTTCAGCAAACTCTCGAGCGCTCAAACCAGCCAGAGCCTCATCGAAAGATAAGGTAACCAGCAACTCGATTCCAGACTCCTCTAAAAGCTCTGCCTTTTGAGTTGGACCAATTAGAGGAATTGGGGAGGTCTTTGGATTTAGGTAAGACCCTGGGTGCTTATCGAATGTGACCAGAGCAGGAACAAGCATGTGTTCTTCTGCAATGTTTACTGTTTCAGCAATCAAAGCTTGGTGACCTAGGTGAATACCATCAAATTTCCCGATCGTAACGACGGTTAAGCCAAGTTCGGCTGGAACGACATCAATACTGGTAACACTGATCACTTGATTTAACTCTTCCTACCTGAAATCCACCAAAGACCGAATATAGGTAGGGCTAAAGGTATAAAGCCATAACCCATTCCAAAAAATGACCAAACTGTTGGGTGTGCAAAAAGATCTGGGCGAATAAAACTCAATGACCCAATCACAAGAACCCCAATCAACTCAAAGATTAAAGTCCTCTTTGCCAATGAGAGATTGTTTTTTGCAAGAGCAAAGGTGGCGACAAAGTATATGAGTCCAGCCAAAAGGCTTAGCCAATATGCCACTGGTGCTTCATCGTATTTGCGCAGTAGTTGGTAAAGGGCTCTCACTGTTGCTGAGAGAGCGAAAACACCGTAAACAGCGACAACTAAGTTTCCAACACCTTTACCAGCACGCTCTTTACTCATAGCGTCTAGCCTAACCTGCTACTCGGTTGGAGTAGGTGTTGGTGTCGGCAGTCCCTGACGAATAACATAAGCGGATTCGATTCTTACGTTTTCAGCCAACGGCGCATAGTTGTAACCACCAAGTGAACCCTGCTGATCAAGTCTTAGGAAGAATCTACCCACAGCCCTTGGAACCAAAGTGGTGTCATTGCAGGTGTAGAAGTTCACTGGATAAACAGCCTGGTAAGGAACGGCCGGCTCAAAGCCTGACGCAGCACTAGGAGCGATGTTCTTATCTAACTTGACTGAAAGTGAAGAGCTTGTCTTGCTCATTGCAAACTGGCTAGCTGCAGACTGAATACCTTCAAGATCAGGAACTGCGACAACTGGCTCGCCTGTTTCTTCATCAATGTTTAGGAATACTGCGGCTGAGTAAAGCCCAAAGTAAACGGCGTAGCTGTAGGGAACTACGGCGATCTGACCTGGCTCGAGCAAGGTGTACTGGTCACCGCTCGGTGATGCGACTCCTTGAACCAATAGATCCTTGGTTGGCTCAACATTAGAAATTTTTAGGAAATCAATCACAGATTGCAGTGCAATTTCGTCTGCCTCTGGCAAGACTGAAATTGGAAGTGAAGGCAAAGTTGTCTGTGGATTCTCACTTACAAGTTCGCTCCAGTCGGTGACATCTCCGGTGAGAATTCCTGACATGTGCTCTGGCGAGATGTTTACGTTACCAACATCTGGAAGATTGAATACGAAGACACCAGCGTCAACGGCTACAGGGACTGTCTGCTTAGCATCACATACTGAAGGGTAAGCAGAGATTTCTGCGTCTACCGGAGTGGCTGCATCTGTCGTAACAGTAAAAGTCATGGTTGGTTCTGGATCAACACACGAGTAAGAAAGAGAATCTGCCCAGCCAACGACGATGTCGTTCATATATTCTGGGGATCGAACTGTAGCCTCACCAGTGACACAGGTATAGCTCATTTCATCGAGTGCTGCTTGAACTTCAGGAGGCATCGGTGGGTCACAAGCGGTTAAAGCTAAGGTCGCAGATGATGCGATGAGTGCACTAGCGATAAATCTTGAAATCTTCATATGCCTAATCCTGGTCTAACTAAATATTATCTATAAACAAAGAGATAGCGCGGTTGAGATAATCTCAACCGCGCTACCACTAATCGTTTTTGAAACTAGCCGATTGTCTTGATCTGGTTTAGCGCTGAAGTCTTTAGCGCACCACCTAGAGCAACGTAACCAAGGCTTGCAGCCTTAGCTGGGATACAGCTAGATACTACGTACTTGAAGAAGTCGCCAACTGCAAGCTTTGAAGCGTTTGTGCTTACCTTTGCAGAAGGGGTTGGTACGTAGCGAGGAGCAACACCGTAAGTAACGATTGACAACTGGTAAGCACCTGAAATTGACTTGGTGAAGTCAATGCTTAGTGTTCCGTTTGTTGCATCGGTCTGACCGGTGATGATTGACTGTGCGTTGATGAACTTAGCAGCAGCTGAAGCGGTTGGAGCAATGAATGCACCAGCAGCGTTCTTTAGCTTCGCAATTGAAACATCTGCAGTGATCGCGTCTGATAGGTCGAAGTAACCGAAACCGTTCAGTGTGTCTTCTAGAGTCTCAGAAACAAGAGTAGAAGTTGCTAGACCAGTTCCAACTACAGTTGAGTTCAACTTTGCGCCTGCAATTGCAGTTGACCAAGTTGAGCTCTTAACCCATCCCTGACCAGGAAGGTTCTGTGCAAGGTAGTTAGAGATGTTCTCGTTAGTACCTGATGAACCTGAACGGTAGAAGACCTTGATTGCCTTGTTTGGAAGAGCAATCTTCAAGTTGTTTGCCTTGATTGAAGCATCGTTCCACTTTGTTACACGACCGGTGAAGATGTCTGAGATGTTCTGTGCGGTCAGGTTTAGACCGTCAGCAACCTTAGCAGCTGTGTAAGCGAAAGCAACTGGACCACCAAGTAGTGGAACGGTTACGTAAGTTGAGCTAGGAGCTGGGCTTGTGAAAAGGCTGTCAGTTGCAGCGAAGTCGTAAGTACCTGCTACGTAGTTTGACTTACCAGTACCTGAACCAGTTGAAGTGTAAGTAACGGTGTTAGTTGTGTAGGCACCTAGACATGCCTGCATTGCGTTGTTAGCGAATGATGAGCCTGAGCCCTTGATTGACTGACCAGCAGCCTGTGCAGGTGCAGCCAGGAGCACACCAGCAACTACCGCAGCTGAAGCAGCGATAGAAACGATCTTCTTGAACATTTTTCTCCTTGTTGTATGTTTATCGATTATTCGATGTTGTTATTCTTGGTACTTTTTGCTAACTAACGGTCTCGTTTTGCTAGCGTTTTGGCTAAGAAAAGGTTAACTTTGGGTTATCTAATTACCCGAAGTGGCCATTTACATAGTCATTGGTGCGCTGGTCAATAGGACCATTGAAAATCTGCTCTGTAGCGCCAAATTCCACTACTCCACCAGGGGTGTTGTCGTCGGCTAAGAAGAAAGCTGTCTGGTCTGATACACGCTGCGCTTGCTGCATGTTGTGAGTCACAATGACGATTGTCATGCTTGAGCTCAGTTCCTGGATGGTCTCCTCGATACGGCGAGTAGAGCCTGGGTCTAGAGCTGAACATGGCTCATCCATTAGCAAAACCTGAGGGTTCATAGCCAATGAACGAGCGATACATAAACGCTGCTGCTGTCCACCGGAAAGCGAAATGGCCTGATCATTTAGGCGATCTTTGACTTCATTCCAGATAGAAGCTCTACGGAGTGAGGTTTCAACAACTTCGTCGCCATTTTCGATCTTGCGACCACTTAGACGCAACCCACTGAGAATGTTGTCGCGGATAGTCATGGTTGGGAAAGGGTTTGGCTTCTGGAAGACCATACCGATCTTGATTCTCACTGATACTGCATCAAAGTCTTCACCGTAAATGTCTTCACCGTCAAGGTATACAGAACCAGCAAGACCGGCACCAGGGATTAGCTCGTGCATTCGGTTTAGGGTTCTAATGAAAGTCGACTTTCCACAACCTGAAGGGCCGATTAGCGCTGTTACCTTGTTCGCAGGGAAGACAAGGTTGACATCGCTAAGAACCTGGCGCTGACCGAACCAGACGCTGATGTTCTCTGAACTTAGTGTTGAAGCTTTCGCCAAGCTGTTCATTTGCTTGCTTTCTCTTTGGTTGGTTTTGATTTAAGTGACTTAGATCGAGAAATAATTCGAGTAGCACCGAAAAGGATTGCAACAAGAATCATTAGCACTAGCGCTGCACCCCACGCACGGTTCTGCGACGGCACGAAAGCAGAACCTAGGTAGTTATAAACGTATGCAGGAAGAGTCATGATTTCACCTGAGAAAAGGTCCCAGGATGTTCCATTGCTGATTGGAACTGTAAGGATCAAGGGAGCTGTTTCACCAATAATTCTTGCAACACCTAGCAAGATGGCTGTGACAAGACCTGACTTAGCTGCAGGAAGAATAACTTGGAAGAAGGCTCTGTAGTTTGGCGCTCCAAGCGCAAGTGCTGCGTATCTCAAATCCACTGGGACTAGACGAAGAGCTTCTTCAGCAACACGAGCAATTGTTGGAAGCATTAGCGGTAGCAAAGCCATCGAACCTAAGACACCGCTCTTCTGCCAGTCCAACGTGATTGCAATAGACAAAATAAACAAACCTGCCACAACAGATGGAAGTCCACTGATTGCCTGGGTAAGGGTTCTAATGATTCCCTTAGTTTTTGACTGAGACTGAGTTAGGTAAATTGCCATTGCGATACCAAGCGGAACCGTCACAACGGTTGTTAGACCAACAACAAGAAGAGTTCCGATGATTGCGTGACCAACACCACCGTACTCAAGTGAAGTGGTGTTTGATACATAACGGTTATTTGTTGTGAAGAATCCCCATGACATCGCCTGAGCTCCCTGGGATATCAGTGCGAACACAACTGAAGCCAACAGGACGAGTACGAAAGTTGCAAAGAAAATTACTAGGACTATTAGGGCGGCGTCTCCAACACCACGCTTACCGAAGGCTTTGAAACCAACTGCGGCAGCAGCAACCAATTGAAGAGGAAGAAAAACTCCAATCAGAGCAATGTTGTTGTCGAGGCCGGTCAAGATGATTATCAAAACAGTTGCGAGAAGTGGGATGCTGCTAGCCAGAAGAATCTGGATTCTTCTACCGGTGTTTACTCTGGCCCAAGGCTGGACAGCAGGTCTAGGAGCGAAACTCATTAGTTCTTCCTCCAAGGTTGAGCACGATTCACAATCACGCTAGCGATGAAGTTGATTCCAAGAGTCAGAATGAATAACACCAAACCAGCGGCAATCAAACCAGAGACTTCATCATGGGTGGCTTCACCAAACTTGGACAAGATCATGGACGCCACAGCTCCACCATTTGGCTCAAGAATCTGACCCCAGTTGATGTTGAAAGTAATTTGCAATACATAGTAGATCGCAACAGTCTCACCGAGTGCGCGACCGAGACCAAGCAAAACACCACCAACTACAGCACCAGCTGAGGTAGGGAAAATTACTCTGCGGAAAGTTGAGAATCTACTACCGCCAAGAGCAAGAGCTCCGTTGATTAGGTCTCTGTCCAACTGGCTGAAGACCTCACGGGTGATGCTTGTGATGATTGGAACAATCATGATGGCAACAATCCAACCAGCGATGAAAGGTGAACCTCCAAAGCCGTTATCGGCTGAACTAACCTGGAAAATTGGAATCCAACCCAAGTACTTGTTTAGGATTGCTCCCCATTCAGCTGCGACAGGGCTAAACACAAACAAGCCCCAAAGGCCAATGATTACTGAAGGAAGCGCTGCCAAAAGGTCGACAAGAGTTGTTGCAACTTTAGCTAAACGAGAAGGAAGCATAAAAACGATTAGGTAGGCAAGAGACACTGCGAGCGGCGTTGCGAAAACCACTCCAATCGCACCGATGAGCAAAGATCCCCAGATCATCGGGCCAATCTGCATCACAATCGGATCTTGTTGAGTGTTCCACTCAGTTCCATAAACGAATGGCAAACCCTGAGAGGTCAGAGCTGGAAGAGCTTGAATAAAGAGGAAGATGAGGATAAAAGCTACAAGAACGAATGCGAAGTTAGCTGCGATTGATGTAGTTCTAAAGAACCACTTGTCACCTCTGCTGAGTGGACCTGCAGACAATTTACGTCTGACCGGCGCAGGTTTAGAAACAGAGGATTCGCTCATAGCCTTCAGTTTGTCTTTTGACACTTACCGAAAGTTATAGTGTCGGTTAACGGAAGGTTAACAAGTTAGGCAGATCCGAACCTGATTCCAGTCCAGATTTGCCACATTCGCACCAGCATTATGGCCACAGTCAGCCCTGAAACCCCTAAAACCACTGTCGACCAGCGACTTCTATCGACAATTGCCCAGCCAACAGCGGCCGGAGGGACTATCAAAGCAGTGAGGATATACCCGAAGAATTCGACCGTATCCCCCTTTGCCTGATTACCTGAGGCAACTAAGGCAATTGTCACAGCCAGCTGGACCAGCAAAAAGCCTTCAACCAGGGAAACTGCCCCAACAGACCACCAAGAAGGAGGTCGATTGAAAATTCCCAGGAGGATGCAGTACAAAGCAACGGCTAAGGCTAGATAAACCTGAGCAAGGTAAGCCCACTCAAACATTCGACTCTCCTTTGATAAATACGACAAGAGATTTCAGACTGTTTGAGCCTGCCGATTCAACCACAGCCACCAATTCACCTGAGGCCAGCGCTGCAGTTGGCCTATCAACAGCGCCGGAAATCCTCTTACCAAATCGAAGGTCGATTTCGTCCTGAGTGGAAATCTCTTTGAAAGGTAATGATGTCTTGGCTGCTTCAGCTAATCCAATGATTGCCAATGGTGAGTCACCTGAGAAATCAAAAGCTGTTGCAAGATCAAACTCACCTATTCGTGTTCTCCTCAGTGCAGTTAGGTGACCACCAACACCTAAATCTTTGCCAAGATCTCTAGCCAGGGCTCTAATGTATGTCCCGCTCGAACAATCAACAACTACATCTAGCTCGATGTGTTCGTTTGTAAATCTGATCTCTCCAATAACTTCAAATTTGGAGACTGTCACTTCTCGACTCGGTAGATCAACTTCTTCGCCAGCACGAACTTTGGCATAAGCTCTTTCGCCATCAACTTTGATTGCTGAAACCGCTGAAGGTTTCTGCTGAATCACACCTGTAAGTTTCAAAATGCCAGAGATTATGGACTCTGCAGAAACGGCGGCAAGCTGTTCAGGAGTTGCTGTAGTTAGAACATCACCCTCACAGTCATCAGTGACAGTTGAAGAACCTAGACGAATGGTAGCTTCGTAAGTTTTATCTTTACCGACAATGAAGGTTAGAAGTTTAGTTCCAGACTCTATGCCCAGAACTAGTAGTCCTGTTGCCATTGGATCTAATGTTCCTGCGTGGCCGACTTTTCTAGTTCCAAGAAGTTTTCTAACTCGACTAACCACATCGTGGCTGGTGATTCCCTCAGGCTTATCAACGAGCAACAATCCGGGGGTCGCCAAGCTTTACTCGTTCTCTTCGTCGATAACTTTAGGTTCTTTGTATGGATTCTCCCCTGCAGCAAACTCAGCATCCTTAGCAAGCTTGGCAAGTTCTGCATCCCTCGCTCTTGCCTGAGCCAAAAGATCGTTCATGTGCGCTGCAGTTTCAGGAACCTCATCAGAAATGAATTCGATAGTTGGAGTTAGACGAATCGAAAGCTGTCTACCAATTTCACCGCGAATCTTTCCGCGGTGTCTTTCGATTACATCGTTGCTCTTAGCTCTCGCTGCAGCATCGCCAAAGAATGTGTAGAAGATCTTGGCATGAGACAGATCAGGGGTCACTCTCACATCAGTGATTGTGACAAACCCTAGATCTGGATCTTTAACTACCTTCTCAAGCGCCTCTGCAGTTAGAACTTTGATTCGCTCTGCAAGACGTCTAGCGCGCGCTGCATCAACCATTAGACTCTCGGCTTCTCACGCATCTCGTAGGTCTCGATGATATCTCCAAGTTCAATCTCATTGAAACCGGCAAGCCCGATACCACACTCAAAGTCTGTCTTGACTTCGTTAGCGTCGTCCTTGAATCGCTTCAATGATTCGATCTTTAGGTTCTCTGCAAGCATTGTTCCGCCTCTTGAGATACGAGCCAAAGAGTTGCGCTTGATAGAACCAGAACGAACAATCGAACCAGCAATGGTGCCAACCTTAGATGACTTGAAGATCTCTCGAACTTCTGCAGTTCCAAGCTGAGCTTCTTCGTATTCCGGCTTGAGCATTCCCTTGAGTGACTTCTCGATATCCTCGAGTGCTGCATAGATAACGCTGTATTGACGAATCTCAACACCTTCACGGTCTGCACGCTCACGAGCCTTGTTATCAGGCTTGACGTTGAATCCGATGATGATTGCGCTGTCAACAGTTGCTAGGTTCACATCGCTCTCAGTAATAGCTCCAACACCACGGTGGATGATTCGAAGCTGAACTGAATCATCAACTTCAATCTTCAGCAATGCATCTTCAAGAGCTTCAACCGCACCAGATACGTCACCCTTGATGACCAAGTTGAGGGCTTCAACCTTTCCATCTTCAAGAGCCTTGGTGAAGTCTTCGAGGCTAACGCGCTTACGGGTCTTAGCAAGAAGTGCGTTACGGTCAGCAGCTTCACGCTTCTCAGCGATCTGTCTTGCCTGTCTCTCATCTTCGGTAACAACGAATGTGTCACCCGCACGAGGAACTGACTGAAGACCTAGTACCTGGACTGGACGTGATGGTTCTGCTGCTTCAACAGCAGCCCCATTCTCGTCGAACATGGCACGAACACGGCCGTGCGCTGCACCGGCAACAATAGAGTCACCAACACGAAGAGTTCCAGACTGAATAAGAACAGTTGCAACTGATCCGCGACCCTTATCCAAGTTTGCTTCGATAGCAACACCACGAGCATCACGGTGAGGGTTAGCTCTTAGGTCAAGAGCAGCATCTGCTGTTAGCAGGACTGCATCAAGAAGTTGTTGAATACCTGCACCAGTAAGAGCAGATACGTCAACGAACATGACATCTCCTCCATACTCTTCAGCAACCAAGTTGAACTCGGTTAGCTGCTGACGAATCTTGGCAGGGTTTGCACCTTCTTTATCAACCTTGTTCACTGCAACAACAATTGGAACACCAGCAGACTGAGCGTGGTTCAACGCTTCAACTGTCTGGGGCATAACACCGTCATCAGCAGCAACAACAAGAATTGCAATGTCAGTTACCTGAGCACCACGGGCACGCATAGCGGTGAACGCTTCGTGTCCAGGTGTATCAATGAAAGTAATTGCTCTATCGATACCTTCGTGGTTGGTGTGAACCTGGTAAGCACCGATGTGCTGGGTAATTCCACCGGCTTCACCACCTTGAACATTCGCGTTGCGAATCTTGTCGAGCAACCTGGTCTTACCGTGGTCAACGTGACCCATCACTGTGACTACAGGAGCACGGTATTCCATCTCATCTTCGTCTTCTTCATATTCGGTTGAGATATCTAAGCCGAATGAATCGAATAGCTCACGCTCCTCATCTTCAGGAGATACGATTTCAATCTTGTAGCCAAGTTCAACACCAAGAATCTGGAATGTATCTTCGTCCAACGACGCAGTTGCAGTTGCCATCTGACCAAGTGCGAATAGCACTGTGATCAGCTGACCTGCATTGGCATCAATCTTGTCTGCGAAGTCTTGAATAGATGAACCTCGACGTAGACGAATAACTGTGTTGCCATCACCGCGTGGAACAACTGCTCCACCGAGGCTAGGTGCTGAACGTAGTTCGAATTCTTCGCGTTTCGCTCTCTTTGACTTTCTAGCCTTAGAAGCATTTCTTGATCCACCCTTACCGAATGCACCAGCAGCTCCACCGCCACGACCGCGACCACCTGCACCTGGTCTACCACCAGGACCACCAAATCCAGGAGCTCCACCTGGAGTACCAGCACCAGCAGGACGAGGAGCACCCGTTCCAGGAGGTCTTCCAGTTCCAGCAGGACGAGGTCCCCCTGGTCGAGCTGAAGGACCGCCGGCACCAGCAGGACGAGGTCCACCAGGTCTAGTACCTGATTGACCAGGTCTGCCCATTCCTTGGTTAGAAGCGAATGGGTTATTGCCTGGTCTTGCCATTGGACGTGGGATACCCATGCCCTGGTTGGCAGCAAAAGGATTATTACCTGGTCGAGGAATGCCAGGTGTTGCAGCAGGTGCAGCTGGAGTCTCTGTCTTAGCCTCAGGTGTTGCAGTCGGATCGACCGGCTTAGCGCTTACCTCTGGCTTGTCTTCAACTACAGGCTCAGCTGTTTCAGCTTTAGCGGCCTTTGCCTTGGTTGGTTTCTCAGCTTTAGGCTCTTCGGCCTTTGGCTTAGCGTCTGGATATGCAGCACGTAGCTTGTTGGCGACCGGTGGTGCAATGGTCGACGAACCGCTCTTAACGTACTCGCCTAATTCTTTTAATTTGGCTAAGGCTTCGGCAGTTTCAATTCCGAGCTCTTTAGCAATGTCGTATACGCGTGGTAGCGCCACTTAGTTTCTCCTGTCTGGGGCCTACCCAGTCAGGGCAGGCTTTAGTGCTTTGAGGTTCTCATTTCGAGGTTCTCATTAGTTTTCTAACATCTATTCGGCCTGTTCTATAAATTTGGCTAGATCACTTATTTGCGTTGGTAACTGCACTTTTACCTTCAAGGCCCTGCTGAATGCACTGCGTTCTAAGGCAGTTGCTAAACAACTTGGACTTTTATGGAGCCAAACACCGCGACCTGGCAGGCTCTTAGCGGAATCGATACTCAATAAACCCTGAATACTGACCAATCGCAATAAATCTGCTCGATTGCCATGTTGACGACAGCCAACGCAAGTTCTAACTGGATTCATTCTAATGCCTGCACCCTAGAAAGCCCTAGCCTTATGACAACCGTCAAAAATGGGCTTTTATTCGTCATCCCCCATGTCATCAGACATGATGTCAATCTTTGCGCCAGTTAGTTTGCTGGCAAGACGGGAGTTTTGGCCTTCTTTACCGATGGCCAATGACAACTGGTATTCAGGAACTAGGACACGAACCTTAGGTCTTTCGTCTTTTGGAGCATCCTTCTCATTGACGATAAAGGCAGCTGAAACCTTGGCTGGAGATAGTGCTTGAGCGACAAACTTAGAGATATCTTCTGAGTAATCAACGATGTCAATCTTCTCTTCGTTGAGTTCTGCAGTAACGGCTCTGACTCGCTGGCCCAGTTCACCAATACAAGCTCCCTTGGCATTTAGGCCTGGGACTGAAGTTCTAACAGCAATCTTGGTTCGCTGGCCGGCTTCTCGAGCAACTTGAACAATTTCAACCTGGCCATTAGCAATTTCAGGCACTTCTAGAGCAAAGAGCTTTCTAATTAAGCTTGGGTGGGTACGGGAGACGTTTATCTGAACCTGGCCTCGAACGTTCTTATCTACCTTGGTTACGTAGAAACGCATTC
>JBBAML010000003.1:39149-58661 GCA_040402515.1 Rhodoluna sp.
ATCTGAACCTGGCCTCGAACGTTCTTATCTACCTTGGTTACGTAGAAACGCATTCTCTTACCATGTGAATAGTCTTCGCCTGGCACTTGCTCTTCGGGAGGCAAGATTGCTTCAACATCGCCGATCTTTACGTAGACCATGTATGGGCGAGGTCCCTGTTGGATTTCACCAGCAACGATGTCCTCAACCTTGGCTTTGTATTCACCGTATAGACCTTCGTCGGTTAGACCACGAATTCTTTGAGCGATGACCTGCTTAGCTGCAGCTGCAGCAATACGGCCAAAGTTATCCGGTGTCTTATCAACTTCTGGAATCTTAACGCCGTCAGGAGTTTCGGTAAGGAGTTTTCCTTGCTCATCCCGCTCTTCGGTATCTGGAACCATGATCGCGACCTTGCCGGTCTTCTGGTCTAGGACTGCGCGAGCAGAGTCGTTGTGACCTACGCTCTTGTTATATGCAGCAACGATGGCTGCTTCAATGATTTCGACTAGTTCGGCAAAAGGGATTTCTCGGTCACGCTCAACAAGTCGTAGAGCATTCAAATCGATATCCATGAGACGCCTCCTGGCCGCTAGTAAGTTATGCGAGCGACTAGAACTTTTGGCTCTAGAGCGACTCGGTCACCGCTAATTCTACCTTGACTGAGCGTCTCTCGCCAGAGCGTCTATCCCATAGGTCCACTTCACCGTTTTCTAAGCCTCGGCCAACGATGATGATGTGAGGAATACCTAGAAGTTCGGCATCGCTGAACTTCACGCCAGGGCTTACCTTTAGGCGGTCATCTAGAAGAACTGACTTGCCAGCTGCTTCCAACTCCTTAGCCAGACGTTCTGCAGTCTCAAAGACAACCTCGTCCTTACCAGCGGCAACAACGTGAATATCTGCAGGAGCAACAGTTTCAGGCCAGATCAAACCCTTTTCATCGTTGTTTGCCTCAGCTAGAACAGCAATGATTCTGGTCACACCAATACCGTAAGAGCCCATAGTGACTGTGACTAGTTTTCCGTTTTCGTCCAATACCTTTAGGTCAAGTGCTTGCGCATACTTGCGCCCAAGTTGGAAGACGTGCCCAATTTCGATGCCTCGAGCTAACTCAAGAGGCCCGCTACCATCAGGAGCTGGATCTCCAGCTCTAATTTCAGCGATGTCTGCAACACCATCGGCTTCGAAGTCTCTTCCGACTACCAAATTGAAAGTGTGCTTGTCGCTTTGGTTAGCGCCAGCTACCCAAGCGGTCCCCTTAACCACACGTGGGTCAAGTAGATAGCGAATCTTTGATTCAGCTTTCTCACCTAGGAACTGAACACCATTTTTTACTGGACCAAGGAAACCCTTAACTAGTCCAGGGTTCTTTGCAAAGTCCTCATCAGTGGCAGGCTCAACTTCAAATCCAGGGAAAGCAACTTCTGCTCTCTTCGCTTCCATCTCTCTGTCGCCCGGCAAACCGACCACTACAAGTGAACGCTTGTGATTAACATCAGTCAAAGCAAGGACAATGTGCTTCAAGGTGTGAGCCGCTGTTATCTCTGACATTCCCAAAGAAGTGTTAGCGAATGCGACTACAGAATCAATAGTTTTAGTGCCCGGTGTTTCATGAGTAGCAGCTGCTGGCAAACCATCAACGCTAAGTTCAGCTGGAGCAGAAATTGTTACAGCTTCAACGTTTGCAGCGTATCCGCCAGCCGAACGAACGAACGTGTCTTCTCCAATTGGTGAGGGTGACAGGAACTCTTCGCTAGCAGAACCACCCATAGCGCCAGCATCGGCTTTGACAATTACGTACTCAATGCCAAGGCGAGTAAAGATTCGTTCATAAGCGTCGCGCTGAGCTTGGTAAGAAGCAACCAATCCTTCATCAGTCACATCGAAAGAGTATGCGTCCTTCATTACAAACTCGCGACCACGTAGTAGCCCTGCGCGAGGACGTGCTTCATCGCGATACTTGTTCTGGATTTGATACAAAGTCAAAGGAAGATCTTTATAGCTTGAGTAAAGGTCTTTTACTAAAAGTGTGAACATCTCTTCGTGTGTTGGAGCTAGTAGGTAGTCTGCCTTCTTGCGGTCCTGAAGACGGAATAGGTTATCGCCGTACTCAGTCCAGCGACCGGTTGTTTCAAAAGGTTCTCTAGGCAGCAATGCTGGGAAGAAAACTTCTTGTGCTCCAGCACGATTCATTTCTTCGCGAACAACTTGCTCAACTTTTGCCTTCACAGCAAGGCCAAGTGGCAACCAGGTATAAATTCCAGGAGCGGCGCGACGGATGTATCCAGCACGCACTAGTAGCTTGTGGCTATCTACTTCAGCTTCTGCTGGGTCTTCACGAAGGGTACGCAGAAACAATTGCGACATACGAAGCAACATAATTAGTCTTTCTTAGCAACGACAACTTGCGGAGAGCCAACCAAAGCTGGATCCATCTCTGCTGCCAAACGATTCGCTTCCTCAATAAGAGTTGCAACAATTTCACTCTCAGGGACAGTCTTGATAACTTCACCCTTCACAAAGATTTGACCCTTGCCGTTACCAGAAGCAACACCTAGGTCTGCTTCACGAGCTTCACCAGGACCGTTTACAACACAACCCATGACAGCAACACGAAGAGGAACTGTCATGTGTTCTAATCCAGCAGTGACATCTTCAGCAAGTTTGTAAACATCTACCTGTGCACGACCACATGAAGGGCAGGAAACGATTTCAAACTTACGTGGACGAAGATTCAGAGATTCGAGGATCTTTGACCCCACCTTGATTTCTTCTACCGGTGGAGCAGAAAGTGAAACACGAATAGTGTCACCAATTCCCTTGCTCAACAGCGCACCAAAAGCAACAGCAGACTTGATTGTTCCTTGGAATGCTGGACCTGCTTCCGTTACACCAAGGTGCAGAGGCCAATCTCCTCTTTCAGCAAGTAGTTCATAAGCACGAACCATTACTACAGGGTCGTTGTGCTTCACAGAGATCTTGAAATCGTGGAAGTCATGCTCCTCGAACAAAGATGCTTCCCAAACTGCAGATTCAACCAAAGCTTCAGCAGTCGGTTTTCCATACTTCTGAAGAAGTCGAGGATCAAGAGAACCAGCGTTCACTCCAATACGGATTGAAACTCCAGCATCTTTTGCTGCCTTAGCAATCTCGCCAACCTTGTCATCAAACTGTCTGATGTTTCCTGGGTTAACTCGGACCGCACCACAACCGGCTTCAATCGCTTGGAATACATACTTCGGCTGGAAGTGAATGTCTGCGATGACTGGAATCTGAGATTTCTTAGCAATAATTCTTAGAACATCAGCGTCATCCTGAGATGGGCACGCGACACGAACAATGTCACAACCAGATGCGGTCAACTCGGCGATCTGCTGAAGAGTCGCGTTTATATCTGTTGTTGGAGTTGTAGTCATGGATTGGACTGAGACGGGTGCATCTCCACCAACAGCTACGTTTCCGACCATGATTTGTCTGGTCTTGCGACGTGGAGTCAGCACTGGAGGTGTATTTGGAAGCCCAAGGTTAATCGCTGGCACTTTAGATAACTACTTTCTCAGTTCAATAGGTGATACAAGTCTAAATGCCAAGCCCTATTTCAAGGCGAACCGCCTAGAACTGGAGCGGATTTACGATGTCTCGCACTATCAAGACAACGCTGAGCAACAACAGCAGTCCAGCCACGAAAAAGGCAATCGGCATCATCTTGCTGGTATCGACCGGTTGATCAAGCTTCTTCCCCCGTAAGCGCCATATTCCTCGTTTAGCCCATTCGTATAGGCCTGCTGCTATGTGTCCGCCATCAAGAGGAACAAGCGGAATCATGTTGAATACAAAGAGAGCCACGTTCAAAGACATAAGCATCGCTAACTGAGAAGCAAATTTATCCTCAAGACTGATCTCTGGGTTCGACGCAATATCGCCAGAGAACTGACCTAAGCCAACAATAGAGATTGCACCGTTTTGGTCGCGCTCAACACTTGGGTTGATTTCAGCCACTGCGTTGATCGCTTGGACTGGGAGTTGCACAATCATTTGCGCAGTTGAACCCAACATATTTCCGAGTTCTTGAACTGCCGCGGCTGGGCTAACTTTGAACTTCTCAACCTTGAGATAAACACCTAGATAGACCTTCGTGACGCCACTGAGTGTCATCTCAATTGGCTTTATGGTTAGGTCTTGCTCAACACCGGATCGCAGAACTGTGATTGGGATGTCCTTGTTCACATTTGCGGTCATTATCGAATCTATCTCCGACCATTGGGTTACTCTCACCCCGTTTAGCTCAACGATTTGATCGTCAGCCTTTAGTCCAGCCACCGCTGAAGGCGAAGGCTCGCCAACTTGATCACAGTTAGGGTTTTTCTCTGTTGGCACACACTGCAGAACGGCCTGAACCGTGGTCGTTCTACCGTACTGACCAAACCCGCTCAGAAGAACAATAGAAAGAACAAGTGCAATAAGCAGGTTGGCAAAAGGTCCACCGAACATGATGATTAGTTTCTTCCATGGCGCTAAACGATAGAAAGTCTTATCAACATCTTCTGGAGCAACAACTTCTTCAGAGGTAGTTCTTCTAAAGCTTGCATTCTTGAATGCGCTGGATGGTGGGAGCATTCCAATCATCTGGATGTATCCACCAAGTGGAATAGCTTTGATTCCGTATTCGGTATCCCCTCTCTTTCGAGAGAAGAGTGTCGGCCCAAAACCAATCATGTATTTGGTTACTTTGACACCAAACTTTTTGGCTGGCCACAGGTGACCAATCTCATGGAGTCCAATGGAAATAGCTAGGCCGAGTAGGAGGATTGCCCAACCGCTAACGGAGTTTAGAAAAGTCATCATGCACTAAACCTACTTATCGTCTCTGACATTACGCTGTCAGTTTTTTGAACTGATTAGTTGATCAGCAAATTTTCTTGCCCACAGTTCTGCCGCTAGAACTGATTCGAGTGAAAGTTCACTGTCGGCTTCGTGCGCTTGAATAGTTTCCTCAATAATCTGAACGATTTCCAAGTAGCCAATCTTGTTCTCATGGAATGCTTCGACAGCTTGTTCATTGGCTGCGTTATAAACAGCTGGATAGGTAAGGCCTTTAGTGCCAACTTCTCTAGCAAGCCGCACAGCAGAGAACACATCTTCATCGAGAGGTTCAAAAGTCCAGGTGTGTGCTTTGGTGAAATCAACGGGTTCAGTGATGCTTGGGATTCGATCTGGCCAAGTCATACCCAAAGCAATAGGTAGTTTCATGTCCGGTGGTGAACATTGAGCAATGATCGAACCATCAATGAACTCGACCATTGAGTGAACCACTGATTGTGGATGAACTGTTACAGCAATGCGATCGAATGGGACATCGAAAAGCAAATGCGCTTCAATGATTTCCAGTCCTTTGTTGACCATGGTCGCTGAGTTAGTGGTCACCACTTTCCCCATCGCCCAAGTTGGATGTTTCAATGCTTGTGCAGGTATTACATCTCTAAGCTGCTCTTTGGTAAAACCTCGGAAGGGCCCACCTGAGGCGGTCAAAATCAACTTCGCTACTTCACCGCTCTTTCCAGCTAAAAGTGATTGGGCAAGAGCTGAATGCTCTGAGTCAACCGGCACAATCTGTCCCGGCCTGGCAGCCTCGGTCACTAACTTTCCACCGACAATCAGTGACTCTTTATTCGCTAGTGCAAGAATCTTGCCAGTTCTAAGAGTTGCAAGGGTCGGCAATAGGCCAACAGAACCTGTTATTCCATTGATTACAACATCAGCCTCAGTGTCTTCGATCAACGAAACAGCAGCATCTGCTCCAGTTACGGTCTTGTTCTGAGGGACATTGAACTTTTGAGACTGTGATTGAAGCAGTTCTTGGTTGCTGTTGCCAGCCAAACCAACCACCTGGAACTCATCTGGATTAGCCTCAATAATCTCTAGAGCTTGGGTTCCAATAGACCCAGTGCTTCCTAGGATGATTATTTTCTTCATACCCTAATCTTGCCATTGACTTATCTATGCGGGGCACTCCCTAAGGGAAAAGGGGCAGGCGTAGAATTAGAGACATGACGATTGAACAGACTCGCAAACTTGTTACTTCGATTCCTGGACCTAAGTCTCAGGCTCTGCACCAGAACAGGCTGCAGCATGTTGGCCACGGTGTTGGTGCAACTCTCCCGGTATACATAGATTCAGCTCACGGAGCGATCCTTGTTGATGTCGATGGCAACCAGTTCATTGACATGGGATCAGGCATCGGTGTTACCACCATCGGACACACCAATGAGGGTGTCGTTAAGGCCGTTAGCGAGCAAGTAGCAAAGCTAACCCACACTCTATTCACTGTCACTCCCTACGTTCCTTATGTTGAGGTTTGTGAAATCTTGAACAGACGAATGCCAGGAAACTTTGTAAAGCGTTCAGCGCTATTCAATTCAGGTGCTGAAGCAGTTGAAAACGCAATCAAGCTTGCCCGCAAGTTCACTAAGCGCAATGAAATTGCAGTCTTCGACCACGCTTACCACGGTAGAACCAACCTAACCATGGCGATGAACTTCAAGAACATGCCTTACGCAGATGGCTTTGGTCCATTCGCAGGCTCTGTTACTCACGTACCTATGTCTTACCCATTCCATGACCCAGAAGGAATGACTGGAGAAGAGGCAGCTCAGCGCGCCATCAACTACATGGAGAAGCGCATTGGCGGCAAGAACCTAGCTGCGGTTGTCATTGAACCAATCCAAGGTGAAGGTGGTTTTATCGTTCCAGCACCTGGTTTCCTAAAGACTTTGAGCGAGTGGACTCACTCAAACGGAATTGTTCTTGTAGCCGATGAGGTTCAGGCTGGTATCGCTAGAACTGGTAAATGGTTTGCTAGCGAGTATGAAGAGGGTTTCGAACCAGACCTAATGACAATCGCTAAGGGTATCGCTGGTGGTATGCCTATTTCTGCTGTCACAGGTCGAGCTGAGATCATGGACTCATCTCACCCAGGCGGTATCGGCGGAACCTTCGGTGGTAACCCAGTTGCAGCTGCAGCAGCTGTTGCAGTTCTAAAGCAGATTGAAGCCGGTGGAGTACTAGAGAAGGCAATTCACATTGAGAACGTCATGAAGCCAAGACTTCTAGACCTAAAGGCTAAGTATCCAGTGATCGGTGAAGTCCGAGGACGTGGTGCAATGTTGGCTATTGAGTTTGTAGTGCCAGGAACTAGAACCCCTAACTCAGCAGCTGTCGATGCAATCGTCAAGCACGCTCACACCAACGGTGTCTTGATTCTCAACGCTGGCACCTACGGAAACGTAATCAGATTCCTGCCTTCACTTGCAATTAGCGATGAGCTAATTTTTGAGGCTTTGACAGTCATCGAACAAGGTATCGCTTCGCTCTAAACCCAACAACGAATCAAAGAGGATTCAAATGCACTCCTACGCAGACAGAGATAAATTAGCTCAATTATTTGCTAAGGAGGTTTCTCTCTTCGAATCTAAGCATCCAAAGTCCGCTGAATTACACAGCAAGGCAATGGGCCCACTTATGGGTGGTGTGCCAATGTCCTGGATGGCTAAATGGCCTGGCCCTCACCCTGTTTACGTATCAACAGCTAAAGGCTCCAGGTTCACAGATGTTGATGGAATCGAATACGTTGACTTCTGTCTCGGAGATACTGGTGCGATGGTTGGCCACTCCCCTGATGCGGCCATCAATGCAATTGCCAAGCAGCTGACCAAAGGCATTACCTTCATGTTGCCAACGGAAGACGCAGCGGTTGTCGGACAGGCTCTCTCAGATCGTTTTGGTTTACCGAAGTGGCAGTTCACTTTGACTGCAACCGATGCCAACCGACACATCCTGAGATACGCCAGACACGTCACCGGCAGATCAAAGGTTGTTGTGCACGACTACTGCTACCACGGAACAGTTGATGAAACATTTGCAGTGCTGGATGACCAAGGAAATACAGTCAGCAGAGAGAACAACATTGGCCCTCAGGTAGACCCAGCACAGACAACTATTGTTGTCCCATTCAATGATTTAGATGCAGCCGAGCAGGCATTTGAAACTGGTGAAGTTGCGGCAATGCTCATTGAGCCTGCGATGACCAACATCGGCATTGTGCTTCCAGAACCTGGTTATTTAGAAGGACTTAGAGCGCTGTGCTCTAAATACGATGTGATCCTAATCATCGATGAAACCCACACTCTAAGTGAAGGCCCTGGTGGCATGACCGCAAGGCGGCAGCTAGAACCTGACGCAGTTGTGATGGGTAAGACAATCGGTGCGGGTATTCCTGCAGGTGCATTTGGAATGTCAGCAGAACTAACTAAGAGAGTTCAAGACAGTCTTCACCTTGAGCACATTGACGTAGGTGGTGTTGGTGGAACTCTTGCTGGCAACGCGCTCTCCATGGCTGCGATCAGAGCAACTTTGACTGAGGTCCTAACCCCAGAGGCCTTCGTTGGAATGGAAGCTCTCTGTGATATCTGGACAGCTGATGTGCAGAGACTTATTGATAAGTACTCTGCTCCTTGGCAGGTAAGTCAGTTGGGTTGCCGCTCTGAATACTCATTCAGACAAACAGCTCCAAAGAATGGTCGAGAAGCCGCAGATGCAGATGACTTTGAATTACAGCAGTATCTTCACCTGCATGCCCTAAACCGAGGAATCTTGATGACACCTTTCCACAACATGGCTTTGATGTCTCCAGCACACACTAAAGAAGATGTTTCTCGTCACACAGCACACTTCGAAGAAGCATTAACTTCGCTTTTTGCTTAGTGCTTCTTAGCTAGGCGCTTCCGCTTCACTTCAGAGTTGATCTGAGTTGCCAACACAATAAAGATGGCCAGTAAGAAGACAGCACAGCCAATAACGTTAGCTTCTGCTGGAACACCACGCGCCGCTGCCGTATACACATACCTAGGGAAAGTCATGTCTGCACCAGCGTTGAAGTTGGTGATGATGAAGTCATCAAAGCTCAATGCAAATGAAAGTAGTGCTGCAGCTGAGATACCAGGCAGAAGTAGTGGGAAAGTAATCTTCCAGAACACCTGACGTGGGTTTGCGTATAAATCTCTACCGGCTTCTTCCAGAGCTGGGTCAAGGCTTGCCACACGAGCTTTCACTGTAACAACCACGAAGGATAAACAGAACATAATGTGGGCGATGATGATTGTCCAGATTCCCTTCTGAACACCAAGGTTGAAGAACTGTGAAGCCAAACCTGCACCCAAAACAACTTCAGGGGTTGCCATTGGAAGGAACAAAAGCAAGTTGATTGAGCTTCTGAACTTGAAGCGGTAACGAACCAATGCGATTGCAATCATGGTTCCAAGAGCTGTCGCAACGAATGTTGATATCAGGCCGATGAAGACTGAGTTTGTGAAGGCTTCACAAACACCTTCACGTTGACAGACATTTGTCCACTTGTCAAAAGTGAATCCACGCCAGATCAAGTTGGTCTTCAGCGAATCATTGAATGAGAACACAAAGGTATACAGAATTGGGATTAGCAGGTAGATGAAAGCAATTACCGCATAAACCGGCAGAGTTAGTTTTCCAAGACTGAAGCGCATTAGAGGAGATCCTCCGTCCCTGACTTACGAACATAGACGCTAACCAAAACCAGAATTACACCCATCAACAGAACAGATAGCGCAGAAGCTGAAGGGTAATCGTTGATCTGGAGGTAATTAGATTCAATTACGTTACCGATCATTGCTGTTGATGATGAACCTAGGAAATCACCTGAAGCATTCACATAGTCACCAGCGATTGGAATGAAAGTAAGAAGTGTTCCAGAGATAATTCCTGGCATAGAAAGAGGCAAAGTTACTTTTCTAAACACCTTGGCAGGAGATGCATACAGATCTGAACCTGCCTCAAGATAGCGAATGTCTAGTCGCTCAAGTGAGGTGTATAGCGGAAGAGTCATGAAAGGAATGAAGTTATATGTCAGACCAAAGATCACCATGAATGGAGTTCCAACAACATACTGAGTTTGATCTAGCAATCCTGAATCCTGAAGGGTGGTAACAATCCAAGACTCATTGGAGAAGAGTTGCTTCCAAGCCAAAGTTCTAAGCAGGAATGAGATAAAGAATGGCGCAATTACAAGAGTCAACATCAGCTTCTGCAGCATTGGCCAAGGTCTAGCTTTGACACCAATGAAGTATGCAAGTGGGTATGAAATGAGAAGAGCCAACACAGTCGCAGCAAGTGCATAGCCGAAAGAACGAAGAATGTGTGGCAGATACTCTGCAATCACATACCCATAGTTGCCTATTTCTAAAGCTGGAACATACTCTGCGTATCCACCTGCTGGATCTGGAATCTGAAGCGAAACCATAATCAGAGCAATCAGTGGAGTTAGAAAAAATGCTCCGAGGTACGCAAGCCCTGGTGCAAGGAGCGCAATAACAACCTTGCCAGTTTTAGTTGGCTTTGAAGGTTTTGAACTGTTGTTGGAACCGAAAGCTGCGAAAGCCATAGTGCTTACGCCTGTTCTACGTTTGCAGGCAAGTCAGAAAGACCGAATGAGTGTTCAACAGCCCACGAGATCCAAACTTTTTCTCCAAGCTCGATCACAGGAGACTGTCCCATGTTTTGAGCAAACACGGTTATGTTTCCTAAGTTAGGAACTTCAATCAAATACTGGTTGCTAACACCAGTGAATCTGATATCGATAATCTCACCAGCACCAATCACGTTGGTTGCAGAGTTAGCGGCAGGCTTCTTGGTGTGAAAAATTGCCTTCTCAGGTCTGAAACCAATTGCAATCTTGCCGGTGTGCTTCTCTGCTCTGTCCTTCGGAACTGAAATCTTGTTTCCTGCAACTTCAATGCTGATTGAGTTTGCTGAACTTGAAGTGACTTCACCAACCAAAAGGTTTGATTGACCTAGGAACTTAGAGACGAAAACAGTCTTAGGTCTGTCGTATAGAACTTCTGGAGCACCCATCTGTTCGATGTGACCTAGGTTCATAACCGCAACGGTGTCTGCCATGTCCATAGCTTCTTCTTGGTCGTGAGTTACGTGCAAGAAGGTTAGGCCAACCTCCATTTGGATGGCCTTCAACTCAATCTGCATTTCTCTACGAAGCTTCAGATCCAAAGCACCGAGAGGTTCATCTAACAAAAGAAGTGATGGACGGTTAACCAATGCTCTAGCCAAGGCAACGCGCTGTTGCTGTCCACCAGAGAGCTGTTGAGGCTTACGGTCAGCAAGGTGAGCAAGCTGAACTAAGTTCAGCGCTTCCTTGGCTTTGACAAGAGGCTCGTCAATCTTTCTCTGGCGTAGACCAAAGGCTACGTTCTCCAACACAGACATGTGTGGGAATAGCGCATAAGACTGGAAGACAGTGTTTACTGGACGCTCGTGAGGTTTGGTGTCGGTAACATCCTTGCCACCGATAAAGATTTGACCTTTAGTTGGAGATTCCAAACCAGCAACAAGCCTTAAAGTTGTTGTCTTACCGCAACCTGAAGGACCTAGCAGTGCGAAGAACTCACCAGCTGGAACATGCAGATCTAAGTTATCGATTGCAACGAAACCAGGAAACTCTTTACGTATTTGCTTTAGTTCTAGATCAGCGCCGCGGGCAATAAACTCCTTTGCCACTACGCGCCTAGCTTGATCTTTTGGAAGGCCTTGGTGAAGTTCTGCTCTTCTTTGCTCTCTAGAGCTCTGAAAGCCTGAGTCTGAGCAAGGAACTCTTCGCTAGGGAAGATTAGCTGGTTTTCAGCAAGCGCTGGATCAAGCTTCATTGCTTCTTCCTTAGCACCAACAACAGGTGTGATGTAGTTCACATAAGCTGCAAGAACTGCAGCGTTGTATGGGTCGTAGTAGAAGTTCATTAGCTTCTCGGCGTTCTTCTTGTGGGTCGCACCCATAGGAATTACGAAACAGTCAGCTGAGATAGTTCCACCTGACTCAGGAAGCACGAAACCAAAGCGGTCGTAACCTGCTTCAGCGTTTAGCTGGATGATGTCACCTGACCAAGCGATAGCGACAATTGTGTCACCATTTACTAGGTCATCCTTGTAGCTGTTTCCCTTGATGCGAGCAATCTGGCCATCAGATACCTTCGCAGCGATTACATCAATAGCGTTCATGAAAGCATCTTCAGTCAAACTGTTTGCATCACCAATAGCTGTGCCCTGGTCCATTGCAACAATTCCAACGGTGTCACGCATCTCGCTTAGAACTCCAACGCGACCCTTTAGAGCTGGGTCCCAAAGATCTGCAACAACCGAAGGTGCCTCTTTTCCAGTTGCAGCTTTGTATGCTGCTTTGTCAAACGCGAAGCCAGCAAGAATACCTTGGTAAGGAAGTGACTTGGTTCTCTCTGGGTCGTAAGTTGCACCTAGGTAAGCAGGCTGCAGATTCTTCTTGTTTGGAAGTTCTGCCTCATCAAAAGTTTGAACATAACCCTGGTTGATCCAACGAGCAGCCATCCAAGAGGTTGGACAGGTTAGGTCGGCACCGATGTCTTGACCGAGAGCAAGTTGATCCTTCACCTTGCCGTAGTAAGAGTCATTGTCATCAAAGTCTTCACGGTAAGTGACAGCAATACCGCTTACACTCTGGAAGCTTTCCAAAGTTGGGTAGTTGCCTGCATCATCAACGTCAATGTATAGAGACCAGTTGCTCCAGATAAGAGTCTTGTCTGAGTCACTAACGTCTTTAGCTGGAGTAAGTTCTGTCTTGCCGCCAGGCGCACACGCTGCAAGAACTGCTGCTGCACCTGTTGCCATAGCTCCACCGAGGACAGCGCGACGAGTTACCTTACGGGCAAGTGCTGATTTTACGATTTCGCGTAGCTCTGGGTCTTCTGGAAGGTTTTGGTTCATAACCACTACTCCTAAGGGAAGGGCCGTCAGACGGCCAATTGAACACCGACTGCGCGAAAGAACGCATTGATAAAAATACTGCCACAAATTACCCCTTTGGGAGGGCAAAACTCACAAATAGGTTTTAGGGGTGGCAAGGCCATTCCCTCTGAAGAGGTGAGGTATTCTCGTAATTGGTAGAGGCAACGAGGCCTCACCCAGAGGAGAATCATGAAGATCGCTGTCCCAACAGAGATCAAGAACAACGAATTCCGAGTGGCGATTACGCCAGCGGGAGTGCACGAACTAGTAGTTTCAGGGCACGAGGTATACATCCAGCAGGGAGCCGGTTCAGGCTCTAGCATCACAGATCAGGACTATAAAGACGCAGGTGCGACAATCCTGCCTGATGCCCAAGGCACTTGGGCTATCGCAGACATGGTTCTAAAGGTCAAAGAGCCAATTGCCAGCGAATACCAATACCTAAGACCAGGACTGGTCCTATTTACCTTCCTTCACCTAGCAGCGGATCTAGAACTTACCAAAGAACTAATTGCCAAGCAGGTTACTTCCATTGCCTATGAGACCGTGCAACTACCTAACCGCCAACTTCCTCTCCTAGCTCCCATGAGCGAAGTAGCGGGAAGGCTATCCGCACTTGTTGGTGCGCAGACACTATTTGCCCAAAATGGTGGTCATGGCATCTTGCTAGGTGGAGTGCCTGGAACAAGACCGGCCAAGGTTGTAATCCTCGGCGGTGGAGTTGCCGGCACTAACGCAATTGCGATGTCTGTTGGTCTAGGTGCTGAAGTAACAGTGCTAGATACCAACATCAATCGCCTCCGAGAACTAGACGCTTTGTATCACGGCAGATTGAGAACATTGGCCAGCAACAGTTTTGAAATCAAACGCGCGGTAACAGAGGCAGATCTAGTCATAGGCTCTGTGCTTATCCCAGGTGCTAAAGCTCCGAAACTTGTTACCAACACTCTCGTCAAGAAGATGAAACCAGGTTCAGTACTTGTAGATATCGCAATTGACCAAGGTGGTTGTTTTGAGGACTCAAGACCAACCACACATGCGGAACCAACCTTCAAGGTTCACAACTCTGTTTTCTACTGTGTCGCAAATATGCCAGGTGCTGTCGCTCACACTTCAACCTATGCACTGACAAACGCAACACTGCATTATGCAAAAGCGTTAGCGAACAAAGGCTGGCTACAAGCCTGCCAAGATGATTCAGCACTAGCCCTGGGTCTCAGCACTCACGATGGAAAACTAGTCAGTGAACCGGTTGCTGAAGCACATTCACTTCAGTATTTAGATGTTGATTCTGTATTGGCATAGCCAACTGGATTGCTAATCCTCGATACCAGCCTCTCCCCTGCGGCAAATGTTCATCCCATGACCCTTTGGGTAAACCAGCAGCTAAGTGTTGTTCAAAGTTCGATTGCCTGAGATAAATAATGCTCTCGAACTTACGTTGAATGGCAAGTGGAATCAAAACACTGCTTGGCATTGAACACCAAACAGATTGTGAACTTTGAAAAGCGATCTCCAACTCATTTACTGTTGGGCAATCTAGAACTACTTGACCTTTTGCGAGCTCCCTTAACAGTTGTGTCGCACGAGTTTTACCAGACTGACTCGCTCCAACGATTAGCAGTGAACTTCCGGCCAGTGCTGAAATGTTCAACTTTTCGAATCGTTGCTCACTTGGGATATCAATAATCCCGAAAGTTCCAGCATCTAATGCGATCCTTGTTGGCAAACCATTCGTCCATGCCAATACTTTTTCTGGAGATTGTTTGTCTTCATCCAAATTGGGAAGTTTGTTGATCATTGGAAAGTCAAACCAAGCAGTATTACTGCCCCAGATAGCTAGCGCTCTAGAACCACTTGCACTGGTTGCACGCATTGTTGGGACGAGAGAAATGAGATCACCAGGGTCTGTAACACCTATTGCAAATCGCATAGTTAGATTGGTAATCAGAGTTCGCGGGATTCCAGAGAGTGATTGACTCGTTGCAATGAGGTGAACACCGAGCGATCTACCTCGTGCAGCAATAGCCTCGAGAGTGGGCAGCGCCAAAGGGTGGGATGCGATTATTGCCGGAAGCTCATCAGCTAAAACGAGCATTCTATTCAGAGTTGAAGATTCAACTATTGAAGAGACACCTTCTTTGGATAGCAAGACCTCTCTAGATTTCAGTTCCCCGCCAAGGTAATGCCAAAACCGCTCTTGGCGCTCCTTCTCTAAGTCAGTGATAAGAGTGAGAGACCAAGGATGCCGGTTTAGATCTTTGAGTCCTGCCCCGCCTTTGAAATCAATCAGGACCAGCTCGATTGGCTCTGGCACGCTTACCAAGAGAGAGCTAGTAATCAGTTTTAGCAGCTCACTCTTTCCTGAACCCGTAGAGCCCACAATGAGTCCATGAGGTCCATCTCTGGCTAAGTCAAAGGTTAGATCAACAGAATCTGAGATTCCAGACCAGAAGGGTAGCTCTCCTGGTTGGGGTGATTTGTAGTAGTTGTCCTGCAACTGCTTTGATCTTCTCTGAACGTCTCGTTCCGCCACCTGCTTAGTGGCGTAATCAAAGAAGATATCGCTGTATTGCTCTTTGAAGAACCAACCTGTCCTAGGTAGCACCTTGTCCCCTATTGCTACAGCCCAAGGGCTTAGCCAAATTGGTTGATCGCTGAAATCAAGGTCTGGTTCTCGTTTCTTCTTCTTCACTAGAGCAGTAGTTAACGCCACGGATAAAACACTTACGAACGTGAAGAGTGCGAACTGCCACATCCCTGTAACGAGAGCCATAACTAACCCAAGGAGTAGGCCGGGTAGCAGCGTCATGAATCTCACTCAACGATGATTCACCAACTATTGGTTAAAACAAACCGCCCGTTACCAAAGTGTGGATAACGGGCGGTTTAGAAATTAAGACTTAGTCTCCGATGTAGCTCATTACGTGCTTGATTCGGGTGTAATCCTCAAACCCATACATCGACAAATCTTTTCCGTAACCTGAGTGACGGAAACCACCGTGCGGCATCTCTGCGGCTAATGGAATGTGAGTGTTGATCCAAACACAACCGAAGTTCAATCCTTTAGCAAATCGAAGAGCTCTGGTGTGGTTAGTAGTCCATACAGACGAAGCTAAACCATACTTCACATCGTTAGCCCAAAGCATTGCCTGCTCATCGTCCTTGAACTTCTGAACTGTAATCACAGGTCCAAAGATTTCTCGCTGGATGTGTTCATCGTTTTGCTGCAATCCGGTTAACACAGTTGCTTCGTGGAAGTATCCTGCACCAGGAATCGCTTTACCACCGATTGCAATCTCTGCGTGATCAGGTAGTCGGTCAATAAAACCGGTTACCTGAGCAAGTTGGTTGACGTTGTTTACTGGACCAAACAAGATGTCGTCCCTGCTCGGGTCACCAGTAAGCGCGTTAGCTGAAACCTCAGCTTTTAGTAGTGCAACAAATTCATCGTGAACGCTTTCGTGCACTAGGACTCTGGTTGCAGCAGTACAGTCTTGACCTGCATTGAAGAAACCAGCAACGACAATCTGTGCAGCAGCCTTCTGAAGTTCTGCATCTGCAAAAACAATAACCGGGGCTTTACCGCCGAGTTCAAGATGAACACGCTTTAGATCAACAGCAGCACTCTTAGCGACTTCCATACCAGCACGCACTGAACCGGTGATAGAAACCATTTGGGGAATCTCGTGTTCAATCATTGCTCTGCCTGTGTCACGGTTTCCTGTGACTACGTTGAAAACACCTGCTGGCAAAAATTCAGCTGCGATTTCGGCTAGAAACAATGTTGACGCTGGAGTTGTATCTGATGGCTTTAGAACAACGGTGTTACCGGCAGCAATTGCTGGAGCAAACTTCCAGGTAGCCATGTTCAATGGATAGTTCCAAGGAGTAACCTGACCAATTACACCAATCGGCTCTCTTCTGATAGATGAAGTGTGATCTTTAGCATATTCAGCGGTTGCTCTACCCTCTAAGTTTCTTGCGGCCCCCGCAAAGAAACGAATCTGATCGATTGAAGGCATGATTTCATACTCAACCAATGTGCTTCTAGGTTTACCCGTGTTCTCTGATTCGATATCCGCTGCTTCTTCGGCTCTTGCCTCTAGAGCATCAGCAATTCTGAACAAAGCTAACTGTCTTTCGCTTGGTGTTGTCTGTGACCACTCTTCGAATGCCTTCTGAGCAGCCTTGTATGCAGAATCAACATCGCTGGCATTGGAAACTGGAGCCTTGGCATAGGCTTCCGCGTTAGCTGGGTTGATAACATCTGAGGTCTCGCCTGAACTGGCAGAAACCTGTTGACCATTGACAAAGTTCTTTAGTTCACGAACTGCCATTAGTTGCTCCTCTTCGAGTGTTTGCGGGGCTAAATCCCTGCCATAAGACTAATACAACACGAATTTAGCCCAAATCCGTAGACAAATTCGGTATAAATGTAAGGATTCGGTACCAAATTAGCAAAATCACTACGATATCGGGACCAAAATGCCAAAAACTGTGCCAAAATCGCAGTATGTCCCGCACAGATAGAGCCAAAGCATCGACGCTTGATGACATCTCAAAAGAGATCATCGAGCAGCTCCAGTACGACGGTAGAAAGCCATACAGCGAGATTGCCAAGGCAGTTGGACTAAGCGAAGCAGCAGTTCGCCAGAGAATGCAGAAGCTAACCGAATCAGGCGTGATGCAGGTAGTGGCTGTCACTGACCCCCTTCAAATGGGCTTCTCAAGACAAGCCATGATTGGTATTCGTTGCTCAGGAGACATGACTGAATTAGCAACCAAACTAGCAGCGATGCCTGAAGCAGATTACGTGGTTATGACTGCAGGATCCTTTGACATCTTGGTTGAAATTGTTGTCGAAAATGATCAGGACCTAATCGAGGTTCTAAACACAAAGATCCGCTCACTACCCGGCGTTGTATCAACTGAGACTTTTGTTTATCTAAAACTCCAGAAGCAGTTCTATAACTGGGGTGTTAGATAAATCAAGGTTTGGGTATCGACAAGGTACTCGAAGTGGATAATCAAACGATTACCCAAAAGCGCAACACAAATAAAAAATGTAAAGAGTGATATCAAATGGCAACCAAGGAGAGCAAAGCAAGCAAGCTTATCAAGGCCCTAAAGCCTGGTAAGGCTCCGGCTAAAAAGCCGGCCAAAGCAAAAGCCGACCACGCCACCCCGCTTCTTGACGCTCGTAGAGCAGGTAAAGAAGCAACTCCGGCAATGCTGCACCAAGCTGCAAAAGACAACTTGTTTTTGCACTTTACCCGTCACAGCCCATTCCAGACAGGTGACATTCCCATCATCGCTAAAGCTGAAGGACATCACTTCTGGGACATCAACGGTAAGAAATACTTTGATGGAATATCATCACTGTTTTCTGTAAACGTAGGTCACGGTAGAGAAAGACTGGCAGAAGCAGCAGCTAAACAGATGAAGAAGTTAGATTACTTCCCAATCTGGTCGCACGCACACGCTCCAGCTATTGAATTAGCAGAGCGCATACTTTCGTATGCACCTAAAAACCTAAGTCGAGTTTTCTTCACCACCGGTGGTGGCGAGGCAAACGAAACTGCTTGGAAGCTAGCCAAACAGTATTTCAAGATGAACGGCAAGCCGATGAAGCACAAGGTCCTGACTAGAGCAGTTGCTTACCATGGCACCTCGCACGGAGCTTTGTCGCTAACCGGTATCCCATCCATGAAGAAGATGTTTGAACCTCTAGTGCCAAGCACATTCAGAGTTCCAAACACCAACTGGTATCGAGCACAGGATGACTTCGAAAACGAAGAAGCCTTTGCAATGTGGGCGGCAGACAGAGTCGAAGAAATGATTCTGTTTGAAGATCCAGACACAGTTGCAGCATTCTTCATTGAACCTGTTCAGAACTCAGGTGGTTGTTTCACTTCCCCACCTTCATATTTCAAGCGAGTCCGCGAGATTTGCGATAAATATGACGTTCTGTTGGTAGCAGATGAAACCATTGATGGTTTCGGACGTATCGGAACAATGTTTGCTAGCGAGCGTTACGGATTAGAGCCAGACATGTTGGTTTGTGCAAAGGGAATTACCTCGGCATACCAGCCACTCGGTGCTCTAATGATGACCGAGAAATTGTTCGAACCGTTCAAGCACGGAACTAACATCTTCTCTCACGGATACACCTTTGCTGGTCACCCAGTAGCTTGTGCTGTGGCTCTAGAAAACCTAGATATCTTCGATGAGGAAGATCTAGTAGGTAACGTTGCTCGCAACGAAGCTGCTTTCAAGAAGACCTTGGAGAAGCTAAAGGATCTACCAATTGTTGGTGACGTTCGTGGTGCAGGATACTTCTACGCCATCGAACTAGTCAGAGACAAGGAGACCAGGGAGTCATTCAATGACGAAGAGTCTGAGAAGCTTCTAAGACAGTTCCTCTCCCACCACATGTATGACAATGGCTTATATTGCCGCTCAGACGACCGTGGCGACCCTGTGGTTCAGTTAGCTCCACCGCTAACCATCGGTCAGAAGGAATTCGATGAGCTAGAGCAGACCTTGCGTCACAGCCTCTCGCTTGCAGGAGAGATCTTCGACCTGATGTAAAGCTAGGAGTTAAGCCCGGTTATCCACCCTTTGGTAAAGATAACCGGGCTTTACTTTTGCTTCGGTATTCTGAAGAGATGAA
>JBBAML010000003.1:58761-85130 GCA_040402515.1 Rhodoluna sp.
GGTGCTTCTGGCAAAATCACTGGTTACTCCGGTGGCGATGGATTACCAACTAAGCGCTGGCTGCTAAAGCATGAAGGTCTAGCCTCAAAAGAATGAGCGATTTCACCAGAAAATATGAAGATGGTGTGACTCGCTGTAAGTGGCCAGGTAAAGACACCCAATACATCGAGTATCACGATCAGGAGTGGGGTGTCCCCCGCTTCGGTGATGATGAGATGTTTGAACGGATAAGCCTTGAAGGTTTTCAGGCAGGACTTTCTTGGATCACAATCCTCAAGAGACGCGAAGGATTCAGAAAAGCATTCAAAAACTTTGAAGTAAAGAAAGTTGCAAAGCTCACAGAAGTTGATGTTGAGAAGCTGATGCTGAATGAAGGCATTATCAGAAACAGAGCCAAGATTGTTAGCACCATCAAAAATGCCAACCTAGTTCTAGATCTTCAGAAACAAGGTGAGAGCATCAGTGACATCGTTTGGTCATTTGCTCCCGCTGCAAACAAAAGAACATCAGCTACCAAAAACTTTGAGTGGCGCGCTACCAGCCTCGAATCTGATGCCCTAAGTAAAGAGTTGAGAAGACTGGGGTTTGGTTTTGTTGGCTCAACAACAATGTATGCGTTGATGCAAGCAACCGGTTTTGTAAACGATCACGCCCCTGGCTGCTTTAGACGCAAAGAACTCAGCTAGAGGTTTTTACTTCTTCCTAATTACCTCTGAAGTAATCAAGTAGATAACCTTGCGTTCGACTTCTAAACCAAGGCCAGCTTTCTTTGCCACTGTATTCAGCTGAGCCATAGTTCTCGGTGCAGTCTTTGCTCTCACAAAAGCTCCAACAAATTCACCCTTAGCGGTCTTATTGAAATGGTTCAATGCTCTGCGTTGACCCTTACTATCCTCAGCAACTACCTCTACCCAATAGGAATCAATATCTTCAGGGATTGGAGCTAAATCAACATAGGCCTTAGAGCGTAGATCAATAATTGGAGTGTCAACAAGTCTTGCCCATGCAGCCGGCTGATGTTCTTTCCAGATCTTCTTTAGATTTACTTTTGGTAAAACAGTGCCAGCTGAAAGCCGATACCAGGGAATCCTATCCGTTGCTGAAATCAAACCAAATAGTGCACTCTGCATCAGAACATGAGAACGCATCATCTCAACTTCATGAGATGTGAAGGTTGCAGTATTGATGGCTTTGTATAGAGTGCCTTCATATCTCTCATAAGCAGGCATTGTTGGAGCTGACTTGATGGCCAGGTTTAGGTCAATCTCCCCCAGCTGTCTAGTGCTTAGTTTCAGAGCCTTTGCAGCTTTCGGCTTACTCTTGCAAAGCTTCAAGAGGTCTTCTAGAACTAGGTCTCTGGCATCGTTTAGTTGACCATAACTGAGGTGTACCTGCTCAATGGTCAGGTTTGATCCACCTTGACGCTTGGTTTCACTTGGAGGCAACAATAGGAGCACCAGATAAGCCTAAACTTGTCCCATGGTAAAACTTACGAAGATATACACAAGAACCGGCGATGAGGGCCTAACCGGTCTATCTAACTTCAGCAGAGTCCGCAAGACCGACCCTCGCATTGAAGCTTACGCAGATGTTGATGAGGCTAACTCAGCCATTGGTGTTGCTGTTTCCCTAGCACAGAATGAGTTCGATGAGGAAACCCTCGCCCTTCTCCTTCAGATTCAGAACGAGCTCTTCGACTTAGGTGCTGACCTATCCAACCCACTCAATGAGCACTACGAATACGAGCCTCTTCGTGTCGATGCTGTCTGGGTTGACGCTCTAGAAGCAGCTATCGACAAGTACAACGCTGAACTAGACAAACTTGACTCATTCATCATCCCTGGTGGGTCAGGACTAGCAGCAGGTCTTCACCTAGCCCGCACAGTGGTTAGAAGAGCGGAACGCGCAACCTGGCACGCAATTGAACAGCACGGTACAGAGCCAGCTAAGAAGGGCCACACCGACGGTGGTGTCAGCCTTACTGCCGCTAAGTATCTAAACAGACTCAGCGATCTACTATTCGTCCTAGCCCGCTACGCAAACATCAAACATGGTGGCGACGTCAAGTGGGTTCCAGCAGCCAATAGACGCGAAGCTCCTGCTAAACGCAGACCTGAACAGGATTAAAAACACTTAGTTTTGCAAGATATGCCTAGTTATAGACATTTCATTATGTAGGGGAATAATTGGAGGTCTTTCATGGTGCAAGAACTTGAATTCTCGCAACGCCTCCGATTAGCCATCCCCTCACTGGACTTGTACGTGAGTTCGCGCACGCAAAGACAGTATGTAGACGATGTTTGCTCAGACGCAATCGCTATTGCCTGGCAAAAGCGACACAAGATAGCGTCACGAGAATCTGGCCAAGCTAATGATCCGCTAGTCCCATTCTTGATTCTGACTGCAAGAAATCTAATCAGTAATCTAGAGAGAAAGATAAGCACCAGTAACCGTCATCTCAAAGACCTTCTTCCTAACGACTCTCCATCCGCGGAAGCAGTGGTCTTAGAAGACAACAATCTCAACAGTGCTCTCCAAAAGTTGAAACCCAAAGACCGAGAACTACTGCTGCTATTAGCTTGGCACGATTTATCTATAGCGGAGATAGCTAAAGTACTCGGGATGTCAAAAGGCAATGTGAGCGTTCGCCTTAACCGCGCCAGAAACAGGCTCAACGAAATATTGCAAGAATTAAGCCGAGAGGGACACTAACTAATATGAAGAAAAATAATTTGAACCCACTTGATCCAATCGATCAACTCAAGCAAGCTAAACCCACCAAGACCTCGGACGCTCGCGTGGAGAATCTGATCCAAATGAGTGAAGCGAATACAAGCGCTAAACATCGAACACCTCTTTCCCACAGATTCAAGTTCGCTCTAATAGCAGCTCCAGCTCTATTGACACTTGTTGCTGTTCAAGGCCTCAACCCGAACGTTGCTTCACCAACATTACGTCTTGACCTGGGGGCAGGCAGTTCCACGGACCTAAATTCAAGCCTCGGATCGGCATCAGCCGACTGCGTAACCAGAAATCGACCATGCAACGACGTAGGTTATGGCGGTGTCATGATTCCATATATCGACTGGAACTACACAATTTTGCCTTCGGTAAACACAGAAACACCTGATGGTCACGTTTTTAGGCTCAGTAACTTTGGTGGGGAAAGAGAAATTGCCAGCAGGTTGGCACTCGATTTTGGGATCCGTGCACCCATCCAAAAGAAGATTGAAAGTGATGGGGTCGATTCATACACCACATACATTGCAGGGACATGGGAAGAGGAAAATATTCATGTCCAGTCTTCAATGTATTCGACATGGATTGATTACTATGACCCCGCCGGCAAAGACTGGACTCGTTGCCAAGACTCGCCGAACCGGAAAGACACTACGAGAGATTGCACTTCAATTGCTTTCGAGGAAAAACCAACTCATGCAGAAGCCACATTGTATGTTCAGCGCTTCCTAGAAAAGCTCGAGCTAGTTTCAGGTAGTAATCTTTCGAGTTTGAAGAATGGGGATTACCTAATCCGAGTTACGGAAGTTGACTCCGATCTAACTGCCTCAGCTAGGTTGGTTTTAAATGGGTTACCAACCGCTGGTGGCCTTCAGTTCCATTGGTTCAATGGTTCCAAAGATTTGGCAATCATTGACGGCACGCTCGAAAGAGCCAAAGATGAGGGGCTCTTCAGAACTCTCAAGGCAGAGACAGCCTTTGATCGGATGAATAAATACATCACTTTGCCAAGTATTGAAAGGCCTTTCACCCCTAGCCTGAAGACCTTGGAAGGGATGCCCTGGGAAGAGAAAAAGCTCTTATGGGATGAACTACCTAATCCCGACGGAGTGGAAGTTGATGTTGAGATAAGTCGAGCAGAGGTAGGCCAGGTGACAATCTACGATGCCAAAGGTCGTCCTTGGGTTGTACCTGGCTTCCACTACTTTGACGATAGTGGTTATCTAGGAAGCGCTTTTAGTTTGGATAGCGAATACATTCAAATGGACATCGGCAACAATTAGTTCAAACAGAAATAGATAAAGCCCCGAGATTCCTCGGGGCTTTATTCTTTAGTCTTTACGCCAGTTGTGCATCTCTTGCCACGATTGTGACAACATCATGTTCAACTGAGAGGAAACCATCTGCAGCTGTTGCTTTGATGGACTCTCCTGTTGGCAAGGTGATACGAACTTCACCTGAACCTAGAATGGCAAGCATTGGTTCGTGACCGGCTAGTAAACCGATCTCTCCCTCAACGGTCTTAGCGATAACCATCTTGGCATCGCCTGACCAGACTGCACGATCGGCAGCTACTAGCTCAACTCTTAGGGTCTTATCAGCCATGATTACTTAATCTCTGACTGAATCTTTGCCCATTGACGCTCAACGTCTTCTAGACCACCAACGTTGAAGAACGCTTGTTCAGCAACGTTATCGAAGTCTCCGTTAGCAATAGCAGAGAAGCCTTCAATTGTGTCCTTCAGTGGAACAGTTGAACCCTTAACACCGGTGAACTTTTCAGCCATGTATGTGTTCTGAGATAGGAACTGCTGGATACGACGAGCACGAGATACAGTGATCTTGTCTTCTTCGCTCAATTCTTCAACACCTAGGATGGCGATGATTTCCTGAAGTTCCTTGTTCTTCTGCAAGATCTGCTTCACTCTAATTGCTGTCGCGTAGTGGTCAGCGCTAATGAAGCGTGGGTCCAAGATACGAGAAGTTGAAGTTAGTGGATCCACAGCTGGGTATAGACCCTTAGAAGCAATTTCACGGCTCAACTCTGTTGTTGCATCAAGGTGAGCGAAAGTTGTTGCAGGGGCTGGGTCGGTGTAGTCATCCGCAGGTACGTAAATAGCCTGAAGAGATGTAATGGAGTGACCACGGGTAGAGGTAATTCTCTCCTGAAGGATACCCATCTCATCTGCAAGGTTTGGTTGGTAACCCACAGCTGAAGGCATACGACCTAGCAGTGTTGAAACCTCAGAACCTGCCTGAGTGAAACGGAAGATGTTGTCGATGAACAAAAGCACATCCTGCTTCTGAACGTCACGGAAGTATTCCGCCATGGTCAAAGCTGAAAGAGCTACGCGAAGACGGGTGCCTGGTGGCTCATCCATCTGGCCGAAGACCAGTGCTGTCTTGTCGATAACACCTGACTCGGTCATTTCGTCGATAAGGTCATTACCTTCACGGGTACGCTCACCAACACCAGCGAACACTGACACACCATCGTGGTCTTCAGCAACACGGTAGATCATTTCCTGAATAAGAACTGTCTTACCAACACCAGCACCACCGAATAGACCAATCTTTCCACCACGAACATATGGAGTTAGTAGGTCAATAACCTTGATACCGGTCTCGAACATCTCAGTCTTTGACTCAAGCTGGTCGAATGAAGGAGGGTTACGGTGAATCGGCCAGCGCTCAGAGACCTCAACCTTGTCGCCAGGCTTACCGTTCAGAATGTCACCGGTAACGTTGAAAACTTTACCCTTGGTGACGTCACCTACAGGAACAGAGATAGGAGCACCGGTGTCCTGAACTGCCTGACCACGAACCAAACCATCGGTTGGCTTCAGTGCAATTGCACGCACTAGGTCATCACCTAAGTGCTGAGCAACCTCAAGGGTAAGAGTTGTGGTCTCCCCGTTCAGTGTGATCTCGGTGGTTAGCGCGTTGTAGATACCAGGGATGCCATCGTGTGGAAACTCGATGTCAACAACTGGACCTGTTACGCGGGCAATACGTCCGCTAGCAACGTTCTTGTTCTCGGCCATGTCTTCTTATCTTTCTATTCTTTGTCGCTGGTGTCGACAAGGGCGTCGGCACCACCAACGATTTCGGAAATCTGCTGGGTAATTTCAGATTGACGAGCTGAGTTCGACAATCTGGTGTAGTTCTTGATTAACTTGTCAGCGTTTTCAGTTGCTGACTTCATTGCTTTCTGTCTTGCTGCGTGCTCTGCTGCAGCTGACTGCAACATTGCGTTGAAAATGCGAGATTCGATGTAAACAGGTAGCAGCGCATCCAGCACCTTGCTTGCATCAGGTTCAAACTCGTAAAGAGGGAAGACCTCATTAGCCTCTGGTGTTGCCACTCCCTCAACGATCTCAAGAGGAAGCAAACGAACAACCTGAGGTTCCTGGCTGATCATCGAAACAAACTTGTTGTATACCAAGTGGATTTCGTCCACTCCGCCATCTTCAAAGCCAAGGTTGAATGAGTGAACAACTGCCTCAGCAATTTCCTGAGCAGTTGTGAATACTGGAAGATCAGTTCCACCAGTCCAAGACTTGATTGCTGCACGCTTGCGGAAAGAGAAGAAACCAACTGACTTACGACCAACCAGGTAGTAGACAACATCTTTACCCTGATCACGAAGTAGTTGTGAGAGCTGCTCTGCTTCTTTCATCACGTTAGATGAGAAAGCACCAGCAAGACCACGGTCACTTGTGAAGATAACAACAGCGCTTCTGCGAATCTCTGCAGGCTCAGTAGTTAGTGGGTGATCGATATTTGAGAAAGTTGCAACAGCAGAAACAGCACGAGTAATTGCACGAGAGTATGGGTTAGCCGCGGCTAGACGCTGCTGCGCTTTATAAATACGCGAAGCAGAGATCAACTCCATTGCGCGAGTGATCTTCTTGGTCGTCTGAGCAGATTTAATCTTCTGCCTATAGACCCGAAGTTGCGCTCCCATTGCTTTTCCTTTACCTAATCTTCAGTAACGCTTAGCGCTTCTGCTTAACAATCTGCTCTTGGTCAACTTCTTCTTCAGCGATAGCTGCAACAGACTCGTTGCCAACTGACGCTAGAGGCTTACCAACACCGGTTAGGAAGCTCTTCTTGAACTTCAAGACATCTGCCTCAAGAGCTGCAACTGTGTCATCCTTTAGGTCGTTGGTTTCTCGAATGGTGGTTAGCACCTGTGAGTTACGACGAAGGAAGTCAAGCAGTTCGCTTTCGAAACGTAGAACGTCTTCAACCGGAACCTCATCAAGCTTGCCTGTAGTTCCAGCCCAGATAGAAACTGTTTGTTCTTCAACTGGGTATGGAGAATACTGAGGCTGCTTTAGCAGCTGCATTAGGCGAGCACCACGAGCAAGTTGCTGACGAGATGCAGCATCTAGGTCGCTTGCGAACATTGCGAAAGCTTCTAGAGAACGGTACTGAGCAAGCTCAAGCTTTAATGTTCCAGAAACCTTCTTGATGCCCTTAACCTGAGCAGCACCACCAACACGAGAAACAGAGATACCTACGTCAATAGCAGGTCTCTGGTTTGCGTTGAACAAGTCTGACTGCAAGAAGATCTGACCATCGGTAATAGAAATAACGTTGGTCGGAATGTATGCAGATACGTCGTTAGCCTTGGTCTCAATGATTGGTAGACCAGTCATCGAACCAGCACCTAGTTCGTCGTTTAGCTTCGCACAACGCTCAAGTAGACGTGAATGTAGGTAGAAAACGTCACCTGGATATGCTTCACGGCCTGGTGGACGACGAAGCAATAGGGAAATCGAACGGTAAGCCTCAGCCTGCTTTGACAGGTCATCAAAAATGATTAGGACGTGCTTGCCGTCATACATCCAGTGCTGACCAATTGCAGAACCGGTGTATGGAGCTAGGTACTTGAAACCAGCTGGGTCAGATGCAGGAGATGCAACGATTGTTGTGTATTCCATTGCGCCAGCTGCTTCTAGAGCACCCTTAACAGAGGCAATAGTTGAACCCTTTTGACCGATAGCAACATAAATACAACGAACCTGTTTCTTAGGGTCGCCTGATTCCCAGTTAGCCTTCTGGTTGATGATGGTGTCGATAGCAATAGCAGTCTTACCAGTCTGACGGTCACCAATGATCAGCTGACGCTGTCCACGACCAACAGGAATCATCGCGTCAATCGCCTTGATACCAGTCTGTAGCGGTTCGTGAACTGACTTACGAGCCATAACACCAGGAGCCTGAAGCTCAAGTGCACGACGAGCAGTGGTCTTGATTTCACCCTTGCCATCGATTGGTGCACCAACTGGGTTTACAACGCGACCTAGGAACTCGTCACCAACAGGAACAGAAAGAATCTCGCCTGTGCGCTCAACCTTCATACCCTCAACGATGTGACCGAACTCACCAAGGATGATTACACCGATTTCACGCTCGTCTAGGTTCTGAGCCAGACCCAAAGTGCCATCTTCGAACTTTAGAAGTTCGTTAGCCATAACACTTGGAAGACCCTCAACGTGAGCAATACCGTCACCAGCATCGATTACGTGACCGATCTCAGTGCGGCTAGCCTGAGTTGGCTCGTATGAGCTAGCAAAGTCCTTTAGCGCGTCGCGAATCTCATCCGGACTGATGCTTAGATCTGCCATCTTGTTCCCTCTACTTCTGAAGCGTTAGCTTCGGTTAACACTTGCAGCGGCGGAAGCCATCTGCAGTTTTAGGTTTTGCAAACGGCTGCTTACGCTTCCGTCGATAATTTCGCCAGCAATCTGAACAACCATTCCACCGATGATTGAAGAATCAACCTCGACGTTCAAGCGGATCTGCTGACCGTAAGTCTTAGCCAGAGATGAACGTAGGCGTTCAATCTGGTTTTGATCAAGAGCAGTTGAAACAGTAACGGTAGCAACCAGTGATTCACCATATGCAGCAATCTGCTTACCAAACTGGTCAAGCACTGTTGCAATACGACGTCCACGAGCAGCACCAATCGCTTGGTTGATAACTGCCTTAGTTACCGGTGTTACTTTGTTGCCAACAAGAGCTTCAACCAAAGCCAGCTTGACTGAATTCGGAGCACTCTTGTTACTTAGTGCGAACTGAAGATCGCGGTTAGATGCAACTACCTGCTGGAAAGCAAATAGTTCGCTCTGAACCTGGTCTAGAACGGAAGTATTAGCAGCGGTTGCAGCGGCAGCGTGAACTCCAAGCTGCTCAAGAACAACAACTAGGTCAATACCTCTGGAGAAACGCTTAGCAACAACTTTCTTCACAAACTCGATAGCACTTGCACTAACCTTGCCGCCAAACACGCGGTCAACTAGACCGTTCTTGTTTGCACTCTCAGTGGAAGGGTCCGAGAGAATACCGCGCAACTGAGCAGAGCTCGAAATTGCATCGGCAACGACAAATAGGTCAGTTGCGAAACTGAGCTCAGAACCTAGGTAGGCAGATACATCTGCCTTAGCCTGGGCAAGTGCTTGTCGAGTTGAAGAAGCCATTATTACTACTTGCCTTCTTTTTCTAGATCTGCCAAGAAACCATCAACAATTGCTGAGGCACTCTTGTCTTCTTTTAGGTTGTTCTGCACGACGCTTGATGCAAGCTCAAGAGCAAGGCTTCCGACTTCAGCGCGAAGAGCAATTACAGCAGCCTGTGTGTCTGCGTCAATCTGCTTCTTAGCGGTTTCAATCATGCGCTCTGCATTTAGCTTTGCTGCTTCAGTGATCTCAGCGGAAACCTGAGCTGCTTCGGCACGAGCGGCATTGATAATCTCAGCGCGCTCCTGTCTTGCTGCTGCTTGGTCAGCCTCGATGTTTGCAGTCTTTGCTGCCGCTTCAGCCTGAGCTTTCTCAGCAAGGGCTAAACGACCTTCGATCGCCTCAGTTCTTGCGTCAATGTTCTTTTTGAAGTTAGGCAACACCTTGAACCAGAAGAAGACCAGCAGAATCGCGAAAACAACGGCAGACCAAACGAGGTCAGCAGTTGCAGGCACTAGCGGGTTTGCAGCCGCTGAAGTGCGCATAATTTCGTGAATAACTGGAGTCATTTAGGTAAGTCCTAGGCTGCGAAGATGAATGGGGTTGCTAGACCGATTAGGGCTAGAGCTTCGGTAAACGCAATACCAAGCCACATTGTTACCTGCAGACGAGCTGCTAGTTCTGGCTGGCGAGCGATTGACTCGATTGTCTTTGAAACAACAAGTCCTACACCGATACCAGGACCAATCGCTGCAAGACCGTAGCCTAGAACGCCGAGGTTACCTGATACCTGTGATACCTGAGTTGCAGCTTCTGCTGCCAAGTGAATAATCTGCACTTTATTTTCCTTCCATGGTTTGAATTAGCGGTTGCTAACTCTTTTTGTTTCTAGTGTTCATCCGCTAGCGACAGCTGAATGTAGACAGTCGTTAGCAGTGTGAAGACGTATGCCTGCAGGAATGCCACCAACATCTCGAAGAGAGTGAAGACAAACCCGAAGGTAAAGGTTCCAGCACCGAAGGTCTTGAAGATACCTTCAGAGTTGAAAAAGAAATACTGTGTTGCGCTGAAGCAGAGGACAAGTAGCAAGTGTCCAGCGATCATGTTCATCATCAAACGAAGAGCAAGAGTAACTGGACGCAGAATGAAAGTTGAAAGGAACTCAATTGGAGTTACCAAAACATAGAAAGCCTTTGGAACACCAGCTGGGAATAGCGCGTTCTTGAAGAAACCGAGTCCGTGCTTCTTGACACCCGCGTAAATGAATGTCACATAGGCAGCTAGAGCCAAAATCAAAGGCAAACCAATTACAGAAGTTCCAGCAATGTTCAGCCCAGGGATGATTCCCGTGATGTTCATACCTAGAACAATGAAGAAGATTGTGGTTAGCAGAGGCAGGAAGCGATCGCCGTCTTTCTCCCCCAGCTGCTCGTGAGCAATTGACTTACGAACGAAGTTCAGAGCCATTTCACCGAACATCTGGAAGCGACCAGGGACAAACTGACCGGTTTCAGTGCTCTTACGGAATCGGTTAGCCCAAAGAGTGAATAGAACGATTAGGACACCAGTAACCAAAAGACGAATCAACATGATTCGGTTCAATTCGATTGGGGTGCCAGCAAAAGCAACAACTTCAGGATAAAACTCATTAATTGTTGGCGCTTCGAAGCCGCCTTCGCCTTCAGCGACAGGCTTCAGAACTGCACTAAGCAGTGAGAGCGTAGATACCAACAGCTTTTACTCCTGTTTCGGGGCAGGTCATAACCTAACCTTGCGGCGATTTACAGTGCTTTACGCTGCGACATAAGTGCGAGCGATGTCTAAATGTTATCAGCAATAACTAGGGCTTAAACGCCAACCAGAGCGATATTTCTTGGAAAGTTAAGGCTTTTCTTCGGTTGCTGTAAGTCTTGCCTTCGAGACAATCATGGTGTCGATGACCAGTCCCCCGATAACCGCAGCAACAACGGTGAAAAACACGATAGGTCTGGACTCTCTGGTCAACCATTCTGCTCGATTTAGCATGCTGAAACCGATCAAAAAGAGAACCATCTTGACAAGCCAGCCACCCAAAACAGCACCTAGAAATCCAGCCAAGTTCAGCTTTGAGCCAATTAGAACGCTCAAGGCGGTTAACGCGGTGAAGAGGAACGCTGCCCCGGACCCGATCAGTGCGGCATAAACTCCAGAGACACCAATTGCCAGGTACCCGACAAGGCTGCCCAGCAAAGCTATGGCAAGAACTAGTAAGGATCCAAGTTTCAGGACTCTAGCCATCACTGTGCTCAAACTGTCAAACATTTGCTGTTCTCTTTCTATTGCGGAACTTGATTACTGCTGGCCAGGCTGTGTAAGTCAATGAAGCAGAGATGGAAACTACGGCAAAGAGCACAACCCAGACGATATCGGTAAGGAACAAGAGTAGACAGCTGACCGAGACTGAGATAGACCAGAAGTAGAAGACGAGGACTGAGCCCATGTGGCTGTGCCCAAAGTCCTGCAGTCTGTGGTGCAGGTGCTTTCTATCTGCAGCAAAAGGTGATTTACCGGCAGCCAGTCTCCTAACTACAGCTAGAGCAAAGTCCAATAGTGGCAAAATCAAAATGGAAATAGGCAGAATAAGCGGAAGAACTGCTGGAACTAAGTCATCCCTATTCAGTGAAGCCGGGTCGATTTGGCCGGTGACAGTCAGAGCAGACGTTGTCATCAAAAGTCCTAGAAGCAAAGCTCCTGAATCTCCCATGAAGATTTTTGCCACATGCCAGTTGTGCGGGAGGAATCCAGCACACATACCAATCACTATCGCCGAGAGCATGGTTGCCAGGTTGAAGTAGTTGGTTGGTGAGATCTGTTGTGCCAAGAGGTATGAGTAGACAAAGAAGACAATAGTTCCAATTAGAACAACTCCAGCAACTAGACCATCAAGTCCATCAATAAAGTTCACTGCATTCATGATCAGAACGGCTAGGAACACAGTCACTACGAATGAAACTCCAAATGATCCAACGGTGATTCCAAAGATAGGCAGCGAAACAATTTGGACGCCATTCCAAGCCAACACTCCTGCTGCTAGAAACTGACCAGCAAGCTTAAGTGTCCAGTCCAAGTCATATAGGTCATCTAAGAAACCAATGACCATAATGATGAGTGCTGCAACTGAGATAGCAATAATCGGCCCTGGATCTGCAAAGACAACATCAAACCATCCAATTGGTGCAGCGATCGCTAATGAAACCAGGAAACCGAGGAACATCGCAATGCCACCGATTCTAGGGGTTGGATTGCTGTGGCTATCCCTATCTCTAATTGCTTTCGGATAAATCTCGTATTTGACTGCTGCACGACGAACAAGATGGGTTGCCAAATAGGTAACTACAAAAGCGATGCCCATCAAGAGCAGATAAGCGCGCACTAGTTATCAGTGCTTTCTAACAAATCTCCGATGACAGATCGGATTTTGGAAATGCTTAGTGCACCTTGGCGAATGACCTTTACTTTACCCGTGGTCGTTACTTCGCCCTTGTCATCGTAGACATCGACTAAACCGGTTAGATCAAGAATTGTTGATGCTTCACCTTTAGGACTTGGTCCACCATCTAGATAGACCTCAACAGAGTCAGCTAGGTAATCGAATGCTTGCTTAGCTGTTGTTGCTGCCGGTTGACCGGTTAGGTTAGCGCTTGATACAGCAAGCGGTCCGGTTTCTTCGATTAGGGCTAAAGCAATCTTGTGATCTGGAACTCGAAGAGCAACGGTCTGCTTGGTCTCCCCTAAATCCCAATCCAGCGAAGGCTGTGATTTCAGAATCATAGTTAGCGCACCTGGCCAAAAAGTTTCAGCAAGCTTTACTGCTGCTTCAGGAAGGGATTCAACTAGTGCGCGTGCCATGTTTAGGTTGGCAATCAATACTGGTGGTGGAGATTGCCTATCTCTACCTTTTGCTGACAAAAGTTTTTGAACAGCTTCCGGTGAGAACGCGTTTGCTGCTAGGCCATAAACAGTGTCAGTTGGAATAACTGCAAGATCGTTTCTACCCAAACTAACTTTCGCCAACCGCATTCCAGTTAGCAGGTCGGTATCGACCGAACAGTCAAATATCCTCTGCACCATTCACCTAACTTTCTATGCCAGCGCGGTAGTTGCTCGGTCTCGACCAACCAAATCTCTGTGTGTGCGAACTTGTCGCCACCCTGATGCCAATAGTAGTTCCCGAACTGCTTCTCCCTGCATGTCGGCATGCTCAATGATAAGAGAACCACCAGACCTAAGCAGTCTTCTAGCGGACTCATCCACCTTACGAACCACATCTAGACCATCTGCTCCCCCATATAAAGCCAAGCTTGGATCATGAAGATGCACCTCTGGATAGATAGGAATCATCTCGTCAGGAATATAGGGAGGGTTAGAAACCAAGACATCAACCGTGCCATTCAGCTCAGGGAAAGCATCCGCCAAATCACCCTGAACTAGAACTGCATCGGGTGCTAGTTCAGTAAAGTTCTGTGTTGTGTATTTAAGAGCTTCTTCGCTTAGTTCAATTGCAAAGACTTTAGCGTTCGGAACTTCAACTGCAAGGCTTAGTGCAATAGCGCCGGAACCTGTTGCTAAATCAACTGCGATTGGTTCAGCAGATCCAGATGCCTTTAGCGCATCAACAGCTATCTGAGTGACAACTTCTGTCTCTGGTCTGGGAATGAAAACTCCAGGGCCAACTTTTAGGGTAAGCCTTCTGAAGTAAGCAACCCCAGTGATGTGTTGCAGTGGGAAACGTTCTGCTCTTTTTGCAACTAGAGCTTGAAACTCTTCGACTAAAGAGAACTCTTCATCGGTAATGACCTTTGATTGCAGTTCGCCTCGAGTGAGGTTTAGCAAGTGACCAAGAAGTATTTCAGCATCAGCTAAAGCAGATTCGATGCCAGATTTTTCAAAAGTAGCCGCTGCACTTTCCAGTGCAAGTTTTATTTTCATTAGGCAGATTCGCCTAGAGCAGCCAATCTTGCTTCTTCATCTGCCTGAATCGCAGATTGAATAACTGGCTCTAGAGCGCCATCCATTACCTGATCTAAGTTGTATGACTTATAGCCAGTACGGTGATCTGCAATACGGTTCTCTGGGAAGTTATAGGTTCTGATGCGCTCTGAACGGTCAACGCTCTTTACCTGAGACTTACGTGCAGCAGATAGTTCTGCTTCAAGTGCTTCCTGCTGGGCTGCAAGGATACGAGCACGAAGAACACGCATCGCAGCTTCACGGTTTTGCAGCTGAGACTTTTCGTTCTGCATCGACACAACGATTCCAGTTGGTAAGTGAGTAATTCGAACAGCTGAGTCTGTTGTATTAACGGATTGACCACCAGGACCTGAAGAACGGAAAACATCAACACGGATTTCGTTCTGGCTAATCTCGACTTCTTCTGGAGCATCGACTTCTGGGAAGACTAGAACACCAGCAGCAGAAGTGTGAATTCTTCCCTGAGTTTCAGTAACAGGAACGCGTTGAACTCTGTGCACTCCACCTTCATACTTCAAGTGAGCCCAGACACCTTCTGCAGGATCTGCAGAGTTGCCTTTGATTGCCACCTGAACATCCTTGACGCCACCGAGGTCTGACTCGTTCTTGTCTAGAATTTCCGTTTTCCAGTTCTTACTGTTTGCATACTGGATATACATCCTCAACAAGTCAGCTGCAAAGAGTGCTGATTCAGCGCCACCTTCACCTGCTTTGATTTCCATAATGACATCTCTGCCATCATCTGGATCTCTAGGAATAAGCAGTCTTCTTAGTTTTTCGGTGGCTTCATGAAGTTTCTCTTCCATTGAAGGAATCTCTTCAGCAAAGGCTTCGTCTTCTTTAGCCATGTCTTTGGCTGCATCAAGATCAGCTTGCATTGAATTCACTGAATGGTATGCCGACACGATAGCGTTTAGCTCCGCATATCTGCGGTTTAGCTTCTTAGCTAGTGTTGGGTTGGCATGGACCGAAGCTTCAGAGAGTTGGTTTTGCAACTCTGCGTGTTCAGCCAGAAGTGCCTGGACTGAAGAAAGCATTATTCGCCGTCAGATCCTGAAGGAACTGGCATTGACTTCTGAACCATCATTAAGAACTCAACGTTGCTCTTAGTTTCCTTCAAGCGGTTAAGAACTAGTTCAAGAGCCTGCTGCTGTTCAAGACCAGCAAGTGCACGACGAAGCTTCCAAACAATCTTGGTCTCATCTGGGCTCATCAGCATTTCTTCACGACGAGTACCAGAAGCATTGACATCAACAGCAGGGAAGATTCTCTTGTCTGCAAGTGAACGAGACAGACGAAGTTCCATGTTTCCAGTTCCCTTGAACTCTTCGAAGATAACTTCATCCATCTTTGAACCAGTCTCAACAAGAGCGGTTGCAAGGATGGTTAGTGAGCCACCATCTTCGATGTTACGAGCAGCACCAAAGAATCGCTTAGGTGGGTAAAGAGCTGATGAATCAACACCACCAGAAAGAATACGACCTGATGCCGGAGCTGAAAGGTTGTATGCACGACCCAGACGAGTAATTGAGTCAAGCAACACAACTACGTCGTGTCCTAGCTCAACCAAGCGCTTCGCACGCTCAATGGCAAGTTCTGCAACTGTGGTGTGATCTTCTGCAGGACGGTCGAAAGTTGAAGCAATAACTTCACCCTTAACGGTTCTTTGCATGTCGGTAACTTCTTCTGGACGCTCGTCAACGAGAACAACCATTAGGTGAACCTCTGGGTTGTTCTGTGCAATTGAGTTAGCAATCGCCTGAAGAACCAAAGTCTTACCAGCCTTAGGTGGTGACACGATCAGACCACGCTGACCCTTACCAATTGGAGCAACTAGGTCAATGATTCTTGTTGAAAGCTTGTTTGGTTCAGTCTCTAGACGAAGTCTGGTCTGAGGGTAAAGAGGAGTTAGCTTGCCGAACTCAACACGCTTAGCTGACTCTTCTGCAGTTTGACCGTTGATTGAATCGATGCGGACAATTGCGTTGAACTTCTGACGACCCTGGTCACCTTCGCGTGGTTGACGAATTGCACCAACAACTGCATCTCCCTTGCGAAGTGAATACTTCTTTACCTGACCAAGAGATACATAAACATCGTTAGGGCCAGCTAGGTAACCTGTGGTTCTTACGAAAGCGTAGTTATCCAGAATGTCTAGGATTCCAGCGACAGAAACTAAAACATCATCCGGAGAAATCTCTGGCTCTGCTTCTTCACGGTCGTTGTTTGGACCACGACGGCGGTCGCGATCGCGGAAGCGATCGTTGCCGCGGTTGCGGTTACGGTTACGGTTACGGTTCTGACCTTGACGATCGTTACGCTCTGGTCTTTCGCTATCAACTTCACGATCGCGCTGAGGTGATTCGCTGCGCTCTGAACTCTCCTGAGGAGCTGATTCAGAACTAGCTGAACGGTTACGGTTTCCCCTGTTTTCAGAAGGTGCTGAATCTGCTGGCTTTGATTCAGCTGCAGGTGCGTCTTCGGTCTTACGAGATCTAGTTGGCTTCTTCGCTTCTGCAGGGGCGGCATCAGTTGCTGGCACGGCTGTTACGCGACGAGACTTCTTTGGTGTTTCTGCTTTTTGGATTTCATCCATTGGTAATAACTCTTTCTTAGTTAGCAATCGGTTTCTAATTTGAGGTTGATTGCTGTGATGCACGACCTTGTCATGCGCTATCCGCAAGTTTTTGCGGGCTTTGGTACCAGACTCTTAAAGATAAGGTCTTATTTGCGGTACGTGATAACAGTAGCACCTTTGAAATCAACAGCCAACATTAAAGGCTGCCACTGTGGGAATTTTTCGGCTGCCAGCTTGGCTGCGGCCAGTCTTTGAGCGGGGTCTGAGGCTAAAACAAGAACTGAAGGCCCTGCTCCAGAGACCACGGCAGCATGTCCCGCTGCCCTAAGTGCTGTGATTACTGCGTCTGTCTCAGGCATCGCTGCGGCACGATAGTTCTGGTGCAAACGGTCTTCTGTAGCAGCCAAAAGTAGTTCTGGGCTCTGGGTTAGAGCTGCAATCAGAAGTGCTGATCTAGAGACGTTGAATACAGCATCATCGTGAGGGACTGATTCTGGCTGGAGAGATCTGGCTAACTCTGTTGACATCTTGTTCTTCGGAACTAGAACAAGCGGAGAAACTCCCCTGTGCACAAAGAGCTTCTTGTGCTTAGGTCCAGTCTCATCTTGCCAAGCGATGGTAAGTCCTCCGAAAAGTGCAGGAGCTACGTTATCCGGGTGACCTTCTAATTCAGTTGCAATCTGCAACAAATCATTTGAAGTCATCTCGACTAAACCATCGAGTAAACCTTTAGCAGCCATAATGCCTGAAACTACCGCTGCCCCAGATGAACCCATTCCCCTACCGTGAGGAATGTAATTCTTGGCCTTGAGTCTTAGCCCTGGCATTGGCTGTCTAAAGTGAGCAAAAGTGTAGGCAATAGATTTGACAACTAAGTTGTCATCACCGGTTGGAACATCCCCTTGGCCTTCACCAATAACTTCAACAACTGAATCTGTTGAGTCAACGGCTTCAACTTCTAGTTCGTCATAGTAAGAAAGAGCCATTCCCAAAGTGTCAAAACCAGGGCCAAGGTTTGCTGAAGTTGCAGGAACCTTTACAACAACCTTTCTCCCAATGATGGAATTGACTTCATCTAAACGCATTAGTTTTTCTCCAAGCCAAGAAGCTCTGCAACCTCAGCGGCATCCTTAGAGCAAGAGGTAGGGCTAACTTCGTTGCCATCCTCATCCTTCAGAGCCCAACCAACATCCTTTAGACCATGACCGGTAACAGTCACAACGATCTTTGCATCGTGTGGAACTTTCCCTAGCTTTGAGTTCTTCAAAAGACCGGCAGCTCCGGTTGCAGAAGAAGGTTCAACAAATACACCGACTTCGTTTGAAAGGAATCTGTGCATCCAGAGAATCTCAGCATCAGAAACTGCACCGAACTCACCTTGGCTGCACTCCTGAGCGCTTAGAGCTAGATCCCAAGATGCTGGGTTACCGATACGAATAGCAGTTGCGATGGTCTCAGGGTTTTCAATCGGGTGACCTGCAACAAAGGGTGCTGAACCCTCAGCCTGGAATCCCCAAAGCTTTGGAACTTCCTTGATGATTCCCTCATTGAACTCTTCTAGGTAACCCTTGAAGTATGCAGAGTAGTTTCCAGCGTTACCTACAGGCATAACGTGGAAATCTGGTGCAAAACCTAGATTCTCAACAACTTCAAAGCTTGCGGTCTTTTGACCTTCAATGCGGTCAGGGTTTACTGAATTCACCAAATGCACCGCGTAGTTCTCAGACAGGTCACGAGCCAAAACGAGGCAGTCATCAAAGTTACCTTTGACTTGAAGAATCGAAGCTTTGTGAGCAATGGCCTGAGCTAGCTTTCCAAGGGTGATCTTTCCCTCAGGAATTAGAACGACTGACTTGATTCCAGCAGCTGCAGCATATGCCGCTGCGCTTGCTGAAGTATTTCCAGTCGATGCACAGATCACTGCTTTTGCTCCGTGCGCAACAGCCTTGGTTACGGCCATTGTCATTCCACGGTCCTTAAACGACCCAGTTGGGTTCATACCTTCGACCTTTAGCCAAACTTCTGCAGCCCCAACTAACTTGGCTAGAGCAGGTGCATGAACTAGTGGAGTTCCACCTTCACCCAATGTGATTACTTTTGTGCCAGGAGCGATGTCTAGACGATCAAAGTATTCGTTGATAACTCCACGCCATTGCTGTGCCATGATTACTCTCCCTCAACTCTGATAACTGAAGTGATTTTCTCAACTGCTTCACTGGCAGCAAGTTCTGCAACAACTGCAGCTAGGTCCTTATCGGTGGCGAGGTGAGTCCCGATTTCAAGCCAAGCAACAGTTTCAGCTTCGATCATCTTTGCCGACTGTTCCACTGTTTCAATTGAGACATTGTATTTAGCAAAGACGTTTGCAATCTGGGCAAGAACGCCCGGTTGGTCGCTAACTTCCAAAGTAATTTGGTATCTGGTTCTAATCCTTGAAATAGGAAGAACCTCAAGGTCTGCGTGCGCAGAATCTGCTAGGCCTGGGCCACCGGCAACATGTCGTTTTGCGGCTGAAACAAGATCACCCATAACTGCTGAAGCAGTTTGAACTCCACCTGCACCAGCACCGTAGAACATCAAAGAGCCAGCAGCTTCTGCTTCAACGAAGACAGCGTTGAATGCTCCTCTAACAGATGCCAGCGGATGCTCAAGTGGAACCATCGCAGGATAAACGCGAACTGAAATACCCTCTTCACCGTTGATACCATCAGCCGGAATTGCCTCACAGATTGCAAGTAGCTTGATCACATAACCGTCACGCTTAGCAGCGGCCATCTGCTCTCTGGTGATTTTGGTTATACCTTCTCGGTAAACCTTCTCAAGAGGCACTTCAGTGTGGAATGCAAGAGACGCCAGAATTGCAGCCTTCTGTGCTGCGTCATATCCTTCAACATCCAATGAAGGATCTGCTTCTAGGTAACCAAGGTTGGTGGCCTCAGTCATTGCCTGCTCAAGAGTCAAACCCGCAGAATCCATGCGATCGAGAATGTAGTTAGTAGAACCATTCACGATTCCCATGATGCGCTTAACTTTGTCTCCAGCGAGAGATTCACGAAGCGGTCTAATGATTGGAATCGCTCCAGCAACGGCAGCCTCAAAATACAGCTGAGCACCGACTTGCTCGGCAGCATCAAACAGTTCTGTTCCGTGAGTTGCAAGCAATGCTTTGTTTGCAGTAATAACGTCACTACCTGAGTTCAGCGCCTGAAGAATGAGAGTTCGGGCCGGTTCAATACCACCCATGACCTCGATAACGATGTCTGCACCGAGAATCAAGGCATCTGATTCAGTGGTTAGAAGTTCTACCGGAATGTTAAAGTCTCTTGCAGCCTTCTTGTCTCTAACAAATACTCCAGCAAGCTCTAACTCTGCACCGACTCGAGCAGCGAGCTCGTCTTTGTTTTCAATAATCAGTCTGGCTACCTGAGAGCCAACTGAGCCAGCACCTAGAAGCGCAATACGTAATGGACGATATTCGATCATTTGAGAACCTTTGTCTCTGTTGTGTTAAGTCTGGCATCTCTAGCCAGTAAATCTGTTTCCGTTTCTGCTCTAACCAAAAGTGTGGTTTGGCCATCTTTCACGGCAACAACTGCAGGTCTTGCAAGGTAGTTGTAATTACTAGCTAGAGAGAAACAGTATGCGCCGGTAACCGCAACTGCTAATAGGTCATTGGGGCTCACATCTTCTGGAAGGAACGCGTCCCTAACTACGATGTCTCCAGATTCACAGTGCTTTCCAACAACTCTTGAGATAACTGGATCTGCTGTTGATTCTCTAGAAGCAAGAGTCACCGAGTAGTCGGCTTCGTAAAGAGCAGGTCTCGCGTTATCACTCATACCACCGTCAATGCTTACGTATTTTCTAGATGCGGTTTCTTCAACTTTCACATCTTTAGTAGTGCCAACGTTGTAGAGGGTGATACCGGCTGGGCCAACAATGTATCGACCTGGTTCGAATGCCAAGGCTGGAACATCAATCCCATGCTTCTTACATTCCGCTTCAACAGTCTCAGTGATTGCGTAGGCGATTTCTTCAATCTGTGCTGGTTTATCTTGTTCGGTATATGCAACGCCAAAACCGCCACCAAGGTTTAGTTCTGGAACTGGCCCATTCTTCAGTAGCTCTGCATGCAATTCGATGAGTCGCTTGGCTGCTTCAATGAATCCCTCAACTGCAAAGATCTGAGATCCAATGTGCGAGTGCAAACCTAAGAACTGAAGATGTTTGTGTGAACGTATCTTGGCAACAATCTGTGGAACATCTGAAATAGCAATACCAAACTTCTGATCTTCCCGCGCTGTTGCAAGGTATTCGTGGGTGTGAGCGTGAACGCCTGTGTTGACCCTTAGGCGAACAGGCTGAATACGATCTTGTGCTCCGGCAGCTGAAGCGATTCTTTCCACTTCAATTTCGCTGTCAATAACAATGACACCAACTCCAGCCGCAACAGCTCTACCGATCTCGCTGTGTGACTTGTTGTTTCCGTGCAAACCAATTCTTGCTGGTTCAATACCCCCAGCTAGAGCAACTGCAAGTTCGCCTCCGCTTGAAACATCCAAATACAAACCGAGTTCATCTACCCAACGAACAATCTCGGTGCAAAGCAAAGCTTTACCTGCGTAATACTGCTTGGCTGTAGTTCCATAACGACTAGCCGCAGCTGAGAATGCTTCTCTAATTCGTTTTGCTCGATCAAAGAAATCTGCCTGGTCTAGAACATAGAGCGGTGTTCCGTAATCGCCTGCAAGATCACCAACTGAAACTCCACCAATTGAGAGTTGACCTTCACTTTCGCGCTTAGCGCTAGCCGGCCAAATGTCTTTGGCTAGTTCATTCACATTTGCTGGCTTAGTTAGCCAGTTCGGTGCAAGCAGTTCACCCACGATTACATCCGCTCCGGCGCAGAAACGCCAAGAACTTTGAGGCCGTTTGCTAGAACGACAGATGCTGCATTGTTTAGCCAGAGTCTGGTTCTATGCACAGGCTCAACCGGTTGTTCAGAAAGAGGTGTCACACGGCAGTTGTCATACCAACGGTGATAAGCGCCAGCAACCTCTTCAAGGTATCTAGCAACTAGGTGCGGTGCACGTTCTGTTGCAGAGTGAGCCATCACCTTAGGCAACTGAGCCAACTTGCCCAGTAACTCTGATTCACTAGCGTGAGTCAGTAGTGCTGGATCAAATTCACTGTCATCGACACTGAGCTGCGCTGCATTGTTAGCTACCTGCTTGGTTCTTGCGTGCGCATACTGAACGTAGAAAACCGGATTGTCATTGGTTTTCTTGGATAGCTGATCAAGGTCAATATCCAACATCGAGTTGATTGAAGATCTAGTAAGTGCATAGCGGGCTGCATCAACACCAACAGCTTCAACAAGGTCTTCCATTGTTACTACTGTTCCAGCACGCTTGGACATACGAACTGGTTCGCCGTCCTTGACTAGGTTTACTAGCTGTCCAATGAGAATCTCAAGGTTCACACCTGGTTCATCACCAAATGCAGCACAGAGTGCCATCATTCTTGGAACATAACCGTGGTGGTCAGCACCGAGCATATAGATTGCTCTATCGAAACCACGTTCACGTTTATCTAGGTAGTAAGCAAGGTCTCCGGCAATGTATGCGGCTTCACCATCACTCTTGATCACCACACGGTCACGGTCATCACCGAAGGTAGTTGAACGAAGCCAGATAGCACCATCTTGTTCGTAGATGTGACCTAGTCCTCTAAGCCTTTCGATTGCTTTCTGAACGGCACCCGATTCATAAAGAGAGTTCTCGTGGAAAAAGACATCAAAGTGAACTCCAAAATCTTCAAGTGATTCTCTGATCTCGCCAAACATTAGTTCAACACCGGTAGCTCTAAAAGTTTCTGCTGCTTCAGCATCAGGAAGAGTTGCCGCATCGGGATGCTGAACCAAAACTGATTCAGCGATCTGGTTGATGTATTCGCCGGCATAACCATCTTCAGGTGCCGCTTCATTTCTCGCAGCAGCGACAAGCGACCTAGCAAAACGATCAATCTGAGCACCGTGGTCGTTGAAGTAATACTCTCTGGTAACACTTGCCCCTTGTGCTTCAAAGATTCGAGCAAGTGAATCTCCAACCGCAGCCCATCTTGTTCCACCGATGTGAATCGGGCCGGTTGGGTTAGCTGAAACAAACTCAAGGTTCATCTTCAAACCCTGAAGATCAGTTCCAGTTCCAAATTTTTCCCCTGCAAGAACAATCTGCTTAGCTAATTCACCGGCAGCGGCAGCGCTGAGGGTGATGTTGATAAAGCCAGGTCCTGCGACATCAACTTTCTCAACCCCAGGCTCTTTAGCCAGTTCTGCTGAAAGCAGGTTTGCAAACTCTCTGGGATTGGCAGCTAGCTTCGCTCCCCACTGCATGGCAACGTTAGTTGCCCAGTCTCCGTGATCACGGTTCTTTGGTCTTTCAACTGTGATTTCTGCTGGTAATTCGCCCGCTGTTAGCGACCCACTTGCCTGCAAGGAGGCAAGTATGCGCAAGATGCTTGCGGCAATGTCAGCAGGGGTCACGTGGATACCTTTGATTTGAGTGAAATATCTGTGGCTAGCAGGCTTCAATGCCTGCGCCAGTAATGCTCTAAGTCTAGCGAAGAGCCCCGATAAGGCTGAAATGTCGCCCATTCAGCCAGATACCCCGCTGGTAGTCTGGGTATATCTTTGAGCCCCCATAGCTCAGGGGATAGAGCACCGCCCTCCGGAGGCGGGGGCGCAGGTTCGATTCCTGCTGGGGGCACGTGAACATAAACGATATCCTGCACCCAGAAGCAATTCTCGAATCCCTAGGACCCCTTGCACTGGTCATAGCCTCACTGATAGTGATTGCTGAAACCGGCTTGCTCTTAGGGTTCTTCCTCCCTGGAGACTCACTGCTCTTTACCGTTGGGCTACTTATTGGCGGTGGGGTTATCGATTCCCCAATCTGGTTAGCCTGCCTAATGATCTCTGTCTCGGCAGTTATTGGTGACCAGATCGGATACTTCATTGGACTTAAGGCAGGCCCTGCTGTGTTCAAAAGAGAAGACTCTAAATTGTTTAGCCACAAAAATGTTGAGCGAACTCAGGCCTTCTTTGCAAAGTATGGAAGTAAAGCCGTGATCTTCGCTCACTATGTTCCAATTATGCGAACCTTCATTCCAGTTGCAGCTGGAGTTGGCAAGATGCCTTACCCTTACTACCTCCGAAACAACATCATTGGGGCTTTCAGTTGGGGTCTGAGCGTTCCACTGATTGGTTATTTCCTAGGGAACGTAGCATTCATTCGCGAGCATGTGATTGTTGTCACTTTGGCTCTAGTAGCTATCTCAATTGTTCCAGTGATAATGGAAATTGTGAAGAGTAGAACTAAAGGCTCTTCAGGTAAGTAACCAAAGCGCTAACAGCCTGAGCGCGATGGCTTATCGCATTCTTCACTTCAGGCTCTAATTCTGCTGCTGTTATTTCAAAACCTTCTGGAATAAAAACTGGGTCATAGCCATGCCCGTTGGTGCCACGCTCTTCAAAGGCAACTACCCCTGGCCAAACACCTGTGAAGCAGATTTCTGTTTCGGCAGTTACCAACGCGATGGTGCAAACAAATGACGCTTGACGATGTTCAGCTCCAATGTCTTTTAGTTGAGCCAAAAGCAGTTGACGATTAGCCACATTGTCTTTGGTTCCTGACCAGATGGCAGTAAAGATACCTGGTGAACCACCGAGGATCTCAACTGCAATGCCGGAGTCATCAGCAAGAGCTGGAATACCGGTTGATTCAAAAGCAGCTCTCGCTTTTATCAGAGCATTTTCAAAAAAGCTGGTGCCATCTTCAACTGGTTCGGGTCCGTCATAGCCGGCAAGTTCAAAACCATTAGGTTCCAGAATGGCTCTGAGTTCTTGAACCTTGCCTTGGTTGTGTGTAGCGAGAACTAACTTCATGAATTTAGTGAGTCAGCCTGGTGACGAGTAAGTTCAGCGGTTCCAAGTAATGCAAGATCAAGCAGAGCGTTTAGTTCATCTCTGTCAAAGGCAGCACCTTCAGCAGTTCCCTGAACTTCGACGAACTTTCCTGAACCGGTGACAACAACGTTCATGTCTGTTTCGGCTCTAACATCCTCAGTGTATGCAAGATCAAGCATCGGTTCACCGTCAATGATGCCGACGGAGATTGCCGCAATTGAGTCAATGATTACCTTGTTCTTGGCTGGGATGTGACCTTTAGCAATTCCATAGTTAATTGCATCTACCAGAGCAACATAAGCACCAGTGATCGCTGCTGTTCTAGTTCCACCATCTGCCTGCAAAACGTCACAGTCAATAACAATGGTGTTCTCCCCTAAAGCTTTGAAGTCAACTGCAGCTCTAAGTGCTCTACCAATCAGTCTTGAGATTTCGTGAGTACGGCCACCGACCTTGCCCTTAATTGATTCACGATCATTGCGATCATGAGTTGCTCGAGGGAGCATTGCGTATTCGGCTGTTACCCAGCCTTCGCCCTGGCCAACTTTCCATCGTGGAACTCCTGCAGTGAAAGAAGCTGTGCAGAGCACTTTGGTTGAACCAAAAGAAATAAGAGCAGAACCCTCTGCGTGCTCACTCCAGTTACGCTCGATTGTTACCTTACGTAATTGATTGTTAGCTCTACCGTCTGCTCTAGTCACTTAATTACCTTCTCTAGTTAGTTGATCTGTTCAACAGTTTGAACTTCAGGACCTAAGAATCTCTTTGCCAACTTAGCAAAAGCTGCTGCATCACCGGTGGCCTGGAATCGAAGAGTTGGAGCACTGAGGTCTCCCCTGAATAAACCGTGCTGGGACAACGTGCGATAAACATCTTTAGCTGTCTCTTCTGCTGAAGACACTAATGTCACATCGTCCCCCATCACAAATGACAACGCACCGGTTAGTAGTGGGTAGTGTGTGCAACCAAGCACGAGGGTATCAACTCCGGCTTCTTTGATCGGAGCTAAGTATGTCTCGGCAAGAGCAATGAGTTCAGGGCCACTGGTAATGCCTCGTTCAACATAGTCAACGAATTCTGGGCAGGCAACAGTTTCTAGATTCAGTGAGACTGCGGCAGCAAATGCATCGTCATATGCTTTAGAGGCGATAGTCGCATTGGTACCGATCACACCAACGTGACCGTTTCTAGTTGCAGCAACTGCTCTTCTAACCGCTGGCTGAATTACTTCAACAACAGGAATGCCTCTACCTTCGGTATACCTCTCACGAGCATCACGAAGAACTGCAGCAGATGCAGTGTTGCAGGCAATAACTAATACTTTGACACCCTCGTCAACTAAACGGTCCATTACCCCAAGAGCTAATTCTCTGACTTCACTTAGCGACTTAGGCCCATAAGGAGTATTAGCGGTATCACCCAAGTAAATGATTGATTCATTGGGTAGCTGATCGATGATTGCCCTAGCAACAGTTAAACCCCCGACTCCTGAGTCGAAGATACCGATGGGCGAATTGTTCACTTGATAAGTCTATTGGCGAGATTACTGAGGGCCTTTAGAGTCACCCGACTCATTGTTCTTCATCGCTTCATACTTCTCTTTGCAATC
>JBBAML010000003.1:85230-88782 GCA_040402515.1 Rhodoluna sp.
CTTTAGAGTCACCCGACTCATTGTTCTTCATCGCTTCATACTTCTCTTTGCAATCTGGGCAGACTGGGAACTTTTCAGGGTCGCGACTTGGAACCCAAACCTTCCCACACAATGCAACAACGGGTGTCCCCATAACTGCAGACTCCACCACTTTGTCTTTCTTTACGTAGTGCGAGTAACGCTCGTGATCTCCTGGCTCAAGCGGAGCTAGTTGCGGATCAATGATTGTGATTGGACTTTGTTCTGTCATAGCAGTTCGATTATGACTTAGCCACGTTACGAACAGCTTCTGCCACGCGTTGCGAAACATCAGCGTGGAAGACGCTTGGCACGATGTATGAGGCATTCAGCTGAGAAGGTTCAACACACTTAGCTAATGCATCCGCTGCTGCTAGCAGCATCTCCTCAGTTATCTGAGTTGCCCCTGCATCAAGTAAACCTCTGAAGAACCCAGGGAAAGCAAGCACGTTGTTTATCTGGTTTGGGAAATCACTTCTACCAGTTGCTACAACTGCAGCGTGAATTGCAGCCTGAGCAGGATCAATTTCAGGATTCGGGTTAGCCAGTGCAAAAACGATTGACTTCTCTGCCATCTTGGCAATGTCCGTTGCCTCCAAAAGGTTGGCAGCGGAAACACCAATAAAGACATCAGCTCCAACAATTGCATCTTTAAGCGTTCCAGTCTTACCAGCTGCATTAGTTGCACCAGCAACCCAACCCAGCGAAGAAGCTGGGTCGATGTCGCCTCTACCGACGTGGATGATGCCATGTTGATCGGCAACGGTCGCATGCTTTAGCCCTGCAGCAAATAGAAGCTTTAGAACAGCTGTTCCAGCAGCTCCAGCGCCACTCATAACCAGTTGAACATCTTCAATCTTTTTGCCAACAACTTTCAAAGCATTACGCAGAGCGGCGAGACACACAATTGCGGTTCCATGTTGATCATCGTGGAAGACAGGAATGTCTAGCTCTGCCCTAAGTCTTGCTTCGATTTCAAAACATCTAGGGGCTGAGATGTCTTCTAGATTGATGCCGGCAAAGACCGGAGCAATTGCCTTGACTGTTCGAACAATCTCTTCGGTGTCTTGGGTGTCCAGACAGATCGGGAAAGCATCTATGTTTGCAAAGCGCTTGAACAGGGCTGCTTTACCTTCCATAACCGGGAGGGCAGCTAAAGGCCCAATGTTTCCAAGACCTAGAACTGCTGAGCCATCAGTAACAACAGCGATGGTGTTTCGCTTGATAGTCAGTCTTCTGGCATCAGATGGATCTTTTGCAATTGCCTCACAGATTCTGGCAACACCTGGTGTGTATATGAGCGAAAGGTCATCACGGTTACGAATAGGAAGTTTTGATTCGATGGTTAATTTGCCACCCAAGTGAGCAAGGAAGGTTCGGTCAGAAACCTTTCCGACAACAACGCCTTCAACTTTTTTTAGGCTCTCGACTATTTGGCCTGCGTGATCAGAGTTAGTACAGGCACAGGTTAGGTCAACCCTTACTCGTTCAGCATCTGAATGATTTACGTCAACTGCAGTTACCGAACCACCAGCTTGTTCGATGATGGCGGTTAGTTCACTAACTGCAGTGTTCTTCGCTGGGGCTTCCAAGCGAATAGTTATTGAATACTGAACTGATGGCACCATTGACATATATGTAGTCTGCCACGCTCTCAAGCTAAATAACTAGTTATTTAGCCGAAGCATCGCCCAGGGTTGCCTTTAGTGTGACAGTCTCAGTGCCTCGAAGAACTTCGAGCGTTACGGTAGCGAAAGCCTCTTTAGAGCGAATGGCCGCAGTTAGTTCAGAAGAACTGTCAATACTCTGACCATCACAACTGGTAACAATGTCACCAACTTTTAGGCCAGCCTTTTCTGCTGGGCCACCAGCAGTTAGCTCTTGAACTTTTGCTCCTACCGAGAATGAACCAGTTCCGTCAGAGCTTCCCGCATCGCTTACTAAAGCGCCGAGTAACCCGTGGCTGACCGAACCATTCTTAATCAACTGTTCCGAGACTCGCTTAGCCACATTTGACGGAATAGCAAAGCCAACGCCAATGCTTCCTGATTGAGCTGAAGTTCCAGAAGCTGCAGCAATTGCAACGTTAATGCCGATCAACTGTCCACTGTCGTTTACTAGAGCTCCACCAGAGTTACCTGGGTTGATGGCAGCATCAGTTTGAATAACATCAAGATTCACTGGAGGAACAGAACTTCCGTTGTCCCAGAGTTGCAGACTTGATCCACCGTCTTTGGGAACTTCTGCAGAATCAACCTGGATTGTTCTGTGAAGTGCAGAAACCACACCCGCGGTAACAGTGGCGTCATAACCAAGTGGAGCACCGATAGCAACAGCTGAGTCACCAACGTTGATTGTGGAACTGTCGGTAAATTCGATAGGGGTGAAACCGCTACCAGCTGCTTTGATAACTGCAAGATCGTTAGTTGGGTCAGCGCCAACAACTACCGCTTTGAAAATCTTTTCTGAACTTGTCTTGACTTCAATCACTACGTTGTCGGTAGCGCCATCCAAAGTGACAACGTGAGCGTTGGTGAGGATGTAACCATCAGTTGAAAGAACTACACCAGAACCGGTTCCGCCGTTGGTTCCAGAAGAGACTGAAAGAGTAACTACCGAAGGAAGTGCCTTAGCAGCTGCTCCAGTAACCCAGTTCACACTGCCAGGGTTAGTTATTACTACCTGCTGTGCTCCCGTTGAAAACGGTAGACCTCCACCGTAGGCAGAGATGCCAAATACAGCTCCAAGAATGGGGCCAAGAATCGCAGCGAGGATAATCCCTAGGTTCGCTGACTTGCGTTGGTTTGGCTTTTGAGCTGAGCCTTGCTGAGCTTGATTGATCTTGATTGGCTCACCCAGGAACTGAGTGTTGTAATGACTCTTGCTATCAGACATGTAATTACTCCCAAACTCGAACTTCTTTTGCTGCAAACATATGCAACCAACTTCATAAGTTTATGAAACCCCGCTGAGAAATCTCTGAAAATCAGCAACCCCACAAATCCTCATTGGATTGGCAAGGGCCTCCAACAAGCCTAGGAATTCTCTTTATCTCTTTAGGTGGCTCTTGCCCCTGTCTCACAAGAAGGCTGAGTGGAACAGCGGTCATCGCAATATTTGGCTTCACAGTCCGCCATGGAGTTAGCCCAACAAAGGAGTATTCGACTGAATAACTGATTTTGTTCTCCATTTGAGCTCTTCCCACCAGATTTGCTTTCCAAATTGGCCCAATCGAACTAAAGCTCTTGTTCATTGGAGTAAGTCGCCAGTAATAAGAGGCGGGCTTGAAACGAACCTGCAAAGGGAGATTCAACAAAGTTGATCTAACTAACTTTGTTATTCCAGTTGAGGTGAATTTAAGCGAAGTGCCAATTGATACTTCAGCGCTTGGCTTTACCCTAATCCGAGGAACATCTGGTTTGAAGCTCTTCAAAGCTGCCTGAATGCTGGCCTGAGACGGTGTGCTCAAATTGACGATAGTGACAACCTGACCTGGTGGGTAGAGACTCCAGCAACCAATGTGTCCTGAGTCCA
>JBBAML010000004.1:0-53542 GCA_040402515.1 Rhodoluna sp.
TTGGATTTGGACACTGCTATCAAAGCAATTGAGGCTATGCCTCTCGCTGAACGCTGGAGAATGGAACTTCATCGAAGACCAGACGGCTTAACAGTCATCAACGATGCATACAACGCCAGCCCAGATTCAATGAAAGCTGCCCTTCAAACTCTGGCTGAGCTAGGTCGCCAAACAGGTAAAAAGACAGTTGCTGTCTTAGGGGAGATGGCTGAACTTGGTGAGTATTCAACCACTGAGCACGATGCCATGGGCAGAATTGCTGTTCGCCTAAACCTAGGTCAACTCGTTGTCATTGGTGCTGGAGCAAAACTTATTCATATGGGTGCTACTCAAGAGGGATCTTGGGACGGGGAATCTAAGTATTTCGAGCAAATCTCCGAGGCAGAAGAGTATCTGCGTGAAATGCTTACAGGTGAAGAGATAGTCCTAGTCAAGTCTTCTAAGTCTGCGAATCTTCGTTACTTAGGTGATGCGTTGCTGGAGGAAAACAAATGAGAGCACTATTACTTGCAGGGCTATTGGGCTTAATTTTGTCATTGACCTTGACTCCAATACTTATTTGGTTGTTCAAGAAGATCGGGTGGGGTCAGATAGTTAGAGTTGACGGCCCCTCCACCCACCACACCAAACGAGGCACTCCAAGCATGGGTGGAATCGGAATCATTCTCAGTGCTGTCATCTCATACTTTGTTGCAAAGCTGGTTAATGGCGAACCACCAACATATTCAGCCATGTTGGTCATGTTCATGATGGTTGGACTTGGATCAGTTGGTTTCCTTGATGACTACCTAAAAGTTCGAGGTCAAAATACATCGGGGCTAAGAGGCATATACAAAGTAATCGGACAGGTAGCAGTTGCGGCTGTTTTTGCCTGGGCTGCTTTGCAAGACAAAGATGTATTTGGTTTGACTCCAGCATCAACACAGATTTCAATCTTTAGAGACACTGGATTTGATTTAGCCAAGATAGCTCCTGAGAGCTGGGGCCAGATTGCAATCTGGATCGGTATCGCTGTTTTCTTGCTTTGGATTTTCTTACTTGTTGTGAGCACATCTAATGGAGTGAACCTCACTGATGGTGCAGATGGTCTGGCAACGGGTTCACTAATCATGTCGATTGGCGCATTTGCGGTAATCGGTTTCTGGAAGTTCAACCAAGCGTGTGATATTACAAATCTCACTCCTAACTGTTACAACACTAGAGACCCGCTAGACCTTGCAGTTATAGCCGCGGCAGTTGTAGGTGCTCTAATTGGTTTCCTTTGGTTCAACACCAACCCTGCACAGATCTTTATGGGGGACAGTGGTTCTCTTGGCCTTGGTGGTGCACTTGCAGCGCTAGCTATTCTTTCTAGAACTGAAGTCTTGCTAGTTCTTGTCGGTGGACTCTTTGCCATCTCTGCGGGGTCCGTAATTTTGCAGCGAAGCGTCTTCAAAATTTCACGAGCAATTACCGGGAAGCCTAGACGAATATTCCTGAACAGTCCTCTGCATCACCACTTCGAAGAAAAAGGCTGGAACGAAGTAACGGTCGTGGTTAGATTCTGGATTATTTGTGGTCTTCTAGTCATGGCTGGAATCGGTTTGTTCTATGTTGAGTGGATTTACGGTTCGCTCACATGAGCAAGTTAGATGAGTTGACTAGTTGGAATTCTGATTGGTCTGAGCTTAGAGTTTTGGTTTATGGTCTTGGGGTTTCCGGGTTCTCCGCAGCCGATACCCTGCATGAACTAGGTGCCAATGTTTTAGTCATCGCAGATAAAGCAGATGAAAAGTTAGTAGATGTCCTAGATGTCTTAGGTGTCGAGTCCCTGATTGGTTCAGAAGTTCAAATCCAACAAGATCGTCTAACTGTTTTCAAACCAGAACTGGTAATTGTTTCGCCTGGGATTAGACCTGAAAATCAGCTCTTGGTTTCAGCAACAACTCTCGGTGCGCAGGTTTGGACAGACATTGATCTTGCCTGGCGTGTAAGAGACAAGCACGGAGTGCCATCTAACTGGATTTGTATTACTGGTACCAATGGAAAAACAACTGTTACGCAACTGGTTGAGGCAATGCTTATCTCTGCTGGCATAAGAGCTGTTGCCTGTGGAAATATCGGGACACCGATTTTGGATGTAGTTAGAGACCCTGCCGCCTTTGAAGTCCTAGTAGTCGAATTGAGTAGTTTCCAGTTGCACTATCTAAATGAGATTTCACCAATCGTGAGCACCGTTCTCAACATTGCAGATGATCACCTGGATTGGCATGGTTCGATTGACGCTTATGCACAAGCCAAAGCGAAGGTTTACAACAACACCAGCATTTGCTGTGTCTATAACTCAGGGGATTCAGTCACAGAGAAGCTCGTTTCTAAATCTCGTGGAACTGAAAACGCTCAGGCAGTTGGTTTCACTGTTAACACTCCGTCGCCCAATGAAATCGGTTGGGTTGAAGACATTCTGGTTGATCGGGCCTTTATTGATGACCCTGCAGAAGCTCAAGAGCTCGCGACCTTCGCTGACCTCAAGAAGATTCCGGTAATCAGCCCACACCTTATGGCAAACATCGCAGCAGCTGCAGCAATAGCTAAGGCTGTTGGAGTTCAGCCAAACGAAATACAAAATGCTTTGCAAGGCTTTGCTCTTGATGCGCACCGAATTGAATTAGTACTCGAACAGGATGGAATCCGCTGGATAGACGACTCTAAAGCTACTAACCCACACGCAGCGGCTGCGGCTTTAGCTAGTTTCGATTCCGTCATCTGGATAGTTGGGGGATTGCTCAAGGGAGTGGATATCGCTCCACTGGTTGAGAAATATGCATCGAGAATCAAGTTTGCAATCATCATTGGAGTGGATCGAGTACCGGTAGTTGAAGCTTTTAGAACTAAAGCTCCGAACATTCCATTCTTTGAAGTTACTGATGCAAATGAATCTGTGATGACTTCAGTAATTGAGCAAGCTAAGGCACAGGCTGTTGCAGGAGACGTTGTGCTCTTAGCGCCGGCAGCGGCCTCAATGGACCAGTTCATTGATTACGCAGATCGAGGCAACGCTTTCGCAAAAGCAATAGAACAAGGGGTTAGAAATACAAATGGCTAGAAATCAAAAGAGACCATCAAGGGAACCGGGTGCAATAGGCCAGTTCCTTAGATCGCCGGTGCGTTCCTCGGTGGCACTGTTTGATCGTTATTTCTTGCACCAGAGCAGACTCTTTTACCGTCTAGTTATGTTGGTATTACTGTTAGTTGGTTTTGGTCTTATCACCGTTTTGTCTTCTTCAAATGTTGTTGAAATTAAACAGAGTGGAAATCCATTTAGTGGATTGGAAAGTCAGTTCACATTCGCAATTCTCGGGCTATTGGGAATGGTATTCCTTTCGACTAGATCAGTTGAATGGCTGGAGAACATCTCTCGAGTTGCGTTCTTCGGGGGTATCGTTTTGCAACTAGCAGTGCTAGTGCCTGGAATTGGAGTCTCGGTTGGTGGTAACACTAACTGGATCAGAATTCTAGGTGTTACGGTTCAGCCATCAGAGTTTTTGAAGCTGGGTTTGATTCTGGTCTTGGCCCAAATTCTTGGTCAATACAAAGATGAACTTTGGGATTTCAACACTGGCGCTAAGCAGGTTCTTGTTTATGGGTTTGGTTCTGCTGGTTTGGTTTATCTAACATCCAGAGATATGGGAACCGCAATCATCTTCATCAGCATCATTCTTGGAATGTGTATGTTGGCTGGGATGCCGTGGGTGCACCTGAATAAGTTGGTTGCAATTACTGTTCTCGGTGCTCTTATTGGTTCCGTCGCTAACACTTCTAGAATAAATCGCATCATTGCTTTCTTCCAACAGGGGCAATCAGATATTGACGGGGCGGACTGGCAGGTTAAACACGGAATCTGGGCTTTGGCTAAAGGAGGAGTGTTTGGAGTTGGTCCTGGTAACTCAACGTTGAACTGGGGCTGGATTCCTGAGGTTGAGAATGACTTTATCTTTGCCAACATTGGTGAAGAGTGGGGAATGATCGGTGCTGTTCTAGTTCTCTTCTGTTTCCTGATGCTCGGTCAGTTCATCAGGAGAGTGGCCTATAACAACAGCTACCCATTTGCTTCTATCGCAGCAATAGGTGTCATGCTCTGGATAGTTGTTCAGGCTTTAGTGAACATCGCAGTAGTACTGCACTTACTTCCGGTTCTAGGTGTTCCGCTACCACTCATCTCTAAGGGTGGTTCATCGATCGTTGCTGTTCTCTTAGCCCTAGGCGTCGTATTAGCCTTTGAACGTGTTCAGACACCTGCTCCGAATAGATTAAGAAGAAAATGACCAGATATCTTTTAGCCGGCGGTGGCACAGCGGGGCATGTGAACCCTTTGCTGTCGCTAGCTGAAGAGATCATGTCTCAATCAGGCGAACATAGAGTTTGGGCCTTAGGAACCAGAGAGGGATTAGAGTCAAGGCTCGTCCCTGAGCGTGGATTTGAGCTGCTAGCGGTTGAGCGCTTACCAATGCCAAGGAAATTAAATGCTTATGCTCTGACTTTCCCAGGGAGGTTTCGAAAAGCCGTCGATCAGGTAAAGCAATACATCCTCGAACACGACATTGATGTGGTGGTTGGTTTTGGTGGCTATGCAAGTGCTCCTGCGTATAGAGCTGCAAAAGCACTTAGAATCCCTTACGTGGTGCATGAAGCTAATTCATTACCCGGCTATGCAAATAGAGTAGGTGCGAGAAATGCCGCAGCTGTTGCGATTACTTTCTCAAACACCAAACTTCCAAATGCAACAGTGACAGGTATGCCACTTCGTAAAGAAATCGTAGAACTAACCAAAACAGAACATCGTTTTGAAGCTAATCAATTTTTCGATCTTGATCCCAAGCTAACTACGTTGCTTGTTACCGGTGGCTCTCTAGGCGCTAAGCGAATCAATGAAACCATTGAAAGCTCAAGAAAGCTTTTAGACGCAGCAGGTATTCAGGTAATCCACATTGTGGGTGACAGAGCAGGTCTAGAAGATACAAGTGAAGGTACTTATCGCAGGTTGACCTATTGCTCGAGGATGGAACTTGCTATCGCAGCAGCTGATTTCGCAGTTGCTAGATCAGGAGCGGCAACAGTCTCCGAGTTCTCGGCAGTTGGCTTGCCGGCAATCTTTGTTCCATATCCAGTTGGAAACGGTGAACAGAAGCTAAACGCTGAACAGGTAGTTAGAGCAGGTGGTGCACTCTTGGTCGAAGATGCAGATTTCAACACAGAGTATGTTGCTTCAGCGCTCATCCCGCTTTTGAGCAACAGGAAGTTGATCAATGAAATGAGTGCTAAAGCTAAATTGGTTGGTAAATCTGATGGCTCTTCTGAACTTCTGCGCCTAGTAAATGGCGTGTTGTAGTGGGTCTGGTTTCCAAAGCGAACCTAGTCTTGAAAGCAAACCTTAGGAAATAATGACCATCAAACCTGACTACAGCCAAAGTGTTCCTGCCGACCTCGGCAAAGTTCACTTCATTGGCATTGGTGGTTCTGGCATGAGCGGTATTGCCAGGATGCTCATCAACTCAGGGCACACGGTAACAGGTAGCGATGTTCGTGAGTCAAATAACATCACAGAGCTTAGAAAACTTGGTGCAGTAATCAACATCGGTCATGATGCTAAGAATCTCGGAGACTGCGACACTGTGGTGGTCACCTCTGCTCTATGGCCAACTAACCCAGAGTATGTTCTAGCTCAGGAACTAAAGCTTCCAATCCTGCACAGATCGCAAGCTTTGAAATATTTGACCGAAGGCAAGAAACTGATTTCTGTCGCTGGTGCGCACGGTAAGACTACGAGCACGGGAATGGTTGTCACAGGCCTTAGAGCACTAGGTGAAGACCCTAGTTTCGTAAACGGTGGAGTTATCGCGGCATACGGTTCATCTGCCGAGAGCGGTAGCTCAGAGCTATTTGTTATTGAAGCAGATGAGTCAGATGGTTCTTTCCTTCATTACAAGACCGCAGTGGCTTTGATTACAAACGTAGATCCAGATCATTTAGACCACTATGGCTCTTTAGAGAACTTCGAAGCTGAGTTCGCTAGATTTGCAAATTCTGCTACCGACTTTGTCGTGATCAGCTCAGATGATCCAGGTGCAGTTAGAGTCACCGCTGGAATACAAGATAAAAGGGTTATTCGTTTTGGTTTAGCAAGCAATGCAGATGTTCTCCTCACCGATGTTGATTCAACGGGGCCGCAGGTTAGCTTCAACATTGTCTATGAAGGCAAAAAGTATTCGGCGACTCTTCAGGTTGCTGGAGAGCACAATGCAGTTAATGCGGCCGGAGCTTTTGCAGTTTTGGCAGGTCTTGGTTTTGAGCCTCAGGCTGTGTTGGCTGCTATCGCAACATTTGGGGGCACAGAGCGCAGATTCGAGCTTCATGGTGAATTCAGGGGAGTCAAAGTATTTGATGACTTCGCGCATCACCCAACAGAGGTAACCGCAGCTCTAAAAGGTGCCAGGGCAGTTGTTGGAGATGGTCGTCTAATCACAGTCTTCCAACCTCATCTATACAGTCGAACTAGATTGTTTGCAAAAGAGTTTGCTGAAGCACTCGCTGCAAGCGATGAAGTAGTTGTTTTGGATATCTATGCAGCCAGAGAAGATCCAGAACCCGGCGTTACCGGTGCTCTGATTGCCGATGCATTTACGGATCAAGACAGAATCCACTTTGTGCCGAACTGGGATGACGTTGCAAAAGTTGCTGCAGATCTTGCTAAGTCAGGTGACTTTATTGTCACTATGGGTTGTGGGGATGTGTATCGACAGGTACCAGGAATTTTGAAGGCGTTAGAGAACTAATAATGCAACGCCCTAAGAATCGTTATTCCAGTCCAAACGGTAAAGCCTCTTCGAAGCCAAACAAGGTTAAGAAAGTCAAGAAGACCTCGGTTCCACTTAAATCAAAGCTCTCTAGAGTTGGCCAGATTAGAACTACTAAAAAAGAAGTCAGAAGATTCACTAAAGAGAATCCCACTGGTAAATACTTCAAGAGAGCAATTCTCGCTAGCCTTGCTTTTCTTATCGCCCTAGTGCTTGCAACTACATTTACTCCGATCCTGGCCATCGACAAGATTGTGGTCTCTGGAGAATCTCGAGTGTCTGAGAAACAGATCCTCAAGATATTGAAGAAGTATGTTGGGACTCCACTGCCAACAATTAGCGAAGAATCTGTAGCTAGAGATCTAAAGGGATTTCCAATCATTGAGAGCATTGCTTTAGTCAGTCGTCCACCGCACACACTTGAAGTGAAACTTACTGAACGAACACCAATCGCAATTGTGGTTAGCGGTGGGGTTCAGTATCTATACGACCCAGCTGGTGTGAAGCTTGGTCCTGCTTCTGGATCTGAACAGTTGCCAACCGTCATTGTGACCGGCAACCCTAAAGATTCAGCCACATATCGCCAAGCCATCGATGTAATCTTGGCGCTACCCCTGCAACTCTTGGATCGAGTTGCATACATCCAGGCTAAAACCAGAGACAACGTGACTCTAAGACTCAGGGGAGCTGCCGGTCAAACTGTTATCTGGGGAGACTCATCTGATTCAATTTTGAAGTCAAAGGTCCTAAAGACACTTTTGCTAAAAACCTCTACCAAGGTGAGAGCAACCTACGATGTTTCATCACCTTTGACTCCTAGCGTTATCAATTAACTTCTCTTAGACACACCGCCATACCTACGCCAATATCCCCTCGTTAGCGTTTAGTTTTTTGGCGCTAGAGCATTTGTTTAGATTCTTTAACCTTCAACTGGAGGTTTAAGGTTAGACAAATCTAGGTAACCCGGAGGAAAAATAATGTCAGACCCAGTGAACTTCTTAGCTGTAATCAAGGTCGTCGGTGTCGGTGGTGCAGGTGGTAACGCTGTTAACCAGATGATCGAGAAGGGCTTGCGCGGAGTCGAATTCATCGCAATCAACACCGATGGACAAGACCTACTTAAGTCAGAAGCTCACGTCAAACTTGAGATCGGAGGCGACAGCACTAAGAGCCTAGGTGCAGGAGCAGACCCTGAAGTTGGTCGTTTGGCTGCCGAAGCACACGTCGATGAAATTGCTGAAGTCCTTCGCGGAGCCGACATGGTTTTCGTTTCTGCTGGTGAAGGTGGTGGTACCGGAACTGGTGCTGCACCTGTAGTTGCAAGAATTGCAAAGCAGAGCGGTGCTCTAACCGTTGGTGTGGTTAGTCGTCCGTTTAACTTTGAAGGTCGCCGTAGAGCAGAGAACGCTCAAGCTGGAATCGATGCACTTCGTGCAGAAGTTGACACTTTGATCATCGTTCCTAACCAAAAACTTATTGACCTAAACGATTCAGAGCTAAGCCTTCCAGATGCATTCAGCATGGCTGATGATGTTCTTCGTGCCGGTGTTCAGGGAATCTCAGATTTGATTACTGAACCAGGTTTCATCAACCTCGACTTCGCAGACGTTAAGTCTGTGATGCAAGGTGCTGGAACAGCACTTATGGGTATTGGTATTGCTAAGGGTGAAGATCGTGCAATGCGCGCTGCCGAACAAGCTATCAACCACCCACTTCTTGAAAGCAGCATCGACAACGCACGCGGAGTTCTCATTCAGTTTGCGGCAGCTTCAAACATGAAGCTGAAGGAAGTAAACGACGCAGCGAAACTTATCCAAGAAGTAGTGCACCCAACTGCAAACATCATCTTCGGCACTTCAATCGATAACACCCTGGGTGATGAGATGCGCGTGACAGTAATTGGTGCTGGCTTTGATGAGGTAGCACCTAGACCTGCATATCGCAGCAACGGTTTCACAGCTGCTAGCTCAGGACCTATCCAAATTGTTGAGCCGGTTGCTGAAGTTGAAGAAGAGGCATCAGATGTTCCATCTTGGTTTGCAGGTAACACCGCTACTGTAACTGCGGTTCCAGCTGCTTCAAACTATGACGAAGAGGATGAGGAGGAGCAGGCTCCACCTGTTTACTCACAGCCAAAGCCTGCTAACCGTTTTGACGATGGTTTAGACATCCCAGACTTCTTGCAGTAAGAATGACTGATTCGACTCTTGCTCAGCGTTTAGAGGCTGTTAGAGAGCGCATCGGTTCGGCTGCTAGTAAAGCTGCCAGAGACGTTCGAGACATCGAACTAATCGTTGTGACGAAGAATCATCCGGCCAGCCTTGCTCTAGATTTACTAGATCTAGATGAAAGAAACTTCGGCGAGAACAAAGACCAAGAAGCATCTCCAAAGGCTAAAGAAGTTGAATTAGTTAGACCTGGACTTGCCAGTTGGAACTTTGTTGGGCAACTGCAATCAAACAAGGTTCGATCCGTACTTGAATATGCCTCCTGCATCCACTCGCTGGACAGAGATTCGCTACTCAAAGAATTAGTCAAACAGCTAGCCAAAGACCCAGACAGACACATTCAAGTCTTTCTAGAACTCAATCTGACTGATGACCCAAATCGTGGGGGATTAGACCCTAAAGAACTCTCGAGATTTGCTGAGCAAGTGCTTGCTCAGCCTCAGATTCAGCTACTGGGTGTAATGGGAGTCGTAGGCCTTGGCATTGAGCCCGCTGTTGATTTTGAACGCATAGCTAAGGCAAGCGCAGAGTTAGTCGCTATTGAGCCTTCGGCTAGATACATTTCTGCAGGAATGTCTGGAGACTATGAGGAAGCAATTGCATTCGGTGCGACACACTTGCGCATAGGTACCGCAATTACTGGAAACCGCTGATTTCCGCCTTAATCTAGCAATAACGGGGTTTCGTTAGAAGGAGACACTATGTCTGGCATTACACAGTGGGTAAAAGAAGTATTTTCAATGGGCGGGGCACCTAAGAGTGCTCCAGCAGCGCCAAGAGTTACCGGTGGTGGCTCAGAGCGCCCTGCGAGAGCTCCACGACCTATGCGTCGCGGTAACGATGTCTCAAGCATTGAGACTGTAACCCCTGGCAGTTTTGCTGATGCTGGTTTGATCGCAGAGGTACTTCGTGATGGTATTCCTGTTGTGGTCAACGTTCAGAACCTGAATGACACTGACACTCGCAGACTTGTTGATTTCATGGCTGGACTCAAGGCAGGATTACTTGCAACATCTAAGAGAGTTTCAGAAGAGGTTTACCTACTTGCACCATACGGTGTTGAAGTTGATGGTGATTCTGACGACGTGCTCGAAGCTGAGGGCGACAAGCTAATCATCAGACCGTAGGGTTTTGATGTCTCTCCTAATTCAAGGCCTACTTTGGCTTATTGATATTTTCCGAATAGTTCTATTCGTCCGTATTGTGATCGACTTGATTAGAACTATGAACCCCAGTTTTAGACCTAGAGGAATTTTCCTGGTTCTACTGGAGATCTGTTACACCCTTACCGACTGGGTAATCAAGCCACTATCAAGGCTTATCAAGCCAATTAGAATCGGTGGCGGGTATCTAGACCTATCAATTTTGGCCCTATTTATTGTGCTTGCTCTGTCTGAACGCTTGTTAGCAAGCCTGCTTTAGCCAAAGAGTTAGGGTAACCTTGGTGTTTGACCGTTGTTTTGATTTAGAGAAGTAAGGAGAGGGCGATGCCATTGACTCCAGAAGATGTAGTAAATAAGCGTTTTCAACCAACCAAATTCCGTGAGGGATATGATCAGGATGAAGTCGATGACTTTCTTGATGAAATCGTTTTGGAAATGCGTCGCATCAACCAGGAAAACGAAGACCTTCGTCAGCGACTCCTAGCAGCAGACGGTCGTATTGCCGAACTTCAGAGAAGCGGAGCTTCACTGGTTCAGCAGGTTAATACAGCTGAAGCTTCAATTCCAGCAAGCACAACACCTAACTCAGAATTCCCTCAGGCAGCTCCAGATCTCACTGGATTTGAATCTAATAACACCAACAACTTGCTTCAGCTTGCAAGAAAGCTTCACGAGGAGCATGTTCGTGAAGGTCTTGAGAAGCGCGATGCTCTGATTGCTGAAGGTCACGCTACAGCTTCAAGAATTGTTCGAGAAGCTGAGGCTCAACACAAGGCAGATCTAAACAGACTTGAGCAAGAGAAGGCTTTGGCTGAGAACGATGTGCAGACCCTTCGTAACTTCGAGAAGGAATACCGCGCGAAACTCAAGTCATACATTGAATCTCAACTGAACGATCTTGAGGCTGCTTCAGGAAACAGTCAGAAGCCAGCAACGGGACCAACCGCAATCGCCAACACTTTCCAGATCTGATCTAGGTGAATACAACTAGCAAAAAGACTGCAACAGGAAAAACACTGTTGTTTCTCGGCATTGGCGTCGCTGTGGTGCTAGTCGATCAACTAACTAAGGCATTAGCAATAGCAAACCTTGCCCCATTCGAATCTGTTCCATTTATCTTTGACCTAGTCAGACTCACACTGGTTTTCAATGACAGCGCTGCTTTTTCACTTGGAGGATCAGCGACCTGGGTTTTCACCATTCTCTCTAGCCTCGCTACTTTGCTATTACTTTGGTTCGTTCCAAGATTCAGCACAACTGGTTGGGTGGTGCTTGGAGGTTTCGCTTTAGGTGGAGTTGCTGGAAACCTAGTTGATCGACTCTTCAGAGCACCGGGTTTTGCTAATGGTCACGTCGTTGATTTCATTCAGCTGCCATTCAATTTTCCAATTTTCAACATCGCAGACTCTGCGATAACTATTTCAGCTCTAATCATCGCCATCCGAATTATGCGTGGTGAGAAACTAGGCGGGACAAGTGTCTGAGGATCGCCTGATTCAGGTGCCCGAAGGGATTGCAGGGGCTAGAGCTGACGCAGGCATTGCAAGACTCCTGGGCATGAGTCGAAGCGCAGTCGCAGATCTAATTGAAGCCGGCTTAGTGCAGCAAAACTCGCACATTATTTCTAAATCTGATTCTCTGATTCAAAATGCTTGGCTGACCATCACACTTCCTGCCCCTAAGGCACCTTTGGCTCTAGTTGCAGAACTAGTTCCAGATCTCAAAGTTGTTTACCAAGACGAAGATATTGTTGTTGTCGATAAGCCCGCTGGAGTTGCAGCTCATCCATCAGTTGGTTGGGATGGTCCAAGTGTTGGGGGAGCATTACTTGCTATGGGCATCGAAATGTCCACCAGCGGTGTTGCAGAGCGTCAAGGAATTGTAAGTCGACTCGATGTTGGTACCAGTGGTTTGATGGTCTTGACCAAGACTGAGATTGCATACAGTCGCATGAAGCAGGCATTTCGTGATCGAGTCGTTGATAAGACTTACCACGCTCTAGTCCAAGGTCATCCTGACCCAAGTTCAGGAACAATTGATGCACCGATTGCAAGACATCCGAAGCACGAATACAAGTTCACGGTTTCACAGGATGGCAAACCCTCGGTCACTCACTACAAAACCCTTGAAGCTTTCGTTGCAGCAAGCCTTCTTGAGATAGAACTTGAAACGGGTCGAACACATCAGATTCGAGTTCATTTCTCGTCGTTCAAGCATCCATTGGTGGGAGACACGCTCTACGGTTGTGATCCAAAGTTAGCGGCCAAACTCGGAATTGAAAGACAGTGGCTTCATGCGATCAGGCTTGGCTTTATTCATCCAACCAAGGGGGAGTATGTTCTCTTTGAGAGCAGTTACCCTAAAGACCTATCCGACTCTCTAGCGTTACTGCGCTGAGCAGTCGGAGTGGCAAAATTAGTTGACGTAGGGTCAAGTTAGGCTAAATGCCCTAGTCCAAAAATGAGGTTTAGAACTAATGTCCAATAGCAGCGATAACTTTGTGCACTTGCATGTGCACACCGAGTATTCCATGCTTGATGGTGCCGCTAAGGTGGACAAACTTCTGGATAAAGCGGTTGATTTTGGCATGCCGGCGATTGCTATCACCGATCACGGAAATAACTTTGGTGCTTTTGATTTCTGGGAGCAGGCAACCAAAAAAGGCATCAAACCAATCATTGGAATTGAAGCCTATTTAGCTCCAGGTTCAAGGCTTGATAAGACCAGAACATACTGGGCTGACGGTGGGGAAGACGACTTAGCTAAAGGTGCATACTCGCACCTAACCATGCTCTCCACTGATAACGAGAGCATGATGAACCTCTTTAAGTTAAGTTCCTACGCCTGGCTTGAGGGTTACTACTTTCAGCCTCGTATGGACAGAGAGTTACTTTCTAAATACGCCAAGGGAATAGTCGCCACATCTGGATGTGCCAGCGGTGAAGTTCAAACTAGGTTGCGACTTGGGCAATACAAAGAAGCTTTAGAAACTGCTGCCGAATTCAGAGACATCTTTGGTAAAGAGAACTACTACATCGAGATTATGGATCATGGTGCTTCTGTTGAAAGACGAAGTTTTAGCGACCTGATAAAGCTATCTAAGGATTTGGGCATTCCTCTGGTTGCAACCAATGATTTGCATTACACAGAAGCAGGTCACGCTGATGCACAAGAGGCTTTGCTATGTGTTCAAACTGGAACCAAACTGACCGATGAGAAGAGATTCAAGTTTGACGGTGAGGGTTACTACCTCAAGAGCGCTAAAGCCATGCGTGAACTATTCGCAGAATTCCCTGAGGCTTGCGATAACACCTTGTTGATTGCTGAGCGATCAGATATCAAATTTGCTAAACGAAATTTGATGCCAAGATTCCAAGTCCCTGAGGGTCACACTGAGGCTTCCTGGTTTGAAGCAGAAGTGATGCGCGGAATGCATGAACGGTTTGGTAAGGATATTGAGAAGCTCTACCTAGAACGTATTGCGTTTGAGATTGAAGTAATCAAGAACATGAATTTCCCTGGTTACTTCCTAGTGGTAGCTGACTTTATTACTTGGGCTAGAAATCAAGGCATCAGAGTAGGCCCTGGCCGTGGTTCGGCAGCAGGCTCGCTTGTTGCCTTTGCTCTTGGAATTACAGCACTTGACCCAATCAAATACGGGTTGCTCTTTGAGCGTTTCCTAAACCCTGGACGTGTCAGCCTTCCCGATATCGATGTTGACTTTGATGATCGTCGTCGTGGTGAAGTGATTAGGTATGTTACTCAGAAGTACGGTGATGACAGAGTTGCCCAGATTATTACCTATGGAACCATCAAGGCAAAACAGAGCTTGAAAGACGCTGCACGTGTTCTTGGAATGGATTACTCCGTAGGTGAAAAACTGACCAAGGCTATGCCTCGCATGGTTCTTGGAAAAGACATGACTCTAAGCGAGATGGTTGAAGACCCTAACAACAGACCTGTTGTTGAGTATTCATCAGATGACCCTGTTGAAGATGAGTTTGATGAAGAAACTCCAGATTTCGAACCAGTAGCAATTGAGCCGGCTGCCATGGATTCAAAGAGCAGATACAAAGAGGCAGCAGAATTTAGAAAGATTCTTGAAGAAGACCCTGATGCAAGAAAGACTTTTGAACTCGCTAGGGGCTTAGAAGGTCTAAAGCGCCAAACAAGCGTGCACGCAGCCGGTGTCATCATGTCTGCAGAACCGCTGCTAGATGTGATCCCAGTTATCCGTCGTGATGACGATGGGGCAATCATTACCGCATTTGCCCAGCACCCTTGTGAAGAATTAGGTCTAGTGAAGATGGACTTCCTGGGACTTAGAAACCTAACTGTCCTTGATAGAGCAATCGAAAATGCCGTATCTAACCGAGGTGTGACAGTTGTTTTGGAAGATCTAGATCTTGATGGTGATGAGAACACCTACGAGATGCTTTCAAGAGGAGACACACTCGGAGTTTTCCAGCTCGATGGTGGTCAGATGAGATCGCTCCTAAGGCTTCTGAAGCCAACAAAGTTTGAGCACATCTCTGCGGCTATTGCTCTCTACCGTCCAGGACCGATGGGTATGGGTTCGCATACTTCTTACGCTCAACGTAAAAACGGTAAAGAGCAAAACATTCCTATTCACCCAACCCTTGAACAGCCTCTGGCTGAGGTTCTAGATCCAACCTACGGCTTGATTGTCTATCAAGAGCAGGTAATGGCGGTAGCGCAGAAGGTAGCGAACTTCAGCCTTGCTAAAGCTGATGAGCTACGTCGAGCTATGGGTAAGAAGAAGAAGGAAGAACTAGACGCTCAAAAAGTTGGCTTCGTCGCTGGAATGAAAGAAAACGGCTACGTAGACGAGGCAATTGAAAAGCTTTGGGAAACTCTGCTTCCATTCGCTGACTACGCCTTCAACAAGGCTCACAGCGCTGCTTACGGAGTGCTTTCATACTGGACCGCATACATGAAGGCAAACTTCCCACAGGAATACATGGCAGCACTGCTGACCTCTGTGAAGAGCTCTCGTGACCGCCTAAGTATTTATCTAAGCGAAGCTAGGAGAGCAGGAATTCAAGTGCTTGCTCCAGATGTTAACGACTCGATTGCGGACTTTAGAGCGGTTGGCAGTGACATTCGTTTTGGGTTGGAAGCTATTCGCAATGTTGGTATCGGAGTGGTCCAAGAAATAGTTAAGACAAGAGAGACTGAAGGTCGTTTCACTTCGTTCCAGGATTTCGTATCTAAAGTTCCCGCTTCTGTTTGTTCCAAAAAGGTAATCGAGTCACTTATCAAAGCAGGTGCATTCGATTCATTTGGAATGAGTAGAAGATCGCTCTTTGAAGCACACGAGCAGATTATTGAAGCAGAGCTCAAGGCAAAGAAATCTAAGTCAACTGGTGAGCTTGATCTCTTTGATGACTTTGAAGACAGTCACCACTCACAGACGATTGCGCAACTAGCAGAGTGGCCACAGCGACAATTGCTTAGCCTCGAGCGAGAGATGCTTGGTCTTTATGTCAGCGCTCACCCTCTGCAAGGCGCTGAAGGAAAACTCCGCTCTAGCGCAACGGAAACCATTTCCTCATTCATCACCCGCAAAGATTTTGCAGAAACTGAGGCGGTAACGCTTGCTGGTTTGATTACCGTCGTGGATGTGAAAACTGCAAGGTCATCTGGAAACGTCTACGCTAACGTGACCATCGAAGATCTTGAAGCTGAAGTTTCGCTAATGATTTTTAGTAAGACCTACCTTGAAAATATCGACAAACTAAAGGTTGATACTTTGGTTGCAGTTCGAGGTCGAATGAGACCTCGTGACGACGGCTTTGCTCTAAACGTCAACGATATTCAAGTTCTTGAAAAGGACGACAATCGATATGCAGGTCCTTTGAAAGTTGTTATTGCAGAGCATTTAGCTTCGCGATCAAACATTGAACTTCTGGATTCTGTCTTCAAGAAATACCCGGGTCAGACTGAAGTGCAGTTGCTCTTGAAGAGTGATTCAGAAGTTAAGACTTTCAAGCTGAAGCACAAGGTATTCGTTGGCGATGCACTTATCTCAGAGGTCAAACAACACTTTGGAACTTCAGCCCTGGACGAAGTTTTCTTTAGCCAGTCAGAATTAGCTGATGCGGTCGCCGGGGACAACGTAACCACGTTGGTGGTAGAGAAGGCTGGGGAGCTCTTCGGCGAATAAGCCTTCGAGAATCTCGACTACCACTACGGCGTTTTTTTCAATTTCGTGGCGAGCCACTACTTTACAAATCAACGCAGCGTTAATTTTTTCAAAAATCGGCAGATTAGTTTTAGGTTCTCTAAACCAGTCATTCGGGGTGAATCTCTGAGTATGATCCTGAGACATTCTGATAGCTAGCGGGAGACTGCTTTCGTTAAGCATCTGTATTGAGACATACTCAGCGACTGCTAGCGCTGGCCAGCTGCTAGCGCCTCTAGCAACGTTGAATGAAGCTAGAGCTGGTTCAGAACCAAGTGAAGTTACAGAGGTCGCTGTGAAGCCAACTGGGTTACCTTCAGGGTCATTCATGGTAATTAGACAAACACCCGAGGCATGGCGACGGAAAGCTGCCTTCAGTGCCTCAGTGGTATCGGTTATGTGCTCCAAGATGTATTCCTTACTTTCATACCAAGGCTAACTCAGTTAGCGTTTGGCCATTCGCTTACAATAGTCAAAAGTCAGAAAGTTAAGCAATTCATGGGCAACGACATCAGAGTTCTGGATCTTCGTGATCAGGAAATTACCCGTGAATTAGTCGCGACTGAATTGCCTAGAGCAAGTATTGATGTCTCGCAAGCCGCTGAGTCAATCAAGCCGCTGCTTGCTGAGATACAAAGAGATGGCGCAAAAGCTCTGGTTAGAGTGGCTAAAGCCATTGATGGCATAGATATCGAACCAATCAAGGTTTCAACTCTCGAATTGGCTCAAGCGCTCGAGCACCTAGATTCTGAACTCAGAACCTCAATTGAGATAGCAATCGATCGAGTCAAAAGAGTCTCAAAGGCAAATATGCCATCCAAGACCAGTGTTTCTCTGGCTGAAGGGGCAACAGTTAGCCAACGGTGGCAGGCTGTTGAGTCGGTGGGGCTTTATGTTCCTGGGGGAAAGGCTGTTTACCCATCCAGCGTTGTAATGAACGTTGTTCCAGCGCAGGTTGCAGGGGTAAAGCAAATCTCGATCGCAACCCCTGGCCAAAAAGCATTCGGGGGAAGACCCAATCCAACAGTGCTAGCTACTGCAGCTCTATTAGGTGTTGAAGATGTCTACGTCATTGGCGGACCGGCTGCAGTGGCTGCTTTTGCCTTCGGAGTGCCTGAAATTGGCTTAGAACCAGTAGAGCTAGTTACTGGTCCCGGAAATGTTTATGTTGCTGCCGCTAAGCGTTTACTGCAGGGGAAAATTGCCATTGATTCGGAGGCGGGACCCACCGAAATCCTGATTTTGGCAGACAAATCAGCTAATCCTCGATTTGTTGCAGCAGATCTGCTTTCACAGGCTGAACACGATGAATTGGCCGCAGCCGTCCTAGTGACCGATTCTGAGGAACTAATCGCTCAGGTGCTCCAGGAAGTCGGTTCACAGCTGACCACAACTGAGAACCAAGTGCGCGCAGCCGCTGCCTTGAAGGCCCAGCAGAGCGCTCTTGTGCTGGTCTCAGGCATAGAGCAGGGCATTGCCATTGCAAATCACTACGCCACAGAACATCTCTCGATTCAGATGGCTGATCCAGAGGCAGTTTCGGATCAAATTACGAATGCCGGAGCTCTATTCCTGGGTGCTTTCTCGCCAGTTTCACTGGGGGATTACCTAGCAGGGTCTAATCACGTGCTGCCAACCGGTGGACAGGCGAGATTCAGCTCGGGATTGGGAGTTCACACGTTCTTGAGGGCCCAGCAGCTCATCGACTACAGCGCATCGGCTTTGTCAGAGGTGGCAAATAATGTTGTTGCTATCGCCAGCCAAGAGGGTCTTTCAGCCCACGGTGACGCGATAAAGGTACGTTTCTAAACAATCTTTTTGTAACAGAAAGATTAAATCTTTGGTTGAAGGTTAGTGTTTTGCATGCGCTTTCCCCGTAGTTATAGGCAACACGCCGACTTCTAATGAAATTTGCTTCTAGGAAGACAAAACCACAAGATATAGGGACGGAGAAATGAAATATCACCACATCTTGTGTGTATATTTGGTTTCTCTTGAGTAAATTATTCGAAAACGACCCTAGAAGAGTGGAGGCAAACCGTGCATTGTCCGTTTTGCCGCCATATTGACTCTAGAGTCATGGATTCACGCACTTCTGAGGATGGATCAAGCATCCGCAGAAGGCGCCAATGTCCCGAATGTGGCGCTCGTTTCTCTACTTTGGAGACTTCAAGTCTCTTGGTAGCAAAAAGGGGAGGCACAACCGAGCCGTTCAGCAGAGACAAGATTGTCAATGGTGTTCGTAAAGCTTGCCAGGGAAGACCTGTTACAGAGTCAGACCTAGCAATGCTTGCTCAAACAGTTGAAGAAACGATCAGAGCAACAGGAACAGCCCAAGTTGAGGCTCAAGAGGTTGGTTTAGCCATCCTTGAACCACTTCGCAAGCTAGACGAAGTGGCTTTTATGAGATTTGCCAGCGTTTACCAAGGCTGGGAAAGCTTAGAAGATTTCGAAGCAGCAATAGCGGTGCTCAAAGTTGAGCGCGAAAACCAGATTTCGCAACCGGTCTAACCGAGTGCGATTACAACATAAAAACTAAACAACTAAGAGGAAAGGCAACAAAATGACCGATACATCGGCTTACACCGACGCCGGTGCAGCTAGTCAGGGGCGTAAGGGGCTCAAAATTGAGCGCATCTACACAACTGAGGGAGTTCACCCTTACGACCAGGTCACCTGGGAGTACCGAGACGTAGTACAGACCAACTGGAAGACTGGCGAGACCATCTTCGAGCAGCGCAGCGTCGAGTTTCCAGAGTTCTGGAGCCTAAACGCGTCAACTATCGTTACCACCAAGTATTTCCGTGGTGCTCTAGGAACCGCAGCTCGTGAGTTCAGCCTTCGTCAGCTGATCGACAGAATTGTCCTTACCTACACCAAGGGTGGACGCGACCACGGTTACTTTGCCTCTGAAGAAGATGCAACTATCTTTGAGCACGAACTTACCTACATGCTTGTCAACCAAATCTTTGCGTTCAACTCGCCAGTTTGGTTCAACGTTGGTACTTCAAGCCCACAGCAGGTTTCAGCTTGTTTCATCTTGTCGGTAGATGACTCAATGGAATCAATTCTTAACTGGTACCGCGAAGAGGGAATGATCTTCAAGGGTGGTTCAGGTGCAGGTCTTAACTTGTCACGTATTCGTTCATCTAAGGAACTTCTTCGTTCTTCAGGTGGTTCAGCCTCTGGTCCAGTTTCATTCATGCGTGGTGCTGATGCATCTGCAGGAACTATCAAGTCAGGCGGAGCAACACGTCGTGCAGCCAAGATGGTTGTTCTTGATGTTGATCACCCGGACATTGAAGAATTCATCGAGACCAAGGCTCGTGAAGAGGACAAGATCCGCGTACTACGCGATGCAGGTTACGACATGGAGCTTGGTGGCAAGGACATCAACTCTGTTCAGTACCAGAACGCAAACAACTCTGTTCGTGTAAATGAAGAGTTCATGCTTGCAGTTGAGCACGGAACTAAGTTCGGTCTTCGCGCTAGAACCAATGGTGAAGTAATCGAAGAAGTTGACGCTCGTGAACTTTGGGACAAGTTTGCAGAAGCTGCTTGGGCTTGTGCTGACCCTGGTATCCAGTACGACGACATCATCAACGACTGGCACACCACTCCAGAGTCAGGTCGCATCACAGCATCTAACCCATGTTCTGAGTACATGCACCTAGACAACTCATCATGTAACTTGGCTAGCTTGAACCTTCTAAAGTTCTTGAACCCAGATGGCACTTTCGACAGTCACAAGTTTGCGAAGTCATGTGAATTCATTTTCACCGCAATGGATATCTCAATCTGTTTCGCAGACTTCCCAACTGAAAAGATTGGCGAGACCACCAAGGCGTTCCGTCAGCTAGGTATCGGTTACGCAAACCTAGGTGCGTTGTTGATGGCTATTGGTCTTCCTTACGACAGCACTGAAGGTCAGGCACTAGCAGCAGCGATCACTTCGTTGATGAGCGCATCTTCATACCGTCGTTCAGCTGAGCTAGCAGGTGTCGTAGGTCCTTACGACGGTTACGCTCACAACAAGGCAGGTCACGACCGAATCATGCGTAAGCACGAAGCTGCTAACGCAAGCATTCGTCCGGTTACCGAAGTTGACCGTGCAGTTCTAGAAGCCGCTACTCGCGAGTGGGCACTAAACACTGCCATCGGTGCAACCAACGGTTGGAGAAACTCACAGGCGTCACTTCTAGCTCCTACTGGAACCATTGGTTTCATGATGGACTGTGACACCACAGGTATCGAACCAGACTTCTCATTGGTGAAGTACAAGAAGCTATCAACCGGTGGTTCAATGCAGATTGTTAACCAGACAATTCCGTTTGCTCTTCACCGTCTTGGTTACTCACAGGAGACCATCGAAGCAATCGTTGACCACATCAGCACCAACGGTCACGTTGTAGAGGCTCCAGGCCTAAAGCCTGAGCACTACGCAATCTTCGACACTGCTGTTGGTATCCGTGCGATCGAGCCAATGGGTCACGTAAGAATGATGGCAGCTGTTCAGCCGTTCCTTTCAGGTGCAATCTCAAAGACTGTAAACATGCCTGAGACTGCAACTGTTGAAGAAGTCAAGGAGATATACTTCCAGGGTTGGAAGATGGGTCTAAAGGCTCTTGCTATCTACCGCGACAACTGTAAGGTCGGTCAGCCACTTAGCGATGCAAAGGCAAAGACAGAAGAGAAGGTTGTTGAAACTGCAACTGAATCTGCACCGCTGTCACATCCAGTTCGTAAGCGTCTACCTAAGTCACGTCCCTCTTCAACCACTTCATTCACTGTTGGTGGAGCTGAAGGTTACATGACTGCTGGTACTTACCCGGATGGCGTTCTTGGTGAAGTATTCCTAAAGCTTGGTAAGCAGGGTTCAACTCTTGCCGGTGTTATGGATGCATTCTCAATCGCGGTATCAATCGGTCTACAGTACGGTGTTCCACTAGAGACCTATGTGCAGAAGTTCACCAACGTGTCCTTCGAGCCAGCTGGTCTAACTGATGACAAAGACATCCGTATGGCGAAGTCACTGATGGATTACATCTTCCGTCGTCTGGCTATTGACCACCTACCGGTTGAAACTCGTCAGGCACTTGGTATCAACACTTCAACTGAGCGATCAGCTGCACTTGATTCATCAACTAGTTACCCAGCAATCGCTGAGTCACCAGTTGAGACTGTGGCAGCTGCTGCACCAGTTGTTGAATCAAAGCCAGTTGTTATCGAACTAACAGTTGAGGAAGCACCAGTTGCTCCAAGACAGGTTCACTCATCAGCTGAGTTGTTCGAAATGCTTCAGGGAACTGAGTCAGATGCTCCATTGTGCTTCAACTGTGGAATCAAGATGAGACCATCTGGTTCATGCCACGTCTGCGAAGGCTGTGGATCAACTAGCGGTTGCAGCTAAAGACAAATCGTGATCAAGGGTCGGCTTTCGGGTCGACCCTTTTTCATTACCTAAGTACTAATCGATTATTGGGAAGGTAACCTAGTCAGGTGCTATACAAACTCGCTTTCAAGCTGATCTTCTCGAATATGGATCCTGAAAAAGCACACCACTTTGGGATGTTTGTCATTCAAGCCGCATCAAAGCTAAGGCTCACAAAACTTCTGCCAAAGATTAGAACTCATAAGGTACATGCTCTTGGTTTTGAGTTTGACGGGGCATTTGGTCTGGCCGCAGGTTTCGATAAAAATGCTTCTGCAGTCAAGGCACTTGGGGAGTTGGGTTTTTCACACATTGAAATTGGAACTGTAACGGCAATTGCTCAGCCAGGTAATCCGAGTCCACGCTTGTTTCGACTAATTCAAGATCGAGCACTAATCAACCGCATGGGTTTCAACAACAATGGTGCTGAAGTTGTTTCACATCGTTTAAGAAAGCTCCGTGCAGCGAACAAATCACTTCCGGTGATTGGTGTCAACATCGGCAAGAGCAAAGTTGTGGAGTTAGAAAATGCTGCGGATGACTATCGCACCAGCGCAAAGCTGTTAGCTCCATTTGCGGATTACTTAGCGGTGAATGTATCTTCACCGAACACACCTGGTCTTCGAGATTTACAATCGGTCAAATCCTTGAAACCTATTCTTGAAGCTGTGATTGATGAGTCTCTAGGTAAACCAGTGTTAGTAAAAATTGCGCCTGATCTAGCCAATGAAGACATCATTGCTATTGCAGATCTTTCAAAGCAGTTAGGTTTGGCTGGAGTTATCGCCACCAACACAACAATTGGTCGTTCAGGTCTACATGAGACTGCTAGCCGCATTGAAGATATTGGTAATGGCGGACTCTCTGGTGCTCCACTAAATACTCGTTCGTTAGAAGTGTTAAACCTGCTCCGTAACGAGCTTGATTCTTCGAGTGTGATTATTTCTGTCGGGGGAGTCGAAACTAAAGAGCAGGTTCAAGAAAGACTAAAAGCCGGAGCAACCCTTGTTCAGGGATACACCGGCTTCGTATACTTCGGTCCGCTTTGGGCTAGAAAATTAAATCGAAATTAGATCAATCTAGCTTCAGGTGATTTAGTTTCCTTTGGATCGGTAACAGCAATGCTCGCAAAAATGTTCGTAACCTTCGCCATCACTTCTGCAGGAATTTCAACACCAACAGCACCAAGGTTGCTCTTGATTTGATCTGGTGTCGTTGCTCCAACAATTGCACTAGAAACGTTCTTGTTTTGAAGCACCCAGGCAAGTGCGAATTGAGCCATTGTGACACCAAGCTCTTCAGCAATTGGCTTTAGCTCTTGAACTTTAATCAGTACTTCATCGGTAAGAAGCCTTTGAATGAAACTGTTTACCTTTTCATTAGCCGCTCTGGAGTTTTCAGGAACTGGTTGACCTGGCAAATACTTTCCGGTCAAGACACCTTGAGCCATGGGAGACCAAACTATCTGGCTGATTCCAAGTTCCTCACAGGTAGGGATGACTTCAGCTTCGATTACGCGCCAAAGCATTGAGTACTGAGGCTGGCTGCTGATTAGTTGGAAACCAAGTTCTTTTGAAAGTTTGTGCCCAGCTCTAATCTGTTCTGCGTTCCACTCAGAAACACCGATGTATAGGGCTTTACCTTGGCGAACGATGTCGGCGAATGCCTGCATTGTTTCTTCAAGAGGTGTCTCTACGTCGTAGCGGTGTGCTTGGTAAAGATCTACGTAATCAGTTTGTAGTCGCTTCAGAGAGCCGTTGATTGACTCCATGATGTGCTTACGAGAGAGCCCGGTGTCGTTAGGCTTCTTCTCTGAGACAGGCCAGTAAACCTTGGTCAGAATTTCTAGACCTTCACGACGCTGACCCTTTAGTGCTTCACCCAGAACTACTTCAGCAGCCTGGTTTGCATAAACATCTGCGGTGTCAAATGTAGTGATTCCACCATCGAGTGCTGCGTGCACTGTTGCGTATGCTGCATCGTTTTCAATCTGGGTTGCGTGAGTTAGCCAGTTTCCATAAATCAATTCACTGACTTTGAATCCGCTGTTACCTAGGTATCTGTATTGCATTTCGAACTCCTTGAATTGTTATTTAGAATTCTTGCGAGGTCCTGGCTTTGGAAGTCGCAGAGGTCGTGGCTGCATTCCTCTGGTGACTGTGTAGAAATAGTTTCCACGCTGAATCTTGGTGTCTTCGCCTAGTTTTTCGCGTATCTTCGCAACTGACTTGCGGTTGATGATGGCTGCCTCAATTGATACTGCAAACAGAGCCAAGATCATCACGACAGTGATGATGTTTTTGGCGTTGTCATCGGTAAACGAAGTCACTACCAAGAAGACGATCATCAAAGGCATTAGACCCTCGATTAGTGTGTATCGGTTGTCTAGGACATCGCGAATGATCTTGCGCTGAGGGCCACGGTCACGAGGAAGTAGATACCTTTCATCACCAGCAATTGCGAGCTTTCTAGCCTTCTCACGTTCAGCTTTCTGAGCTTCACGGGCGGCTTCTCTAGCCTCTTTGCTCCGGTTACCAACCAGTGGGCGCTTGTTAGCTGCTTCTCGTTCTTTTCTGGTGGGGGTGGGGCGACCTTTACCGCTAACTGTTTTAGTATCAGGTTTCTTCGGGTCGCTCATTTATGTCCTTAGTTTTCTTGCCGTTGTGTTCTAGATTACTCTCATGACATTCTCTCCAGAGCCAATCTCAGATTCAGCCATTACATCCAATTCAGATCTCTCCAAAAAGGTTAGGGACCGTGTGGAGAGTGAGTTCACCCAGCGGGTTGCAACCCTTGGGAAACTTGTTCGTATTCCAGGTATTGCCTGGGATGCCTTCGATGCCAACGATCTAGTCCGAAGCGCTGAGGCCGTAGCGAAATTATTTGAAGAGACCGGTGTCTTTGACAAAGTTGAAATCAAGACAGCAACGGTTGATGGAAAGCCTGGTGCTCCTGCTGTCCTAGCTTCAAGGCCAGCTAAAAACGGTAAACCTCATGTTCTGCTCTATGCACACCACGATGTTCAGCCACCAGGAGATGACTCAGTTTGGGAAACACCAGCCTTCGAGCCAACTGTCAAAGATGGCCGTATCTACGGTCGAGGAGCAGCCGATGACAAAGCTGGTGTTGTTGCCCACTTGGCTGCAATTGACGCCCTCAAGGCTGTAATAGGGGATGATTTTGACCTTGGAATCTCAGTCTTCATCGAAGGTGAGGAAGAAGCTGGGTCTAGGACATTTAGGGCTTTCTTAGAAGAAAACAAGGCAAAATTGGCCGCTGACGTAATCATCGTTGCCGATTCAATGAACTGGTCTCCTGAAGTTCCTGCTCTGACTGTCTCTCTTCGAGGTATGGTCTCCCAGGAAATAACCGTTCGGACCATGGAACACGCTGTCCACTCTGGAATGTTCGGTGGGGCAGTGCCAGATGCCATGATCCCTATGCTCAAGGTTTTAGCCTCGCTACACGACGAAAAGGGAAGTGTTGCGGTTTCAGGCCTTAAGACCCACAAATTCGAGGATCTGCCATACACAGACGCCAATTTGCGGGCTGACAGCAGTCTTCTGCCTCAGGTGAGCCAAATTGGCGAGGGCGGCATCATGGATCGTATCTGGGGTAAGCCATCGATTACAGTCATAGGTTTGGATGTTCCATCTGTTGCAATGTCCTCAAACACGCTGCTCCCAGCTGTTTCAGCCAAAATTAGCCTCAGAATCGCCTCAGGACAGGACCCAGACGAGGCACTTGAGCTCCTCAGAGCTCACCTAACGGCCAACATTCCATTCGGTGCAGTCCTTGAATTCGGTGAAATTGAGACTGGAAAGCCTTATTTGGCTGACACTTCAGGCTGGGCTTCCGTTCTGAAGAAGCAGGCTCTAGGGGCGGCATTTGGTAATCCAGCTATTGAAATCGGGATCGGTGGATCAATTCCATTCATTGCTGACCTAACTGAGGTATTCCCAGCCGCTCAAATACTCGTAACGGGAGTTGAAGACGCTGATTCCAGGGCTCACAGCCCTAACGAGTCAGTCCATTTGGTTGGACTGAAGAACGCCATGGTTGCCGAAGCTCTGTTCCTGGTAGCTTCCAATGAACTGAAGGGCTAAAACCTGTCTTTTCCCAGATATTCGGTTTAGAATTGGAACGAAAATAGGAGAAAAATGACTGACACACTTACTCACGGGCTTGAAATCACTGATGCGGCTAAGGCTGAATTGCGTCGTCACATTGAATCTGCTGACCTATCAGACCTTGCTGAGGGGGAGAAGCTACGACTTAGAGTCGAAGTCAAAGTCGGCGGTTGCGCTGGCTTCCAGTATTTGCCGTTCGTGCTAACTCCTGAACTTCGCGAAGATGACCTAGTAAAGGACTTTGACGGGGTTGAAGTTGTCGTTGACGGCATGAGTGCTCCTTTCATCAACGGCGCGACTTTTGATTTCGTTGACACATTCCAGAAGCGATCATTTGAGATTGATAACCCAAACAGCCAGGGTACCTGTGCCTGCGGTTCATCTTTCAACTAAAAAGTATTCAAACTGACTACTTTCGCCTGTGTTTTGGCACGAAGCCCGCTTGCTAACGCCTAAACTTGGAATATAACGATTTGAAATTGAAGGGTCGATTGTGCTTCCTAAGCGCCGATTGAAATGGGCAGCCCTGCCTATTGTTTCACTGCTCCTAATCTCACTAACCGGTTGCAGTTCATACGAGTTTTCTCGTGGATTCCTCCCTGGTGAACCAGGTGTCACCAACCACACAGACCGTATAACCAGCCTTTGGGTAGGTTCTTGGCTTGTGCTCTGGGGTGTTGGAATTATCGCTTGGGCCTTGATGTTTTACGCAATTATCGTCTACCGCAGACGTAAGGGCGACAAGGAAATCCCACCTCAGCTTCGCTACAACATGCCAATTGAAACCCTTTTCACAGTGGTTCCTTTTATTTTGGTTATCGGCTTCTTTGCCCTTACCGCAAGAGACATGGCAGCAATTGAGCAGCCGGTTGACAGCGACTACCGAATTGAAGTAGTTGGCAAGCAGTGGTCTTGGGACTTCAACTACACAGACAACAACGTTTTTGACAGCGGGATCCAGTATCAGGAAGACGGTACTGAAGCAGAACTACCAACCCTCTACTTACCGGTCGATAGAACAATCGAAATTGATCTAGTTTCTAGAGACGTAATTCACTCATTCTGGGTAATTGACTTCCTTTACAAGAAGGACGTCTTCCCAGGTCGAGTCAACAAGATGTATTTCACCCCGCAGGTTATCGGCGAATACAAGGGTAAATGTGCCGAACTCTGTGGTGAATTCCACTCAATGATGCTTTTCAACGTGAAGGTCGTATCTCAAGCTGATTACGACACCCACATTGCAAACCTTGCTGCTCAGGGCTTCACTGGCCAGGTTCCAGCATTGCCAGATGACCCAGAGAACCTGAACAGAAACAGCAATCTGCCAGGTGACAACCCAGAGATTCGGGGATAGTACAAATGACTACCGTTAAGCAATCTAGAGGTCGAATCGTAGTCGATTGGCTAACTACAACTGATCACAAGAAGATCGGTTACCTTTACCTAATCACGGCCTTTATTTACTTCCTAATCGCTGGTGTAATGGCTTTGGTTATTCGAGCCCAGCTTGCAATGCCTGGACTCAGCATCGTTGAGACTAAGGAGCAATACAACCAGCTCTTCACAATGCACGGAACCATCATGCTTTTGATGTTTGCAACTCCGTTGTTTGCTGGTTTTGCTAACGTCTTGATGCCAGTTCAGATTGGTGCACCGGATGTTGCTTTCCCAAGATTGAATGCAATTGCTTACTGGTTCTACTTCTTCGGTTCATTCATTGCAGTTGCAGGTTTCTTCACACCGCAAGGTGCTGCTTCTTTCGGATGGTTTGCTTACGCACCACTGTCTAGCACTACTTTCTCACCTGGTTTAGGTGGAGATCTGTGGGTATTTGGACTAGCACTTTCTGGTTTCGGAACAATCATGGGTGGTGTGAACTTCATCACAACCATCATCACTATGCGTGCTCCAGGTATGACCATGTTCCGCATGCCTATCTTCACTTGGAACACTCTGGTGACCTCAATCCTTGTCATCATGTGTTTCCCACCTCTAGCAGCAGCTCTATTTGCTCTTGGTGCAGACCGTAAGTTTGGTGCTCACATCTTTGATCCTGCAAATGGTGGACCAATGTTGTGGCAGCACCTGTTCTGGTTCTTTGGTCACCCAGAGGTATACATTCTTGCGTTGCCATTCTTCGGTATCGTGTCTGAGATCTTCCCGGTGTTCAGCCGTAAGCCGGTCTTCGGTTACAGAACTCTTGTTTATGCGACCATCGCGATTGCGGCTCTTTCGATGACCGTGTGGGCTCACCACATGTATGTCACCGGATCTGTTTTGCTACCATTCTTCGCTTTCACAACAATGCTTATTGCTGTTCCTACTGGTGTGAAGATATTCAACTGGATTGGAACTATGTGGCGAGGTTCTGTCACGTTTGAAACTCCAATGCTTTGGAGCTTGGGCTTCTTGACCACATTCATCTTTGGTGGACTAACTGGTGTAATTCTGGCTTCTCCTGCTTTGGACTTCCACCTTTCCGATTCATACTTCGTAGTAGCTCACTTCCACTACGTAGTGTTTGGAACTGTTGTGTTTGCAATGTTCGCTGGTTTCTATTTCTGGTGGCCAAAGATGACTGGAAAGATGCTCAACGAGCGTCTAGGAAAGATCCACTTCTGGCTATTGTTCATCGGTTTCCACGCAACATTCCTAATCCAGCACTGGCTGGGTGTTATCGGTATGCCTAGACGCTATGCAACTTACCTAGAGACCGATGGTTTCACTTGGATGAACCAAGTTTCAACGGCTGGTGCAGCGCTGCTTGCTCTTTCAATGCTTCCATTCGTTTGGAACGTTTGGATCACACACCGCAATGGAGCAAAGGTTGAGCTTGATGACCCATGGGGTTACGGACGTTCACTTGAGTGGGCAACAGCAACTCCATTCCCAAGACACAACTTCACAAGCATTCCAAGAATCAGAAGCGAGTCTCCAGCATTTGATTTGCACCACCCGGATTTTGCTGACCCAGCTTCTTTACCGCAAGACGCTCCAAAGGTGAAAGTTAAATAATGAAGACGAATGTAAAAATCTTTAACCTACTAACAGTTTTCTATTTAGTAGTTGCAGCCGTCTATGGTTACTGGTCAAACCTTGTTTACGGTGAGATCGAAGTTATCGGTTTTGCCGCCATTGGAATGCTAGTTTTCCTAACCGGGTTCCTATCCTTTTACCTAGGAAAGACTGCAAAGAACTTTACTGGCCCTGAAGACATGCCAGATGCAAACATTGAAGACGGTGAAGCTGAGATGGGTTTCTTCGCACCATGGTCTTGGTGGCCACTAATGCTAGGCATTGGAGGAGCTTTGTGCTTCACTTCACTTGCTGTTGGCTGGTGGATGTTCATAATCGGGTTCCCATTAGCTATCGTTGCTTTAATCGGTTTCGTGTTTGAACACTCAAGAGGATTACACGCTCACTAAGAATTTCTAAAGAGCCCCGAGTAACTTTCTAAGTTGCTTGGGGTTTTTTATTGTGTAGTTTTCTGTGTCTGCAGATTCTTGCAGCAACTTTGTGTATTCCAAATGTCTCCCTGCGTGAGAAAGGTATGCGAAGAGGATCGGGTTAAGCTCAGGATCGGTTGAGACGAGGAATCTGAATTGTTCTCTATTGCCTGACCAGAGTTCCTGTCTAGTGATTACCCTAATCAAACTCCTACGAGTAAGTCTTGAAACCACTAGCCATCGAGGGTAATCAAGAAATATTAGAACATCTCCAGGGCTAGGGGATATTCCTTTGGATGCGAAATTGCCATCCATGACCACAGATCCCTTATCGAGCTCGTTCTGGAGGAGGGCTCTAAGTTCAGAAGGTTCTCGCTTGACCCAATTCGGTAACCACATCAGGTCGTCTATTTCAACATACTTGAGTCCAACCAATTCGGCTATTTGTTTTGCTGCTGTACTCTTCCCAGAACCAGAAGTGCCCACCACAAAATAGTTCTTCATGGCGAGCACTTACCTAAACTGGTTCTTTACTTGCTAGCTTCGATAGCTTTCTTTACTTCTGCTTCAATCTCGTGGTTGTGATGAGCTGCCTCATCAATCTCGGTTTGAGTAGCAGGGGAGATGCGGTCTTCGAAGTAGAACTTAGAAAGCGATGCACGGATTCTGCTTGAGAAGGTGATCTTTCCCTGAGCGTTTGGTCTAGCAAGGGTTGGCTTGTAATCCTTGAAGTCAACCAACTTGTATAGGTCGTGAGGCTCTAATGCCTCGTGAACTTCAATGTATTCACCGTGCGGTAGTCGAACGATACGCCCAGATTCTCTACCGTGAATTGCAATCTCGCGATCCTTGCGCTGAAGTGCTAGACACATGCGTTTCGTTACGAAGAAGGCCACGAACGGAAGAACTATGAGTGCAATTTGCATGGAGACTAGAACCTGGTTCAGCGACATCTTGAAGTTAGTAGCAATCAAGTCTGTGCTCGCACCTGCCCATAGAACTGCGTAGAACATCACACCAGCAGCACCGATAGCAGTTCTAGTTGGGGCGTTACGAGGGCGGTCAAGAACGTGGTGTTCTCTCTTGTCACCGGTGACCCAGTTTTCAATGAATGGGTAGACAGCAACGACTGCAAGGAAAACCAAGCTGACAACCAAAGGAAGAAGAATGTTGGTTGAGACTGTGTAGTCGCCAATCATGAACTCGATACCTGTTGGAGCAAGACGTAGCGCACCGTCCAACCAGCCGATGTACCAGTCAGGTTGAGTACCAGCTGAAACAGGGGATGGGTCATAGCCACCGTAGTTCCAAATTGGGTTGATTGTGAAGAATGTTGCGATCAACATAATTGCACCGAAGACGATGAAGAAGAAGCCACCAGCCTTCGCTACGTAAACAGGCATTAGAGGGTAACCAACTACGTTGGTGTCTTTCTTACCAGGACCTGAGTAGTGAGTGTGCTTGTGAATTACTAGCATGAACAAGTGCAGAGCTAAGAAGACAAGAATCAAAGCTGGCACAAGCATGATGTGCAGGCTGTATAGTCTTCCAACGATTGCAGTTCCAGGGAACTCTCCGCCGAACAAACCTGCTGAGATTGAGGTTCCAACGAATGGGACACCCTTCATCATTCCGTCAATAATTCTCAGACCGTTACCTGAAAGAAGATCATCTGGGAGTGAATAACCGGTGAAACCAGCTGCCATACCAAGAACGAAAAGAACGAAACCGACAACCCAGTTCAATTCACGTGGCTTACGGAAAGCACCGGTGAAGAAAACTCTAAGCATGTGAAGACCCGCAGCGGCAACAAATAGCAGAGCTGACCAGTGGTGAACTTGACGCATCAAAAGTCCACCGCGAACTTCAAAGCTGATGTCGAGGCTTGAAGAGTACGCGACAGACATGTGCGCACCCTTTAGAGGAGCGTAAGAACCTTCGTAAATGGTTTCAGCCATTGAAGGGTCGAAGAAGAAGGTTAGGAATGTTCCTGAGAGTAGAAGCACTAGGAATGAATACAGTGCAACTTCACCAAGCATGAACGACCAGTGGTCTGGGAAGATCTTGCGGCCAAACTCCTTTAGGATTCCAGCTACACCGACACGCTCGTCCATGTAGTTGGCAGTTCCAGCTAGGAAACCATTCTTTTTTGGGGTAGCAGTTGCGTTAGACATTACTTGACACTCCTATCCCAGAATGACGGACCAACAGGTTCGTGGAAATCGCTTTGAGCAATTAGATATCCTTCAGCATCGACGGTGATTGGAAGTTGAGGAAGAGCTCTAGTTGCAGGACCGAAGACAACCTTGCAACCATCTACAAGATCGAATGTTGACTGGTGACATGGGCAGAGTAGGTGATGAGTGTGCTGCTCGTATAGAGCAACTGGGCAACCTACGTGAGTACAAATCTTTGAGTAAGCAACGATTCCTTGGTAGGACCAGCTAGCGCGTTCTTCGGTTTCAATAAGTTCACTCGGATCAACCCGTACTAGAAGGACAGCAGCCTTAGCCTTTTCCTCTAGGTAACCGTGTTCGCCAGGCATAAGACCTTCAGGGACTACGTGGTAAACAGATCCGATGGTGACATCTGAAGCCTTGATTGGGCGACCGTTCGGGTCTCTAGCTAGACGAGTACCTGGTCTCCACGCTGTGTGACGAAGCTTGTCATTAACGCTAGGACCTAGGTCGCCAAAAATAATCAAACCAGGAAGTGGGAAAAGAGCAAGTGCTCCATAAAGAGTTCTTCTGATTAGTTTTCTTCTACTAAAACCAGACTCTTGGTTTGCAAGGTTGATGATTTCAATTGCAGCTGCTCGCTTCTCATCTGAGCCACGAGTTAGGTGACGCTCTTCAGAAACTTCGTTGTCAGGCATTAGTGTCTTAGCCCAGTGAACTGCACCGACACCAATACCAAATAAACCAAAGGTAATTCCTAGGCCCAGGAACAAAGTATTCAAACGAACACTGTTCATGTCTCCTAGAACAATAGGGAAGGCAAAGTAAGAGTAAAGAGCAAAAGCGCTGCCGAGCATTGAGACAACGAAAAGAAGTGTTACTTGACGAACAGCGTTCTTCTCATGCTTCACACTCTGGTCAGTCATGCGGACACGGTGTGGCTCTAAGCCCGGATCTTTAACTGCGTCCTCGTGGATAACTCTTAGACCAGTTTCGTATTCGTGCTCTGAGTAACGACTGTCAACCTGTTTTACCAAGTCTTTTGAATCTTCGCTCACTTTAATCTTTCTGACTAGTTTGACTTAGCGCCAAGCCATACGGTGATGGCAACAATTAATCCGAGTAAACCTAACCAAGCCAATAGTCCTTCGACTACAGGGCCAAGGTTGCCTAGCTCTTCACCACCGACCGATCTGTTGTTCTGCAAGTAGGTCAGGTAGGTGATGATGTCGTTCTTTTCTTCAGGGGTGATGTTTGCATCGTTGAATACAGGCATGTTCTGTGGGCCTGTAACCATAGCTTCGTAAATAGTTTTAGCTGAAGACTTCATTAGGTTCGGAGCATATTTACCTTCAGTTAGAGCTCCACCTGCTCCACCTGCGTTGTGACACATTGCACAGTTAATTCTGAAGAGTTCTCCACCGATATTTGGGTCACCGTTTGCCTGTAGGTAAGCAGCATCTGGGATACCAGGGCCATCGGCAAGTGAGCCGATGTATGCAGCCATTGCAGCAATCTGTTCTTCATTGAACTGCACAGGCTTAACTTCTAGCTGAGGGCCGCTAGCAGCACCAGGCATACGACCTGTTGAAACTTGGAAATCAACTGAGGCTTCGCCAACACCGATAAGACTCGGAGCGTTAGCAGTTCCTTCAGCATTCTTACCGTGACAAGAAGAACAGTTTGAGAGGAACAACTTCTTACCTAAAGCAATTTCCTCAGCGGTGTGAACTGCTTGACCCTTAGGGGAGACCGCTGCGTTAACCGCTGTGTATCCGGTGCCAACTGCTAGCAGGCCAGCAAATAAGACGATTCCCAAGGCCATTGGGCTTCGGCGCATACCGTTTATCTTCTTTTTGATCATCTGGGTAATTGTGCCTTCTGGTTATTTCAGTACGTAAATAATTAGGAAAAGACCGATCCAAACTACGTCCACGAAGTGCCAGTAGTAAGAGACCACGATTGCTGCTGTTGCCTCTTTGTGTCCGAATTTAACGGCTGCAAAGCTCCTACCAATAACGAATAGGAAGGCAATCAAACCACCGGTTACGTGTAGAGCGTGGAAACCAGTTGTGATGTAGAAAGAAGAACCATAGCTGTTGCTATCTAGGGAAACACCCTCGCTAATCAGCGTTGCATACTCCCAAACCTGACCTGAAACGAAGATTGCACCGAGGATGTAACTGAGGATGAACCACTCAACCATTCCCCATTTGAAAGGTGACTTGCCTGTAGCGCGAGGCTGCATTCTCTCAGCAGCAAACACACCGAACTGGGCGGTGAACGAAGAAGCCACAAGAATCAAGGTGTTTACAAGGGCAAACGGGATGTTTAGCTTCTCTGTATCAGCTTCCCAGATCTCGGGTGAGTTCGCTCTAAGGCTGAAATACATGGCAAATAGAGCTGCGAAGAACATAACTTCGCTACCAAGCCAGACGATAGTTCCCACCGAAGTGGAACTAGGACGGTGAATTTGACCGTGAGCTAGGGGAGCAGTTGTCATGCTCCAATTCTACATTCCCAAATCGTTATAAACGCTGAGAACGCCCGATGTTGTGCTGATTAAATACACATTTTTCAAAGAGTTAGAGGGCTAAACTGAAGCAATGAATGACGAACTGAGCTGGAAGTCAATTTTAGGTAAGCTCGTTGCTGCCGAGGATCTAACTCATGAGCAAGCAGACTGGGCTATTCGTCAGATTATTTCAGCTGAAGCAACCCCGGCACAGGTCGGCGGCTTTCTTCTAGCCATTCGTGAAAAGGGCGAAAGTGTCACAGAGTTGAGCGCTTTCGTTGACGTCTTACTGGAACATTCAGTCAAGCCACCTCTGTCTAACGATGCAATTGACATCGTTGGTACCGGGGGAGATCAGCTTGGAACAGTAAACATTTCAAGTATGGCTGCGATCCTGGCCGCTTCCGCTGGTTACCCAGTGCTCAAGCATGGTTCTAGGTCAGCCTCCGGTAAAACTGGCTCTTCGGAGATGCTGGAATCTCTGGGTATCAACCTGAACCTCAGCCCAGATCAGTTGGGTCAAGTATTCAAAAAGACAGGGATATCGTTCTTCTTTGCCCCGCTTTTCCATCCAGCTCTAAGGAATGTAGGGCAAATCCGTAAAGAACTGGGCATCCCAACAACTTTCAACTATCTAGGCCCATTAGCTAACCCAGTCCAGCCTGTGGCCACAGCACTTGGAGTGGCAAATTCTTCAGTTGCACCGCTATTAGCGGCTGAAATGGCCAGCAGAGGGCGAACAGCACTAGTTTTTAGGGGTTCCGACGGATTAGATGAACTAACTACCACCGGAACAAGCAAAATTTGGGTAGTTTCAGGCTCAAAAGTTACCGAAACTGAGCTAAATCCAACAGATTTGGGCATTGAGTTAGCAACTGTGGCCCAGTTGATAGGCGGAGATGCCGCTGAAAATGCTCAGGTAGCAAGGGTTGTTCTAGATCCAGAAACCAAGTTAACAGGGGAGCAGCAGGCTATTCGAGACATCGTTGCACTGAATGCCTCCGCTGGCATCGCAGCCTACGAGCTGCACAAGAACCCAAATGGTTTTGACCTGCATGATGAACTGACTAAAGCTCTAGCTAAAACCAGATCAGCAATAGCAAACGGCGATGCTCTGGCGAAACTCAACCAGTGGGTGAGTGCAAGCCAGGAATTCGGAGAATAGGTTCTCTGAGCCAATAAAACATTACTTGACATAATGTTCATTATCGGCACATTCTATTACTGGAGGTTAGCCTCAAGCCATTTAGGTAGCTCATGGGGTGCTACGAGTTCTCCGGAGTTTAAAAGATCTGCAACCTTCCACCAACGAACCTCTAGAACGTCTCTGAGTTCATCTTGAGTGAAACCTGATGTATCGGGTTTGAATGTTTCAATCTGAAGTTTGTAAATCGTATCTGTGTAGGTATGACTATGAATTCCGTCACCCCACAGCCAGGTGCCAGATGCAATCAGAATTGGCTCACCAAGAACCTCAGGTTCGATGACCATCCCTGTCTCCTCAAAGAGCTCTCTAACTGCTGCCTCGAGTTCAGTTTCACCTGCATCAATGCCTCCACCAGGAGTAAGCCATCTAGGAGGCAGTTCAACCTCAGGATCGAAGTGGGTCTTGAACATTAGGACTTCATTTGCTGGGTTCACCAGCAAAACTCTGGCTGTTGGGCGGTGCTTTACGTGAATTTTCTCCATTTGGTGCCTATTCCCCAGGTTTTTGTGGTTTTTTCGGGTCAAAACCAAAGATTTTCATAGATATTTGCAGTAAATAGCCGATTCCAACTGCAAAAAGCAATGTTCCAAGCCCAACGGTACCGCCCAGAAGCCAGCCAGTGACCAGAACTAACCCTTCGATCAGAGTTCTCATAAGCCAGAACGGCCAACCAGAGACTCTAGTTAGACCCACCACAAGGCCATCTCGAGGTCCTCCCCCTAGATTTGCAGAAATATATAACCCCAAACCAACAGAGCAAATCAGTAGACCAGTGATCAGCCAAACGAGCTGGGACCCGAAATTGGGCATCTCAGGGACAAGAGGTCTATTTAGATCTGCGAAAGGGCCGATTGTGAAGGCGTTGACTATGGTTCCAACTCCAGGTCTCTGCCGTATCGGAATCCAGAAGAGTAAAACCACGACACTTATGCAAGAGGCCGCTAATGCAAAACTCCAACCAGTCTGGTTCTGAATTCCTTGAGTCAAGACATCCCAGGGTGGGACTCCCAACCCGGTATGAATCATGATAGCTAGTCCGAGACCCACTAGATACAGTCCAAAGATAAGCCGGAATAAGGCTTTGCCTGTGGCTATAGTCAGTCTGGAGGGCACGACCACTAGCCTATCCCCTCGCCTATTTTGACTCAGCCAGGACCGACATGCAGAAACATCCATACTTCAGCACAGACAAGGTAATTGTCCTAGCGCATCGAGGTGGTACTGAGCCCACAGAGAACACTATTCAAGCAATCACCCAAGCCCTTAGAGCCGGCGCAGACGTTATCGAGACCGATATCCAAGCAACTAGCGATGGCGTAGCTGTCCTGTTCCATGACGACTCCATTGAACGTCTAACTGAGAAAAAGTTACGTGTTGCAGATCTTGAGTGGGCAGAACTTTCAAAAATCGATTTAGCCGGAGGAACTCGGGTAGCTTCTCTGGAAGATGCCCTAAGAACATTTCCGCAAACTAGATTCAACATCGATGTGAAGGCAGAAGGAGCAATCGACAACCTGGTTCATGTCGTTGAGAGCATCAAAGCGCACGATCGAGTTCTAGTTTCAAGCTTCAGTAACAATCGCAGGCTGAAAGCTCTAAAACGCTTCAGTCGACCAGTTGCAACTTCTGCAAGTGCCTCTGGAGTTCTAAAGACTTGGTTTTACTGTTTCATTGGGGTTTCGACAAAAAGACTCTCAAAATCACTAGAAGGTATCGGCGCACTTCAGATTCCAAGACACTTCAAGTTTCTGAGGCTCGACACTCCAAGGTTTATTAGACAGGTCAAGGCAACCGGAACTCTGATTCACTACTGGACCATCAACGAGCCTGAAGAAATTATTGAACTCGCCCGCCTCGGTGCTTCTGGAATAGTCACAGATGTGCCAGAGTTAGCAGTTCAAACCCTGAGAAAAGCCTGAGTCTGTGAATTAGTTCACAACATTTTCGCTTCTATCTAATGAGATCAACTTTGCCTCACCTAACGTTAGGAACGAAACATGTCACAGCAACCAATGCGAGGGTCAAGACTCGGTTCAGAGAGCTTTGAGCAAGACACAAACAAGCACCTCTCCCCTAGACAGACCTGTTCCTATCGTTGTGCGAACGATCACATTACCGAAATGATTTTTTCTGCAGATGCAGAAATTCCAGTTGCCTGGAGTTGTAAGCAGTGTCCACTGGAAGGCGCTCTTCTTGATGTTGAAGGAAAGCAAGCTTTTGAGACTGAGTTGCCAAAGGCACCTAGAACACATTTTGAGATGTTGCTTGAACGCAGATCGAGAGAGGAACTAGAAGAACTGCTGACTGAACGTCTCGGTGAACTCAAAGCTCGTAGAGCACGCGGTCAGGCAGACGCAACAAACAGTTAACCTCTTCGGGTAATTCTCCGGAAACCTAACTTGGTCATCAGGATCAAAGCTTCGCGCACGATATCTGAACTCATTTTCGAATCCCCAATTTCACGCTCGACAAATGTTATTGGGACTTCGGCAGTTCTAACTCCAGCCTGGAGAGTTTTGTATGCCATCTCTATCTGGAATGAGTATCCACGAGCGTTAATTGAACTTAGATCGAGCGACTTCAGGAAGCTAGTTCTAAACACTCTGTATCCAGCGGTCATGTCGTTTAGTTTTCCTCCGAGCATCACTCGTGCGTAGAGGTTTCCTCCTCTAGACAGTATTTGTCTGTGCAGGGGCCAGTTTTGGGTCTTGCCTCCTCGAACATATCTGGAACCGATAACTAATTCATTCTCGGTAGCTGCTGCCAGGAGCAGAGGAAGGTCCTGAGCTCGGTGGCTCCCGTCCGCATCCATTTCAACGATGAAGTCATAGTCCTTAGTGAAGGCCCAGTTGAACCCAGCAATGTATGCAGCGCCTAGACCGTCTTTGCCTTTTCGGTGCAGAACGTTAATTCTCTTGTCAGCTTTTGCAAGTTCATCAGCAATTTCACCAGTTCCATCTGGGCTGGAGTCATCAACTATAAGTAGATCAACATCTGGGTTCTCTAAGAACAATCGAGAGACAGCTCCCCTAATATTTCCTGACTCATTGTATGTCGGAGTAATTACTAAAGTCTTCAACTCTGTTTCTTTCTCTTACGTCTTGCAACAAAGTTTCCAACCAGAGCGATTGGGAATAAAAGTGTAGCTAGCCAGAAAGTTGCGGGCTCAACGTAACGTCCATATGCAACCGCAGGTGTGACCTCAGTTCTCAGAGGAATGTCTGAAACCATCGCTGCTGGAGTGAAGGTAGGAAGCTCGTGTTCAACGCTGCCATCCGGATGGTAAATACCTGAGACACCAACGGTTGAAATAGAAACTACTGTCCTACCTGTTTCAATAGCGCGCATTCTAGAAATTGCAGCTAGCTGAACACCCTGCTCACTCTTTCCAAAGTCGCTGCTGTTGGTTTGAATCATAATTGCTTTAGCACGGTTGTTTACGAGGTCATAGCTCAGATCGTCAATCGTAACCTCGAAACAAATAAGGGAACCAACTTGGCCTTTAGCTGGGATGTCGAAGATTCCATCCCTCTTACCAGCACTCATGTCCCAACCAATCAGTCCGATCATGTCAGGTGCTAGCGACATAAAGAACGGACGGTTTGGCACATACTCACCAAAAGGAACCGGACGTTTCTTGTCATACCAATCTGTCAAACCACGCTCAGGCAACCACAGATCAACTTCGTTGAAGTAGTCAAGTCCTCTGAATGTCTTATTTCCGAAAAGTAGTGGAGCTTTTAGTTCCTCATTAACAAACTCGGTGACTTTTTGTCTAGGGACATCCATGGTCACCGGATCTAGGTCGGCTGAGTTCTCTGGCCAAACCATCAGGTCAATACCTTTTGCTTTTCCAGTAGAAATCAAATCTCTAGAAACAGCTATGTGCTTATCAAGAATTGATCCAGGTGGGTTTACAGCGAATAATCCAGCGTTAGCATTTCCCTGAACCGCTGCAACCTTCATTGTGCCTGTTTGCGCAGCTGTATCTAGAACCAGAGCAAAAGGAGTAACAAAGAAAACTGTGAAGGCGGCAACGGTAGGAACCCAGCTTTTGGTCCTTAGGCAGATACCTGATCCCTGAGGTAGCGGATTTAGAAACTTAAGAGCAACTAAAGCACTCACGAAGGCAATCAGAAAAGTAAGGCCTGCAATATCAACTGCCCAAACCCATTTGGCCAGGTGGTTTTCAACTTGGCTTAGCCCTCCCCTGGCCCACGGCAATCCTCCGAATGGAAATTGTCCTGCCACATATTCACGAGCCGTGTATACGGTTGCAATTGCAAAACTGATGACAAACGGTTTAGCTTTACCGAGTTTTAGAGTTTCTAGCCACTTCCAAATGAGGGCCATCACCCCAACTGCAACTCCGAAGATCAAACCTTCTGCGACCGAGAGTGCAACCCAAGGAAGTAACCCGAGGTATGTGGTCAACCACTTTAGGACTAAACCGTAAAAAGCGATTCCAGCTAGTGAGCCAAGTGCAAAGCCTTTGAAGAAGCCAGCGCTTCTAATTGCCAAAACTAAGAAGAATATCCCAAGGAAAATACCTGGAGCAAAGCTGAAAGCGGGAAAGGTAACGGCAATGAGCAAGCCAGCGATTATTGCCAGAATTGAACGCCCCCAGAACGAGTTTGAGTGCCTTAGCCAAGTCAAAGTCGTATTCTTCATAACTATCTAAGCGTAATAGGAATATGCAACTATTCCACGTTTGATCTTGTCTATCGAGGCCTCTGCAGCCTCGGAAAGCTCATCCTGGTGGACTTTAGCTATCTGTTCTAGAAGGTCAATTGTTTGCTTACACCAGCGAATGAAGTCTCCAGCCAACATCCCGGTTGCAGTCAGGATACTGTCCAGCCTTGCCCCTGTTGCCCAACGATACATCTGCAATGCCATTGCTGAATCCGGCTCGCTGGTGAGCGGAAGATTGTGGAATCTCGAGACCTCTTGGAGGTCATCCCAGACATTCAGCGTGTTGTCGAACACTTCAACGAAAGCGCCTTTGGGGTGTTTTGGCGTTATGTTCTCGTCGTCTCTACGTGATTCATAAACCAAGGCTGAGGCTATTGCTGCAAGAGTTGGAGCATCAACGTTGTGCCAAACTTTGCGTCTAAGGCATTCTGCAACCAATAGATCTCTTTCGCCGTAGATCTTCGCTAGCTTTTTCCCTGACTCGGTGACCTCGAGATCACCATCGCTTACTTCTAAGTAGTTGAGCTCGACAAGCATTTCGCTAATGCGGTCAAAGGTCTTAGCAACTTGGTTAGTCCTTGATTCGATTTGACGAATGATGGCTTTAGTTTCTTTCTCAAGTTTCCACCAGCGTTCACCCCAGCGTGCATGAACTTCACGATCGGGACAAGCGTGACAAGGATGAGATCGAAGGTCTTTCTTTAGGTTGGCAAGTTTCAGTTCCTGAGCCCTTCTCCCCTTGGTCTGCCTCAGGTCATTTCTTCTAGCTTGCCGTCCAGCCTGGGCTGACTCTCTTTCAAGCTCATTGGTTTCTTTGCGAAGCCTTGCATACTCTCGGAAATCCCCTAGGTGACACTTCATTGACTGCTCATAGCCATCGAGAGCCTCTTGTTTCTCTCGAATACCTCTAGCTAGTCCAACCACTGATCTATCGGCTTGGAATTGGGCAAAAGAGGTTTCTAGAACATCTCTAGACCTTCTCTGTCCGAATGCTTCGATTAGGTTTACAGCCATGTTGAATGTCGGCTTGAAAGATGAGTTAAGTGGATAGGTTCTTTTAGATGCCAGTGAGGCAACATAATTTGGGTCTAAGTTGGCTGCCCACTGAATCACGGAGTGTCCTTCAGTATCGATACCTCTTCTACCCGCACGGCCAGTTAGCTGTGTGTATTCACCAGGGGTGATCTGGACTCTTCCCTCACCGTTGTATTTGTCCAAACGATCAAGAACAACAGTTCTTGCAGGCATGTTGATACCGAGCGCGAGAGTCTCAGTTGCAAAGACCACCTTGACTAATTTTCTGAGGAACAGCTCTTCAACAACTTCTTTGAATGCAGGAAGCAAGCCAGCATGGTGTGCTGCAACTCCTCTTTCGAGAGCATTAAGCCATTCAAAGTAACCAAGCGCTGAAAGATCTTCGTCACCGATGGTCGCACACTTCTCTTCAGCAATTCGTCTAATGAGTTGCTTGTCTTCAGGTTTGGTGAGTCTGATACCCGAAGCTAGTACGGATTGGACCGCAGCCTCACAACCTGCACGAGAGAAGATGAAAAAGATTGCCGGAAGTAAGTCAGCTTCATCGAGAATCGCGATGATCTCAGGTTTAGTGACCTTCGGGATTCGGCTTAGATTTCGATCATTCAGCCCTGGATGACCCCTTCTACCCCTGGTTGGTTTGTGAATAGGCTGTCGCATCTTGTTAGCATGACGCTGCACTAGATCGACGTTTACTCTTGTCTGCTGAGATTCATCATCAAAGAGTGGAATTAGTTCATCACCAAACAACACATGCTGATTTAGTGGGACAGGTCGAATTTCAGAAACGATTACTGACGTATCTCCTCTGACTTCATCGAGCCAAGCTCCAAACTCTTCAGCGTTAGACACTGTCGCGCTAAGTGAGACGATCTTGACGTCTTTAGGTAGGTGAAGAATAACCTCCTCCCAAACCGCTCCCCTAAACCGGTCAGCTAGATAGTGAACTTCATCCATGACCACATAACCAAGGCTTATTAGAGCGTTCGAATTGGCATAGATCATGTTTCGTAAAACTTCAGTTGTCATGACCAAGATCTGCGCATCTGAGTTGATGTTAGTATCCCCTGTGAGCAACCCAACAGACTCTTCACCGTAGCGAGCCTGGAGCTCGGCAAATTTCTGATTACTTAGCGCTTTGATTGGTGTTGTGTAGAAGACCTTGAGAGATTTTTCAACGGCAAGATGGATAGCAAATTCGCCGACTATTGTTTTTCCTGCTCCTGTAGGGGCAGCAACGAGGACTCCGTGGCCTTGAACTAATGCTCTGCAGGCTCTCTCCTGAAAATCATCCAAGGGGAATTTGAGTAGCGAAATGAAATTATCTAAACTCGCATGCCTCTTAGTTTGTTTAGCCTTGGCAAATCTCTCTGCAGGGCTTAGCTCTTCTGACATCACTCAACTTCATCTGAGACATAGTTTGTTACTAAGTCAACTTCATCAACATTCTTCTGGCGCAGGGTCCGTCTCTTGTCGTTCAAAAGTGCAATACCAGCTGAGAGATAGAAGAAAGCGATGAGCGGAATCATTAGTAAGAACATAGACATTGGGTCTGACACTGGTGTTGCTAGTGCACCAATGAGCGAAATCAGGAAGATAGCCGGACGCCAACCCTTAAGAATTGTTTTACCTGAAATAGTTCCCAGAGCGTTTAGCAGGACAAGGATTGCTGGAAGAACAAATGCAATACCGAAAACAAGAAGTACTCGAACTGTGAATAAAACATACTCCGCGGCATTAATCATGTTGGCGCTACCTTCAGGAGTGAAAGCTAACAAGCTTCTTACGAATCCAGGGAATAGCCACCAGCCGAAGTAAGCCCCACCTAGAAATAGTGGCGAACTGATAAGCACGAACACAACAGCGTAGCGACGTTCGCGCTTCTTGAGAGCAGGAGCTAGGAAAGACCAAATTTGATAAAGCCATATTGGGCTGGTAATGAATAAACCAATGAAAAAGGCTATTTGCATATGTAAATCAAAAGCAGAGACAACTGAGCCGAAATTGATCTGAGCATTTACGTTTTGGTCATTGGCTAAAGCCTTGATTGGCTTCTGGAGTTCAGCAAACACTGAATCGAATAAAACCCAACCTGCGATTGTGCCAGCGACAATAGCTAGACCGGCTTTGAATAACCTGTTGCGAAGTTCACGGAAGTGTCCCGATAGCTTCATTTTCTTCTCGGGATTGCGGCGAGATGCCATTAGTCGTCTTTAGGTTGTTCTTTCTCAGGAGTAGCCTTTTTGTCTTCAGCTCTCTCATCACCTAGCTGCTTCATCTCTTTTCTAAAGATGCGCATTGACTGGCCAAGGCTCTTAGCAAAACCTGGAAGCTTTGGAGCACCCCAAATAACAAGCACTACAAGCACGATAAAAATAAAGTGCCAACCCTCTAGACCTCTAAACATCTACTGCCTTACTCTTCTAAATCGATTTCATTGGAACTACTACCGTCTAGCCTACGCTCTCTAGCAAGCCTTGAGCGCTTTAGAGAGCTAACTTCGATAGCTAAGGCCTTCACCTTTACTCCGATTGGAGCATATGATCTGGCAACCCGCTTTGACGATTGACTTAGGTGAAAGCCTGCAATGCTAAGTGCCACGGCAGCCAGCAGGGCTAGGCCGCCAAAGACATAGAGCCAGAGATACTCCATTACTCGGCATCCTCTGGTTGAGTCATTGGAATCTCGCCTATAGCCTTGAGAGCAAATTCTCTAACCGCCGCTCTAGCTTCTTCCGGGGCAACAACTTTGGCTGCTCCCCCATATCGAGAGATGATTCGCCCTAGGTTTCTAACATCTCCTACCAAGATCTTGAAGCTCTTCACATATTCTGAGACGGTAACTGGTTCATCCACTGGTCTGAAATCGACCATCAGGCTAAATGCCTCAGGTTCGACTTCGATTGTCACCAAAGTGTCGCTTTCAGCTGGGTGATAAACCTCGTCATCCAACTCTGCATTTAGAGCTTCTTGTGAAATAGGAACTTCGATTAGCTTGGCGTTGCGCATGCGGTCCACTCGGAAAGATCTGACGTCCTTATTTTCAGGACACCAACCCTTTAGGTATATCAGTTCACCACGAAGATCAATTCGAAGAGGCTCAATCACTCTTCCAATCCTCATCTCCCCTTTGAGGTTCAAGTAATCGCAAACGATCGATCTGCCGAGCTTGATTGCCTGTCTGATGGTTATTAAGTCAGCATCCCTGGAACCAGGTTGAACAATAACCTCAGGAGCACTACCTCTTGAATCTCCGGTGGACAGAATGTTTTGCAGAGCAATAATCTCTTCACTTTCAGCAAGACCTGGTAGCGAACTCAAATAAACCAGACCAGCAGCCAAGGCTGAAGCTTGTCTCGAGGAAAGTCTTGGAACATCTTCAACAACGTTCTCAAGGTTGTATGAGATGCGAACAAAGCCTTCTTCAAGAGCGTCATAGTCAACTACGTAGCGGTCTGGATTCTGGAAGTTAGCTAGATCAGTGAAGCCGATGTTCTTTACAGCTTTGACTATCTCGTCTGGAGTTACTTCAAAACGCTCGGCCAATTCAGTAACTTCATACTCATCTTCTTGAACTAAGAAACCAGTAAGAGAAAGCATTAGGTTATAGCGATCGGAATCATCCAATCTTTCTGGGTTAGGCATGATCGTTAGCCACCCTCTCGTAACCGGCTTTGACTACTTGAATCAAAGCTTCAGGCTTTAGAACTTTAATCTGCCCCGCATACTCTCGAAGTTGCTCGGCTAACACATAGACATCGTGGTAGTTGATGGTTACCTCATCAGAGTTGCCATTTCCCTGAAGGTCTAATTCAAACTTGAACCAAGCCTCGGAGTCACGCTCCACTTTGATTTTTGCTGTCTGTTTTGCACCAAGTGAATCAAGATCCTCAACTGCCTTAAGGATTTGTTCTTGTGCAGGAGGGTCAAAAGGTTTCACACCTTTGACGGAAGTTACTTTGCTCACAATTCTTCTGAGCATGAAGTTTCGGGTGTCTTGCTTATCCTCATCCCAACCCATCACAATCCACTGGCCTGCAACAAGTCTTAGCAACCAAGGCTGCAGGGTTCTCTTCTGGATTTCACCGGTTTGAGGCTTTCGATACATAAAACTGACGACCTGATGGTCGGAAATGGCATTGTTAAGATCTCTAAAGGAAGGCTCTGATGCCTGAATTCTAGGAGCGATTCCAACGATGTCTGAATCCTCACCCACAGCACCCATCGCTCTTAACTTGGTGATGCCTCTGCTAGCTGCAGTTGAGAGAGACCCTCCAGCCCAAGCATCAGCAGCTAGGTTCAGCAGGGCCATTTGGCGCGGAGTGAATTTAACATTCTTAGGCCAGTAAAAACTCTCACGCTTAATGGAATAAACAGTTACTTGGTTGTTTTCATCCTCGTGAGGCGGAATAGTGACTTCCAACTGAATACCGTTGTGAATAAGGCTTGACTTGTCTCTTTCGAATTTGCGCTCCAGCGAAGAATTGTCGCCGCCATCAACGTATTCATTTTCATAACCAGGCACTGAACGCAGAATCTCGTTCTTAGTCAGACCACTGCGCGTATAGAGCAGAGCGCAGGTCAAATTGAATAAGCGCTCAGGCTTAGTTATTTTGTATGGACTGGACTTAGATTCGCTCATTGCACCAATTCGTGATTACTTATTCACACCTAGGATGTCAACGACGAATAGCAGTGTTGCGCCACCAGGGATTGAACCACCGTTTCCATCAGCGCCGTAACCATCAGCTGCAGGCATCGATGCAATCACCTGTGAGCCAACTGTTTCACCGTCCAGGGCTTTAACGAAACCAGGAATCAAACCACCATCACCAGTTTTGAGAGTGAAAGTTGCAGGGCCATTGCCTGAGTCCCATGAAGAATCAAAAGCGGCACCGATCTCTGTTCCCCAAACCCAACCAACATAGTGAACAGTGATTGAGTCGCCTGTCTTAATGGTTTCGCCAGCACCCTTAATCAAGGTTGCTTTCTGGAAATCTTTTGGAGCTGAGAATGATGGTGCAACCAAACCTGGTTGTCCAGTCTTAGGCGCACGAACAACTGAAGGTAGTCCAGTTGGAAGTGGCTGAATTGCTCCGTTTGCGTGTGGAAGATATACCTTCTTCAGCTGAAGTACATAGGTAGTTCCATTAGGGTCTGCTTCTGACTTAGGGTTAGCGAAGACAACAAGGCTGCCCTCTTTCACTCCAGTTATTGCATCACAGAAAACCTTGGTTGTTGAAGAATCAAAAACTTGGCTTGCAGCATCAGTGCCATCAAATTTGCTGCTAGCTAGAACTTCACCAGTAGATGAGTTCACAATTACATACTCAATAGTCACAAGTTGGTTACCGGTGAACGCTGGCCCATTTCCCTCTTTGACAACCTTGGTCTGAGAAGTCTTGATAAGTGAAAGCTGTGAGGTTCCGTCGCCCTTGGTTGGGAATTCAACAGTTGGAACTTTGCCATCAGCGCCAGTTACCTTGACCTGATCGATTTCAGCGCCACCTTTGAATGCTTCACAAGTTGGTGTGATACCTGCATAGGCATCGTTGCCACTAGCGCAGCCAGCAAGTAAAAGTACTGAGGCGGCAGCTACCGCGAGGATTGATTTAGATCTAGACAAGGACGAACTTCTTTCTAAAGGTTTCTTGAAGTTTACTCTTCAGAGCTGTCCGAAACCTGACTTTTAGCAGTAGCAGCGCTCTGTGCCGAACGGACTGACTTCCGAAGTCTCTTCTCGCTAACACTTCGCTCCCCTAGATGCTCTGGGTTCCAGACTGAAAGATCCTCATCGGAAAACTCTGGCTTAGCTCTTCTTGAGAAACTTGGTAGTACGGTGCCTGGGGCCAGTCTTCTGGCGGTTAGCAAGAACCCGGTGTGGCCTCCCATACGGTGCTCAGGACGCACTGCGAGCCCTTGTAGATGCCAGCCACGAACCAGGGACTCGAAAGCTTCAGGATCTGCGTAGTTTCCAGATGCCTTGATCTCCTCTGCTACGCGAGAAAGCTGAGTAACGGTCGCAACATAGCAAATCAATACTCCACCTGGGGCTAGGGCTTGAGAAACAGACTCGATGCACTCCCAGGGTGCCAGCATGTCAAGAACGACTCGGTCGATGGAACCAGGTTCAACCACAGTAAGTAGTTCATCCTGCAGGCTACCTAGTTGAATACTCCAGTTAGTGGGAACAAATCCAAACTGAGTCTCAACGTTTGCTTTTGCAATTTCAGCAAATTCTGCTCTTCTTTCAAATGAAGTTAGAGCGCCGGTTTCTCCTATGGCTCTAAGCAAATACATGCTCAGAGCACCAGATCCAACACCAGCCTCTACTACTCTGGCACCCGGAAAAATATCTCCCATGGTGACGATGCTGGCGGCATCCTTTGGGTAAACAATTGCTGCACCTCTAGGCATAGACAAAACAAAGTCGGTAAGCAATGGTCTAAGGGCTAAATACTCGACCCCTGCTTGATTAGTTATTACAGAACCGTCAGGTTTACCAATGATGTCATCGTGCTTTATATCCCCTCGATGGGTTCCAAAGACTGCACCTACTCTAAGGGTGATTGTGTTCAATCGCCCCTTAGGGCCAGTTAATTGAACACGTTCCCCTGCTCTAAAACCGCCACGCATGATGTTTGTCATTTAGAGAACTTTCTAAGAGTTTTATAGGTAACTCCCTGCATGGTTGGCCAGATGATTCGACCTTCCTGCTCTGGGATTGGAACTATGTTCTGAATGCCAATAGCAATGGTTCCAGCGGCCTCAGCTGAGGTGATTCCCGATATGGAATCTTCGAAAGCGAAACAGTTCTCCGGAGCAAACCCGAGGAGTTCCGCAGCCTTGAGGTATGGCTCAGGATGAGGTTTACCCCGTAGAACGTCATCACCAGCGACGATGATGTCAAAGGCAGGGAAATCAATGGCGTCAACAACCTGTTGAGCCATCCTGCGTAGCGACATAGTCACAAGAGCGGTCTTAACGTTGTGTTTCTTTAGGTCGAAGAGTAATTCTCTGGCACCTGGTCGCCAGGGAACAATTTTCTCCAATTGATGCTGAACGTCAGAGGTAAGCCTGGTCACAATCTCTTGGGGCTCTAGATCAATATTTGCCTTGTCTTTGAAGAGCTTTGAAGACTCATCTAGGCTCATTCCCACGACCGATAATCCATCCTCATGGGTCCAGATTCCGTTGTGCTCCTTAGCCAAAGCTTGCTCGCTAGCTAGCCAATATGGCTCAGAGTCGATAAGCGTTCCGTCCATATCGAACAGGACAGCGAAAGAGGGAGAACGACCAAACATAATGCGAAAAGTCTAACTGCGTTCAATGAAATAGAGTTCTAAGTAAGAGAATCCTTTGAAATGGTGAAAATTGAACGAGAACCAAAGCCCATTTAGCGGTCGAGTACTTATTGTTGCTCTTGATGGTTGGACCGATGCCGGTGCTTCTGCAAGCTCTGCTGCTACTTACCTGCGCGAGCGCATGAATGCTGAGCAGCTCATATCTATCGATGATCAAGACTATTTCGATTACTCAAGACAGCGACCAATCATCGTGCTAGATGAACACGGTGAAAGAGACTTTGTTTGGCCAAGCTTGGAGCTCTGGGGTCCATCAAGCCAAACCAAACTGACTAATCCCAATCTCCAGCTCTACTTCCTTATCGGACAAGAGCCAGCACTTCATTGGCAATATCTACGTGATGAGATTGTGGAGATAGTCGAAGATCGCGACATCGAGTCAGTGATCATGCTCGGCAGCCTCGCTTCTGAAGCACCCCACACCAGACCAATCAGAATCTATAAGAACAGCCAAACCTCAAAGGTTAGAAACTTCTATGGCATTGAGAGAAGTAATTACGATGGCAGAGCCGGGTTCTTATCGGTTATCGGTCATGCTCTAGAGAAGGCTGGCTTACCAACAATCTCTATCTGGGCTCAAGTTCCTCACTATGTTGCTTCAATGCCATCTCCTAAGGCAACTCTTGCTTTGATAAATGATCTTGAGATTATGTTGAACTTCTCGGTTGATCACAAACCACTTCTGGACGCTGCTTTTGAATGGGAAAGATCTGTAGATGATTTTGCTGAAGGAGACGAAGATCTCCAGAACTACATCACCGGTCTAGAAAAAGCCAGAGACGAGTCTGAGGCAGAAGAATTAAACACAGACCAATTAGCTCTTGAGTTTGAGAAGTTCCTTCGCCAAAACGAAGGCGAATCAGGAACTGATAAAAACTAGGCTGTCACTACCCCGATTGTTAGCAGTACTAGAAGTGTTAGGCCTACTAATACTCGCCAGATAACAAACGGCAAGAATGAGCCTCTAGCTAGATACTTCAAAAGTCCTGCAATTACTAAATACCCAACAACAAATGATGTTGCCGTTGCAACGACGGTTCCTGCAAGTGCTTCCTGTTCCAGGTTTTGGTAGCTTTGCCCAAACTGAAGCAGTCCACTTGCCAGCACTGCTGGGATACCAATCAGAAAGCTGAATCTAGCTGCGCTTGCTCTGTTGAATCCTGCAAAGAGTCCGAAGCTTATGCTCGCACCAGATCTAGACACACCTGGAATCAGGGAAAGCATTTGACCTAAACCGAAACCGAAAGCAGTCTTTGTGTTTAACTGTTCAACTGACTTAGCCTTTGAGCCGATTCGATCTGCAACAAGAAGGACTAGCCCAAAGAAGATCAGAGTAAAGCTGATAACCCAAAGGTTTCTAACGGTGTCTTCGATGAAGTGTCTGAACATCAATCCAGCTACACCGACCGGGATTGAGCCAATGATTACGTAGAGAGACATTTTAAAATCTGCGGTTGATCTCGCAGCCTTGCTGAAGAGGCCGGCAAAGAACGCTTTCACCAATCGGATGATGTCTTTACCGAAGTAGAGGAGAACAGCTGCTTCTGTGCCAAGTTGGATGGTTGCTATAAATGCTGTGGTTGCTGAGTTTGTGTCGGCAAGCCCCGGAACTTTCATCAGCTCAGAGACGATCTGAACATGGGCACTTGATGAGATAGGCAGGAATTCAGTTAGCCCCTGAACTATTCCAAGCACTATAGCTTGGAATAAAGTCATGACCAGTCTTCGTCTTCCTCAACTAGTTCCATCGGCAGAATCTCTTCGTATTCATCTGAGAGTGCTTCTTCGTAATCCAAGAAAGCAGCCTTGAGGTGCTCGTAGGTTGCTAGGACGGCAGGATCTTCATTACCCCTGCCAGAAGAGGCAGCCTCAAAATGTCTTTCGAGAGCTGCGACGAACTTGTTCAGTGCACTTCTAGCTTCGTTTGCCATAAGCCAAAACTACCCTTACTTACTCAAAAAAGGCAGAGGCAAGACCAAAATCAATTACTGCGCTTTAGTAGTAACATTTAGAACTGTTGCTCAAAAATCCTTCAGTCCGGGTGGCGAAATGGTAGACGCGCTAGCTTGAGGTGTTAGTCCTCTCACGAGGGTAGGGGTTCAAGTCCCCTCTCGGACACGTAGTTTGAGACAGCTACCTTTATAGCCCCGACTTCTTTGGAAGTCGGGGCTATAACTTTTAAGACCAGCACCAAAGTTAGACTTGACGCAATGTCTCCAAATCCTCAAAACCCCAATGAGCTATCTGATGCCGCCTCATACTCAATTGAGGCTGCTCGCCGCATTTTGGCTGGGAAGAAACTATTTGTGATGACTGGTGCTGGTATCAGCACCGACTCGGGGATTCCCGACTACCGCGGTGAAGGCAGAGTTGCTCGCCATCCCATGACCTATGACGTATTCATGGGTGCTTTTGAAGCTAGACAGCGATACTGGGCAAGAAGCTATGTCGGCTGGTCTCGAATTGCCTTGGCAAAGCCGAACCCAGGACATTTCGCTCTAGCCACCGCTGAATCTGAGGGTGCACTCAAGTACCTCGTAACCCAGAATGTTGACGGCTTACATCAAGAAGCGGGTAGCAAGGCGGTTGTTGATCTCCATGGTCGTCTAGATAGAGTCGTCTGCTTGGGTTGTAAGAAGCTCATCACTCGTGTTGAGATGGATCAACTTTTGCAGGAACTGAACCCTGGAATCAGCAAGGACAACAGTGTTGAGTTCACCCCTGATGGTGATGCTGAGATTGAGGGAACTGCAAACTTTCAAGTTCCCAACTGTCAGTCATGCGATGGAATTCTCAAACCGGATGTTGTCTTCTTTGGTGAATCTGTTCCAACTCAGAGAGTTGAGCAAGCACTGAACCAATTAGCTGCTTCTGATGCCATGTTGGTAGCAGGCTCTTCATTGACAGTGAATTCCGGATTTAGGTTTGCTAAACAAGCAGCCAAGTCTGGTAAACCGCTGGTTATCGTAAATATCGGACCAACTCGAGGAGACACCTTGGCCATTGCCAAGATTGAAGCAAATACTTCCCTAGCTTTAGAAAGGCTACTCATTGACTGAGACTCACCTAGGTTTACTTCGTCACGGTCAAACTGATTGGAATATTGATCTTCGGCTCCAGGGCTCAAGTGATATCCCGCTTAATCAATCCGGCATTCGACAAGCAGAACTGGCTTCTAAATATTTAAATGCTGCTGACTGGGATTTAGTGCTCTCCTCCCCTCTATCGCGAGCCCGTGACACCGCTACAACTGTTGCGGCTGAACTTGGTTTGAACCTAGTGGTAGTTCCAGAGTTAATCGAAAGATCCTTTGGTGTTGCTGAAGGAATGAGCCACAGTGAATGGCGAACACTCTATGAATCTCACGCAGAGATCCCAGGAATCGAATCCCTTGAGGCTTTGCAAACAAGAAGCGAAGCGCTACTCAGATTACTTGCGACAGAGTATGACGGCCAGAGAGTTCTTGCTGTCTCACACGGTGCACTGATTAGGAAGCTGATGAAGATAATTAGCTCAGGTGTATACCCGCTGGACGGCGATCGTCTAGGAAATGTTTCTCTAAATCGATTCACATTCTCAGACGGCATTTGGACCGTCAGTGACTATAACCCAGTTTCGCTATCTGAGCTCTCTAAAGATTTTTAGTAAAGCTTCAGCCGAGCTTGCCCAACTGAATTTCTTAGCTTGAGCCAAGGATTCCTTTGAGGTTTTTTCCCAGGCATTTGATCTATCAATTTCTACAACTCGTTTAGCGAATTGCACTGCATCATCCGCAGGGAAATAGGTCCCAGCGATTCCTGCAACCTCATGGAATATCTCCAAGTCCGAAACTATGACCGGTGTACCCTGTTGCATGGCTTCAACCAGTGGAATTCCAAACCCTTCATCTTTGCTTGCTGTGACTAATGCGAATGACTCTTTGAGTAGTGCCAAATACTCTGAATCAGATACCCCACCGTGGAACACAACCCTTGCGCCTAAGTTCTTGGCCAATGCGGAAAGCTCTGCCTTTCTTGATGAGTCAATCTTGCTAAGTAGGTGAAGCTCAAACTCAGGCAGTAGTGCTAGTCCTCTGATCAGCGTCTCCACGTTTTTGTATGGCATGAATGAGCCAATGTATAGAAGCTTTCTAGAAAGTGGAAATGCTCTCGGCATTGATGCTGGAGTTCCAGGAGCTGCGTTGTAAACAACGCCAACCGGTCGCTTGGTGAGTCGATTTTCCTCAATAAGTCTCTTGGTTGTTTCAGAGACTGTAGCTATTGCATCTGCTCTGTTTAACAAAAGTTTCTGTGGAAGGTAAGACAGGTGATACAGACGCCAAATTAGCTGAACCAAGAAGTTGAGATCCTGAGGGGGTTTTCTGTGGCGATAGTAAATCAGGTCATGCAGTGTTAGAACTAAATGGTATTTTCTTCCAGTGGTTCCCATGATTTGCATTGGTGAGAAGACATGGGTTGCACCAAGTTTGTTTAGTTTCTTCGCGATGGAAAATTCTGTCACTGACTGAGGATTGTTCAATAAAACAAACTCGATACCTTTGGGTAAGTGCTCCAGTTGCCTAAGGTCATAAATGATTGGAACAACTTCGATTTTCTTGCTAATCGCTTGAATTAGTTCAACTGAAAATCTAGAAATTCCATCGTGGTGATCTAGTCGGATAAACCTTGCATCGAAGTGAAGAGTCTTCATAGTTAGTCAAGTTCACTAATGAAGGTACTAATTACATCAACAGTTTCTTGAGCTGCTTCGTAGTGCACGAGATGTCCGCAGTTCTTGATTATGTGGACGCTGGATTTAGGCATTTTCTTCGCTATTTCTTGGACGGCTGAGACTGGAGTGATCTCATCCATGTCTGCCGCTACCAAAAGAATTGGTTTCTTGATTGACGAAATGTATGGCTGAAGAGTGTTGGAAATTGATGCAATGTATGACTCCCAGACCACAGCAGAATTAGCAAAGCTGTTGAAGTAATAACTGTGTTGCAATTTGATCCAAGAACGTAACTCTTTGTCTTGAGATTTGGTTGTGTAGCTACTCATCGAATCAACTAGCAACCTAGTCTTCAGCATACGAAGGCCAAGGTTCTGGGGAATTACGTGAGCTATCCAGTAGAA
>JBBAML010000005.1:0-7578 GCA_040402515.1 Rhodoluna sp.
GCAGATATACCGGTTAGGCCAAGTCTGATCAGTGCTGGGGTATTAGGCATTGCTCTGACCACTGCAACCGAATCAGATAGGTAGCTTTCAATTGTTGCAGTGGTAATACCTGCAGCAACAGAGATTACTAAAGCATTCGCCGAAATCACAGGTTTGATTTGCTGCAATACTTCAATAACGTTTGCTGGCTTCACTGCTAAAAGAATTATCTGAGCACCTTCAACTGCTAATGAATTAGCGTTTGGTTGATAATCAGTTGCGTAAGCAGTAACGCCATACTTCTTTGCTAACTGCTCAGCTGAGTCTGTCTTACGAGCAGTTGCCTTTATGTGCTCTTTCTTAATTCCGTGCGAGAGCATCCCAGAAAGGATTGCGGTGCCCATAGAACCGGCACCTAAGATTGCGACTGATGTATCTTGCATATCTCTAGTTGAGCACAAACTGTTGAGTATTTTCGCTGATTACCCCATTTACTTCAGCCTTTAGGAAATAACTTGCTCCACCTGCTGATACTTCAGGTAAGCCATCGGCTATCGAGCAGCCCTGGTCACTGGATCTAACTCGCTGCCAGTAATCAGCTTCAGAAGAAACTGGTTGGTTTGGGTTCAAAAGCATTATCAGATCGGTTCGCTCTGTTCCTAGGTTGCAGTCCTGGGAGGAATAGATGTTGTCACTGCCACTGGTTACTTTGAAGAATGAGGCTGAACTACCAACATTGAATTTACATTTCACTGAAGCGGTGTTGGTGATGGTGAACCAGAAGTATGGTTTGTCGCCCGCATTGAAGGCTAACTGATTCTCTTTGTTCTTGGTTCCAACAAATGCTTCAATCTTGATTTGCTGAGGCTCACAGTTGTCACCTTCTGTTAGAACAGGTGCCTTCTCAGTATTAAAGAGCCCGCCAACATATGAGATACCTGCGCTAATACCTGCGTAAACACCCCAGATAAGGCCACCTAAGACAGCCAGGACTAGGAATCGCCTAGTCCAGAGAACGCTAGGTCTTGGTCGGTAGTTTTGGGACATGTGTTTATTTTGCCAGCAAGATTAGAGAGTGCGGAGCATTCGAGTGTTACCTAGAGTGTTCTCTTTCACTCTGGCTAGATCTAGGAACTCGGCAATACCGTCATCTGTAGATTCCACCATCTGAGCGAAAGTCTCTTCATCAACAGGAACATCGCTAATAATTTCAAAGCCACATCTAGAGAAGAACTCGACCTCAAAGGTAAGGCAGAAGACTCTAGCTATTCCAAGACTGAATGCTCGTTCAATGAGAGCCTCCACAATTGCTTTACCAAGGCCCATGCCGCGTGCACTGGTATCAACAACCAGGGATCTCACTTCAGCTAGATCTCCCCACATCACGTGCAGAGCTCCCGCTGCCAAGATGCGACCATCTTCATGTTCAGCGACGACGAACTCTTGTGTGCGCTCATAGAGCGATACCAGCTGGTGCTTTAGCAACACCTTGCTGTCGACCAACGGTGCACGCATGGCTTGGATAGCGACAATGTCGCTAGTCCTAGCTGGGCGAATCTTGAAAGAGTTTTGGGGCATTGCTAAATGCTAGCAATGACTCGAACGTTAGAGGTGAATATGAACTCACCGGCTACAACATCCGCCACTACATCACTCGCGTTCTTGATGACACCCTGCAAGATGCTCTCAGAGATTTGGTCTTCGATTTCGCGCTGAACCGCTCTGCGCAGTGGTCTCGCTCCAAGAGCTGGGTCGTAACCTAGCTCAATTAAGCGATCCTTAGCTGCTGCAGTTAGGGTCAAGGTAATGTCGCGCTCTTCAAGTCGAGTGTTCAACTTCTTGATGAATAGATCAACAATCTCCAACAACTCAGACTTAGAAAGCTGAGGGAAGACAATGACATCATCAACACGGTTTAGGAACTCAGGCTTGAAGTGCTTCTTCAACTCATCGTTGACCTTTGCAGCCATACGCTCGAAGTCGTTCTGCTGGTTACCTTCAAGGTTGAATCCAAGGGCACCCTTAGAGATGTCCTTAGAACCTAGGTTGGTGGTCATGATGATGATTGTGTTCTTGAAGTCAACAACACGACCTTGACCATCGGTTAGACGACCCTCTTCAAGAATCTGCAACAGTGAGTTGAAGATGTCTGGGTGAGCCTTCTCGATCTCATCGAATAGAACAACGCTGAATGGCTTGCGACGAACACGCTCAGTTAGCTGACCGCCCTCATCGAACCCTACATATCCAGGAGGAGCACCGAATAGACGTGAGACAGTGTGCTTTTCTGCATACTCGCTCATGTCTAGTGAGATCAAAGCACCTTCGTCATCAAATAGGAACTCAGCAAGCGCCTTAGCCAACTCAGTCTTACCAACACCGGTAGGGCCAGCAAAGATGAATGAACCTGAAGGACGGTTAGGGTCTTTTAGACCTGCACGTTGGCGTCTAATGGCCTTAGAGATTGACTCAACGGCAGCCTTCTGGCCAATAACTCTCTTGTGAAGTTCTGCCTCCATGAAGACCAACTTAGCTGACTCTTCTTCTGACAACTTGAATACTGGAATACCAGTTGCAGCTGCTAGAACCTCAGCGATAAGCCCTTCATCAACAACGCCGTGAGCAGCAACGTTACCTGAACGGAATTGCTTGGTTAGCTTGGCTCTTTCTGAAAGAAGTTTCTTCTCATCATCACGAAGCTTTGCTGCGCCTTCGAAATCTTGTGATTCGATTGCCTTTTCTTTATCAACTCGAACTGCAGCAACCTTCTCTTCAAGTTCACGAAGTTCAGGAGGTGAAGAAAGAATTGAAAGACGAAGTCTTGCACCTGCTTCATCAATTAGGTCAATCGCCTTGTCTGGAAGGTATCTGTCAGCAACGTATCGATCTGCAAGCTTTGCGGCAGCAACGATTGCACCATCGGTAATTGAAACCTTGTGGTGCGCTTCGTAGCGGTCACGCAGACCCTTCAAGATGTTGATGGTCTGAGGAATAGAAGGTTCATTAACCTGGATTGACTGGAAGCGACGCTCAAGAGCAGCATCCTTCTCAAAGTATTTTCTAAACTCATCCAAGGTAGTTGCACCAATGGTTTGTAATTCACCACGAGCAAGCATTGGCTTCAAAATAGATGCGGCATCAACAGCACCTTCTGCCGCACCTGCTCCAACAAGGGTGTGAATCTCATCAATGAAAGTGATGATGTCTCCACGACCCTTAATCTCCTTGATGACTTTCTTTAGTCTTTCTTCAAAGTCACCACGGTATCTAGAACCAGCAATTAGAGAACCTAGGTCAAGTGTGTATAGCTGCTTACCCTTTAGGGTTTCCGGAACGTTGCCAGCAACAATTGCCTGAGCAAGACCTTCAACAACTGCAGTCTTACCAACACCTGGTTCACCAATCAAGATTGGGTTGTTCTTGGTTCTACGAGAAAGAATTTGCATTACGCGTTCAATTTCTTTCTCGCGACCGATAACTGGATCTAGCTTTCCTTCAGCAGCAGCTGCAGTTAGATTCTTACCAAACTGATCTAGAACCTGAGAACCCTTTTGTGGAATTGCTTCGCCACCAACGGTTGCAGTTTCCTTGTTATCAAAACCCTGTAGCATCTGCTGCACCTGAGCGCGAACCTTATTGGTGTCTGCACCTAGCTTGGTTAGTACTTGAGCAGCAACACCCTCACCTTCTTTGATAAGGCCAAGAAGAAGGTGTTCGGTGCCAATGTATGAGTGACCTAGTTGAAGTGCTTCACGAAGAGATAGTTCTAGAACCTTCTTAGCTCTAGGAGTAAAAGGAATGTGTCCGGTAGGAGCTTGCTGTCCCTGACCAATGATCTCTCTAACCTGGTCACGAACTGCTTCTTGAGAAATACCAAGCGCTTCGAGCGCCTTAGCGGCTACGCCTTCACCTTCGTGAATAAGACCAAGCAGAATGTGCTCAGTACCGATGTAGTTGTGGTTGAGTGACTTGGCTTCTTCTTGCGCCAAAACCACTACCCTACGGGCCTTATCAGTGAACTTCTCAAACATCATTTACTCCTTTGACACTTTTATGTGCTTACAAAGAAGATAACCCTGTTTACCCCTGTTTATTCGGGCTGTTCGCCAATGGGGGAACGTTTGTTACTGGCCTTTTCGTGCTTCGCACGCTCTTCGGCCTCGATTTCAGCCCTGACCTTACGTTCTTTAGCGTCAGCGCCGATGATGCCCTTGAACAGGAAGTAGACCAATACGCCCATACCCAGTGGTGGCAGGATTGCTAGCAATGCATCTAGGAAAACCTGCATTATTTGACCAGTGGGAACATGATGGTTTCCCTGATACCTAGGCCGGTAAGGCTCATTAGCAATCTGTCGATACCCATACCCATACCACCGGTTGGCGGCATCCCGAACTCAAGTGCCTTTAGGAACTCTTCATCTAGCTTCATCGCTTCTGGGTCTCCAGCAGCGGCAAGCTTCACCTGCTCAACGAATCTCTCACGTTGAATAACAGGGTCAACAAGCTCTGAGTAACCAGTGGCTTGCTCATAGCCACGGATATACAGGTCCCACTTCTCAACTACCCCTGGCTTTGATCTGTGGTTACGAACTAGCGGAGATGTGTCCACTGGGAAGTCCATTACGAAAGTTGGCTTCTGCAGATCACCTTTAACAAAGTGCTCCCAGAGCTCTTCAACATATTTACCGTGCTGCGGGTGATCTATCTCTAGACCTTCTTTGTCGGCAAGTTTCTTTAGGACACTGATGTCAGTTTCAGGAGTGATTTCAACACCTGATGCTTCTGAGAGAGATTCAAACATTGAAACTCTTGCCCACTCACCAGATAGGTCATTAACTTCACCGTCTTCTAGTTGCACCTGCAATGTGCCAAAACAATCCATGGCTGCGTTCTGAATAAGTGCCTGGGTTAGTTTTGCCATGGTGTTGTAATCACCATATGCTTCGTATGCTTCAAGCATTGCAAACTCAGGTGAGTGAGTTCTGTCTGCACCTTCGTTTCTAAAGTTGCGGTTAATTTCATAAACGCGATCAATGCCACCGACGACTGCACGCTTTAGGAATAACTCTGGAGCAATTCTTAGAAACAGTTCGGTATCGAATGCGTTGCTGTGAGTTTTGAAAGGTCTAGCGGATGCTCCACCGTGAATGGTTTGCAGCATTGGAGTTTCAACTTCGATGAAGTTATCTTCAGTAAAGGTTTTTCGAAGAGATTGCATGACCTTAGATCTAATCCGAACAACTTCTCTTGCTCGGTCTCTAACAATCAGATCCACATAGCGATGACGGACACGATACTCTTCACCTAGGTCGTTGTGCAGGTTAGGTAGTGGTCTCAGAGTCTTAGCCGCTATTGACCAACTATCAACCAAGATAGAGAGCTCTCCACGCTTAGAAGTGATTACTTCACCAGACACAAAGACATGATCACCTAAGTCAACAAGTTCTTTGTATAGTTCTAGGTTTTCTTCGCCAACCTTATCTAGGGAAAGCATGATCTGGATGCGAGCACCGGTTCCTGATTGCAGAGTCGCAAAGCAGAGCTTCCCGGTGTTTCTCTGAAACATCACTCGACCTGCAACACCTACGGTTTCACCGGTGGCAACATCGACTGCTAGCTCTGGATATTTATGCTTCACAGCTTCGATGGTTGTGGTGATATCAAGTGAGACTGGATAAGCCTCATGGCCTAGGGAAAGGATGCGCTCGCGCTTTGATAAGCGAATAGCAATCTGTTCAGGTAGGTCTTGCTCTTCAGTGCCCTCTACTGGCTCTTGGTTCATTCCTGCTCCTGAATATAAAAACTAATGTTGTCAATAAGTCGGACTCCATCCACCACTGCAGCAACCAACATCAAGGCAATGCCTGTGAAATCATCTGCAATTGGCGCAAAGCTCTCTTTACTTACTAGCGCTAGATAATCAAGTTTAGCCAGCGGTTGAGATTCAATCTGCTTCTTAGCGCTCTCCAAAGCAATACTCGGGGCTATCCCCTGAGAGATCAGTTCCTCAGCACTGATCATTGCCTCAAACAGAACCGGAGCTACAGCTAGTCCCTGAGGGCTCAGTCTGGCATTTCGACTAGACAGGGCTAACATGCTCTCTGCCCTAACGGTCTCACCCTCAACGATTCGAATCTGGTCCTTGAACTCCCTGCGCACCATTCGCTTTACAAGGTAGACCTGCTGAGCATCCTTAGCCCCAAAGATCGCTACCTGGGGCTCAACAGCCCTAAAGAACCAGCTCACAACGTGCAGCATGCCCTCGAAGTGACCAGGCCTACTAACTCCTTCAAAGACGGAGCCTAGAGCGCCTGCTCTAGGGTCTAGGCGCTCCGGTAGGCCTTCTGGATAGACCTCTTGAACACTAGGAGCGAAGAGAACATCAGGTGCTTTAGCAAGGCTTTCTAGCCTTTGAATGTCCTGCTCTAAGTCCTTTGGATACTTAGCAAAGTCTTGACTGTCAGTGAACTGGGTTGGGTTCACAAAGATGCTAACCACGACAAAATCTGACTCTTTTTGAGCTAACTCGATTAGAGACAAATGTCCTTCGTGGAGAGCTCCCATGGTCGGGACAAACCCAACATTTCGTCTACCCTCAAGTTCTGATCTGAGCTCTTTGACCGTGTGAACTAGCTTCACTGGTTATCCCCATCGAATAGTTCAGCAGGATCAATCTCAGGAACCCCAGTTCTAAGAGACTCTTCAAGAGCCGATCTAAAGATGCCCCCAAGTAGATTTCTAGGTTTATCAATTCCTGCATCCTCAAGCAAGGTAATGGCTTGACCAACAATCAAAGAAGTGAAGGTTCCTGCGACAGAAATTGCTTCAGCGTATTTAGCACGAGCTTCACTTGGAACATGAACCGGTTCACCACCAAGTTCAATAGCAAGTGTTTGAGCAACTGGAAGAACTGCGCGAGGAGCATCAACTGCAATATAGCTATCAACAAGTCGAGCTCTATCAATTGAACTAAAACCGGTGAATCTCATCGCTGGATGAATAGTCATCGGAACAACACCGGCACTGGCAGCCTCATCGAATACTTCATAACCGTGATCAGCTGAAGTGTGAACTAATAGTGTTCCTCTTCTAAGCGATTCAGTTGCAACTAGACCTTTCACTAAATCTCTAATCTGATCCCCAGGAATTGCAAAGATAACCAGGTCAACATCAGCAACTGCATCAACCACAGGAAGAATCTGAACACCGGGAAGAACAGTTTCAACTTGACCTGCTCTAACCGGATCTGTCGTTGAGATGGAAACAAGTGAATGCCCAGCATCCGATATTGCTTTAGCTAAAGCTAGACCAACTGGCCCTGCCCCAATTACGGAGACCTTAAGTCTTGTTGCATAGTTAGGAGTATTCATTAGGCAGGAACCACAGAATCTTTAGTTGACGGAGGACTACCAGGATCTTTAGGAAGTCGACAGATTCTTTCAACGATAAGTGCAGTTGCTAACAACATCAACGATGCGATTGCAGCAGCGATGTTGGGTCCGGTTGAGCCAGTCACAATCACCGGTGCAGTGTATTGCTTGATTAGAACACCGATATGCCAGCCGCCCAGCATCCCTGCTGTTACCGCACCCGCTTT
>JBBAML010000005.1:7678-45889 GCA_040402515.1 Rhodoluna sp.
TTAGAACACCGATATGCCAGCCGCCCAGCATCCCTGCTGTTACCGCACCCGCTTTGGCAAGAGTTAGAACTCGAACGGCGAAGAATGGGTCAACTGGCAACGGCTTAGTTATCTTTGCAGTTGGGTTATCTTTCAGAGTGTCAGATATCTTCTTTAGATTTCTCTTGTATTTCCAAATGGGAACCGCAAAAGAGATCAAAATTACAGCAACGACAACAACAGAAATTGAAAGAGTCAATCCACTGATTGGGACTTCTCGACCAGTGCTCGTAGCCCAATAGCTATATCCGTAGCCACCTAAAGTTGAAAGAGTCGCCCAGAGAATGATTCCGATTATGTTTATTGGCTTCACTTTAGAGAAACCTGATCTACGAAGATGCCAGCAAGTTTTGCGATTGAGCCATGACCAGGAAGTTCTGCATTCTGATCCATTAGATACCAAGGAACAATTACAAATGCTCTGTTGGCTGTTTCAGGATGAGGAATAACCAAGTCAGCTGACCTAAATGAAATTGAACCGTATGTGAGGATATCGATGTCGATATTTCTATCTCCCCAACGCTCAAGCTTCTTTCTACCCAAACGCTTCTCAATGCTCTGAAGAGCTGCCAGAAGTTCTTCAGGTTTTAGAGAGGTCTCTATCTCAGCAACACAATTTAGAAACTTAGGTTTAGTGGAATCAAAGCCTGCAAGGGTTAGGGCCTTAGATTCAACAATTGGAGATATCTGCAGCAGTTGAACTCCATTGGTTACCTTTATCGAGGCAAGTGCTTTGACTAACCACTGCCTGCGATTACCCAGATTGCTACCAAGAGCAAGTACTGCTTTAGCCATTGCGCTTAGCCTCAACACTGACGCTGACATCGGCAAACTCATAAGGAATTGGGGCGTTGGGCTTATGGACTGTCACTGCAGCCTGCTGAACTATGCCAGCACCAAAGTTGAGACAGTAGTCAAGAAGTCTCTGAGCCAGGGTTTCCAACAGATCAACCGGCTCGCTCTTGGTTAGTTCAACTAGTCCCTTAGCTAGGTCGCCGTAGTGAACGGTGTGAGAGAGGTCATCGGAAAAGGCTGCCTTATCACCATCAACCCAAACGGCTGCATCGATATAGAAATCTTGGCCGTTCTGACGCTCAAAATCGAATACCCCGTGGTGAGCGAAGACTCTAAGTCCCTTGATCTCTATTTTGTGTTGCATAGGTCAATTCTGTCGCTTCGAGGAGTTATTTCCTGCATCATTAGAACCCTCGTGAAGTGCACTAACAATACTGATGGCATCAACGGTTGAAAGAACGTTGTGGACTCTAACTCCCCAGAGCTTACGCTGCATAAGTAATGCAGTTAGAACTGCAGTTGCAACATCTCTACGCTCGTGCGATACCGAATTAGGCTCTTCTTCATCTAGGGCACCTGCGATGAATCTCTTCCTAGAGGCACCAACCAGTATTGGTAGCCCTAGCTTCTCAATCTCATCTAGACGAGCAACAAGTTGCCAGTTCTGTTTCATGTCCTTAGCAAAACCGAGACCAGGATCAACCACAATCTTGTCTCTACTTACCCCTGCCGCAACTGCAGCATCCACTCTTGCTTGCAATTCAGCAGCCACTTCTTCAGCGACATTTTGGTATGAAGCCATGGTGTTCATGATGTCGCTGTGTCCTCGCCAATGCGAAAGGATGATGAGCACTTGGTGCTTAGCAGCAACACCTAGCATTGCCTCATCAGCTAATCCTCCAGAGACATCGTTGATGATGTTAGCCCCGGCAGCGATAGCAAGTTCTGCTGTATTGGCATTCATGGTGTCAATACTGATGGATGCACCTAGTTCTAATTCAGCGATAGCTTTGATGACGGGGATCACTCGAGCTTGCTCTTCTTCAACAGATACTCGTTCAGCTCCTGGTCTCGTTGATTCACCACCGATGTCAATTATCTGAGCACCAGCAAGAACTAGAAGCTTGGCGTGATCAACAGCTGATTCAACAGAGTTGTATTGATTACCATCACTGAAACTATCTGGAGTGACATTTAGGACACCCATTACCAGTGGCTTTACTTTAGGTGCGCTTGAATCGTATTTCATTTTGCGATTAGCGCCATTACTTCAGCACGATCAGCAGCCTCACTGTATGCACCGCGTGTGGCAACAGTGACAGTGTTGGCTTCCGGTTGTCTTGCCCCTCTAGATGCAACACAGTGATGCCTTGCCTCAATTACAACAACTACGCCTTTAGTTCCAAGCCCCGTTTCTAAAGCATCTGCAATCTGCGCGGTTAGGTTCTCCTGCAACTGTGGCCTTGAAGCTAAGACTTCAACCAACTTAGGCAATCTCCCTAAACCAATTACTCGATCGTTTGGTAGGTAAGCGATGTGTGCAACACCTGTGAATGGAAGCAGATGGTGTTCACAAATAGAAACCAGTTCGATGTCTTTCAAGATTACGACATCGTTTTGTTCAGCTGGGAAAGTGTCAGCCAATACTGTTAACGGATCAGCGCCAACTCCCGCAAAGAAACCAGCGTATGCATCAGCAACCTTTTGCGGAGTTGCCTTCAGTTCGTCACGGGTAGGGTCTTCGCCGATTGCGTGAAGCAGCTCAATAACGGCTGCCTTTATTCTCTCGGCGTCTAGCAATTGATTCCCTACGAGGACTTACGACGGGTAGTTGGCTTCTTAGTTTCCTTAGCTGCAGCATCACGCTTAGCCTGGGTTGAACCCTTTGCCGGAATAGCGATTGGGCCCTGCTTAGGCTTAGGTCTAGTCCTCTTTGAAAGCCACTGTGAACGCTTAGGAAGCTTCTTCACTGGCTTGAAAATGACTGCGATTTCCTCAGCATTTAGAGTCTCACGCTCCATCAGTTCCTTAGCCATTGCATCCAGAACCTTACGGTTTAGGTTGATGGCCTTGTATGCCTCATCGTGAGCTGCATCCAGAATTGCACGTAGTTCATTGTCAATCTGCTGAGCAGTCACATCTGAATACTCCTTGGTCTGAGCCATGTCTCTACCAATGAATACTTCACCAGCCTGACCATAGGAAACTGAACCAATCACACTAGACATTCCATACTGCATGATCATTGCCTTAGCAATTGAAGTTGCTTTCTCGAAGTCATTAGATGCACCGGTAGTTGGGTCACCGTAAACAATTTCTTCTGCAACACGACCACCCATTGCGTAAGCAATCTGGTCTAGTAGCTGGTTACGGGTTACCGAATAACGGTCTTCTAGTGGAAGCACCATGGTGTATCCAAGTGCTCTACCTCTAGGAAGAATGGTTACCTTAGAAACTGGATCTGAATAGTTCAAAGAAGCCGCGACCAGAGCGTGACCTGCTTCGTGATAGGCAGTGTTCAAACGCTCAGAGTCTTGCATCAATCGAGTCTTCTTAGCTGGCCCTCCGATGACACGATCGATTGACTCATCAAGAATCTCGTTGGTGATTTTCTTCTCACCGCTTCTTGCTGTTAGCAGTGCAGCTTCATTAAGAACATTCGCAAGGTCTGCACCAGTGAAACCTGGGGTTCTTCTAGCAACCATCGCTAGATCGACATCATCAGATACTGGTTTACCTTTAGCGTGAACTTTCAGAATCTGTTCACGACCAATTAGATCTGGAGCAGAGACTCCAACCTGACGGTCGAATCGACCTGGACGTAAAAGTGCTGGGTCAAGAATGTCAGGACGGTTAGTTGCAGCAATAAGAATTACGTTGGTCTTTGAATCAAAACCATCCATTTCAACTAGCAACTGGTTCAGGGTTTGCTCACGCTCATCGTTACCGCCACCGATACCGGCACCACGGTGACGACCAACAGCATCAATTTCGTCTACAAAGATAATTGCAGGAGATGCAGCCTTAGCCTGTTCGAAGAGATCGCGAACACGAGATGCACCAACGCCAACAAACATTTCAACAAAGTCTGAACCTGAGATTGTGAAGAATGGCACTCCAGCTTCACCGGCAACAGCCTTAGCTAAAAGAGTCTTACCGGTTCCCGGCGGACCATAAAGCAAAACACCGCGAGGAATCTTTGCTCCAACTGCTTGGAACTTTTGTGGTTCCTTTAGGAACTCCTTGATTTCTTCAAGTTCCTCTATGGCTTCATCAACACCAGCAACATCTGCAAAAGTAACCTTTGGCATGTCCTTGTTATAGAGCTTGGCTTTTGACTTTCCAAACTGCATTACCTTGTTGTTTCCACCCTGAGCTCCTGACATCAGGAACCAGAAAATACCAATGAACAAAAGAAAAGGAAGAATGCTAAACAGTAGAGACAGATACCAAGGGGTATTGGTTACTTTGTCATTGAACCCATCAACGATATTTGCATCAGCAATTGCTGTAGCTAGCTGTGTGCCACGGGCCGCTGAATAGAAGAACTGAATCTCTTTACCGTAAACACGATCAGAGATTTCCAAAGTGACATCGACTCGTTGTTCACTCTCAATAACTTCAACCTTCTTAGCCTGACCAGACTCAATGAACTGAAGGCCAACAGAGGTGTCTACCTGCTTGAAGTTAGAGGTGCTAAATGAGTTAAACCCAACCACGAGAAGGGCAACAGCGATTGCCACGTAGATAAATGGGCCTCTAAAGAGTTTCTTTGATTTCATAAGCGAGGCTAAGCCCCATACCTTTCATTAACAACTACTAGGCTACCCGCCAGAGGCGACACTGTCAGCCCCAAATAGGCCCTGTTCGCAGTCAGAATAACGATTTTAGCTGTAGACAGCAGGTGCTAGAACGCCAACATCCTTCAAGGTACGGTAGCGCTCGTCATAGTCAAGGCCGTAGCCAACTACGAATTCGTTAGGGATATCAAAGCCAACCAGCATGACCTCGACCTCTACCTTGGCAGCATCTGGTTTACGAAGGAGAGCAACGATTTCAACCGAAGCAGCTCCACGAGCTGAGAGGTTGGACTTAAGCCAAGAAAGGGTGAGTCCCGAGTCGATGATGTCCTCAACGATTAGGACGTGTCTACCTAGAACATCAGCATCTAGGTCTTTGAGGATACGGACAACACCTGAAGACTGGGTTCCTGAGCCGTAAGAAGATACCGCCATCCAGTCCATTGAAACTGGAATCTGGATAGCTCTTGAAAGATCAGCCATAAACATGACTGCACCTTTTAGAACACCAACCAGTAATACATCTTTACCTGCGTAAGCTGAGTCAATTTCAAGAGCAAGCTCATTGACTCTTTTTGCAATCTGGGCTTCTGTGACTAGTACTTTGGTGATGTCGTCTTGCACCTTGATGAGGTCCACTTAGCATGCTCCTGGTTTAGTAGTTTTGGTGCTCTTGAGAGTTATCTCGTGGCCCACCCTTACTACTCTAACTGCTGGCAAGGTCAAAGGTTTTTGACCATGCCAATTCGTTAACAAACTAGTCACAGCATCGATATGAGCCTTACTTGGCTCAGCACCCAGCAGCACTAGGGCATTGTGAATCACTCGATTCCGGATAGCTGGAGCGAACTGAATGATTTCCTCAACTGCTAGCACAACAGAGTTATTGGTTGTCTTCGCACATTCGTGAAAAGCAATACCTGCCTGATTCTCCAGATACTCGTTATCTTCCTGAAGAATCTCTGCAGTTCTAGCTAGAGCGGTGGCGATACCAGGACCCAGTTCCTTTTCTAAAGTCGGTAAGACATTGAGTCTTACCTTGACCCTGGAGAACTTGGTATCTAGATTCTGTGGGTCTTGCCAATAATCCAGACCGCTATCAACACAGAAGGCAACTGTTGTTTCTCTTCTAATGCCAAGTAAAGGTCTTAGGTATTTGCCATCAGCGCTAAGCGCTGACATCCCTGCAATGGATTTAGGACCTGAGCCTCTGGCAAGTCCCAGCAATACTGTCTCTGCCTGATCATCTAGTGTGTGACCCAACATCGAATACTTCACCTTGTGACGTAGCGCAAAGCCATCGATAGCTTCATACCTAGCATTTCTTGCAGCAGCTTCCACACCGAGAGAACCAGCAACTACTTTGACATCAACTACTTCAACAGTTGAAAACCCAAGTTCTAAAAGAGTTACTTCAGCCTGCTCTGCAATACCCTTTGAACCTTTTTGAAGGTTGTGATTCACAACAACTCCAATGACCTTGATCCCTGCTCGCTTCCCTTCAAACAAAGCAGCTGCTGCTAAAGCAAGGCTGTCTGCTCCTCCGGAGCAGGCAACAGCAATGGTGTCATTCTCGATAACCCCGTAGGTATCCCAAGAGTCTCGGATAGCACGACGAACATCAGCCATAGCTGGAGTTAGCCTAGGTCGCGCAACCATCTGTGCCCTTTCGGTATTCTTGATACATAAAGCCTATTTAGGAGAGACATGTCTATTGACGCCATCATCGAAATTCCTCGCGGAAGCAGAAACAAGTACGAAGTTGACCATGAGTCAGGTCGTATCCGTCTAGACCGTGTTCTATTCACACCTTTTGTATATCCGGTTGACTACGGATACTTCGATAACACCCTAGGTGGCGATGGCGACCCGCTAGATGCCCTAGTACTACTTGAATTCCCAGTATTCCCAGGCGTAATCGTTGAGGTTAGAGCCGTAGGTGTACTACCTATGGAAGACGATGGCGGTATCGACGAAAAGATCCTCTGCGTTCCAGTCAAAGACAAGCGTTGGGCTCACATCCAGGACATCAACGATGTGCCTCAGCAGACCAAAGACGAGATTGAGCACTTCTTCACTCACTACAAGGACTTAGAGCCTGGCAAGTGGGTAAAGGTTGGTGCTTGGGCAGATAAAGCAGCAGCTGAAAAGCTAATCGCTGAAGCATTGGAAAGATTTAAGACTGAGGACGGGCACCAATAGTCTGAACTGCTTTTGCTGCAGTTGCGATACCTGCTTTGATTGCTTCATCCAGATTTAGTCCATTAGCTAGAGTTGCCACGAAAGCTCCTGCAAAAGCATCCCCTGCACCAGTTGGATCAATAGCCTCAACCTGCTCTGCTTCATATGTACTCATCTTGATGCCTTCTGCATAAACATCAACTCCAGCACTACCGTTCTTCACAATAGTTATTGGGCTAAGGGTTGCACCCAATAGTTCAAATTCTTCACTGTTTGGAATCAGCACATCGGCTGCGTATATAGCGTTCTTGAAATCTTCAACACCAAAGTCTTTGATGTATCCGGCAGAGCCTGGATCAACAATTACAAAAGCTCCGCCCTCTTGAGCTTCATAAATCAAATCTTTTATTTCTACTACTTCTCTACCAAAGAATGTGTATCCGGAAACGAAAACATAATCCACTTCGTTAAAGGCAGGCCAAACCCAAGAAGCGATATTCAAATCTCTGTTAGCTCCACGGTCGGTCAACATTGTTCTATTTTCACCATCAACTAAGACAACTAGCGAACCAGTTGGTTTATCACTTAGTTGAAGCAAAGCATTGATGTTGTATTGAGCAAATTGCTCTTTCACTCGATTTTCATCTTTACTATTCACACAACCTACGAATGTGACATTCGCACCTAGGCTTGCAGCCCAGCACGCCACATTACTGGCGGAGCCTCCCAAGGTGTGCTGAATAGAAGAATCAGTATCGGTATTAACCCTGATTTGTTCTTTAGGAACCACGATGATGTCGTCGATGACATCCCCAATCACTAGAACATTAACCACTAGTTAATCCTTGACCAGGACTTAGCAATCTCTCCTGCAAGACGAACGTTGTTACGAGCGAGGTCTAAATTAACTTCTAGAGATCTACCCTTAGATTCTTGAACGATGAAACCAAGTAAGAAAGGTGTCACTGCTTTACCGTGAACACCAGCAGCATCTGCAGCCTTGAAAGCAATATCTAGAACACGGTCATGCTCAACTGGATCCCACTGCAGAGCTTCAGGAATCGGATTAGCGATAACCATTCCCTGACCATGTCCTAGCTCATCCTGTGACTTCATTGCCTGAGCAATCTGGTCAGTACTATCTAAAGCCCAATCAATAGTCAGCCCTGATTTTGTTAGCCAGAAAGCTGGGAACTCTTTTGTCTGCCAACCAATGACAGGAACACTTAGCGACTCAAGTCTCTCAAGTGTTGCCGAGATATCTAGAACTGACTTCACTCCAGCAGAAACAACAGTGATGTTGGTCACAGCAAGAGTTGAAAGATCTGCAGACTCATCAAAGGTTGTGTTAGCACCTCTGTGCACACCACCTAAGCCACCGGTAGCAAACACTCTGATACCAGCAAGCGAAGCTAGGTGAGCAGTAGCTGCAACAGTGGTTGCACCTGACTCCTTTCTGGCAGCAAGGATAGGGATATCCCTTACGCTTGCTTTAGCCAAGTCTTCGTTGGCGATACGCTCAACACCATGAGCATCTAGACCAATCTGGGGAACACCATCAAGGATTGCTATTGTTGCTGGTGTGACACCAGCACTTCTAAGGATCTCCTCAAACTCCTTAGCCGCCTCTAGATTTTGAGGCCTTGGTAGACCGTGAGAGATGATGGTTGACTCAAGAGCAACAACTGGCTTACCTGAATAGAGTGCTTCTCTAACTTCTTCGGATAACTGAAAAGAGTTCATACTCTAAGGCTAATGCCTTCCTTCGATTGCTCCATTTGGTTAAATACGGAAGCACCCTTAGAAAGTTTGCGAATATTCAAAGAGGCTTTTGAGGCTAACGGAAGCTAGATTCCTCCACCGCCGCCTCCGCCACCGCCACCGCCGGAACTTCCTCCACCGCTGGATCCGCCACTTGAACTTGACCCAAGGGATGCTGTCAGTGACTCGTCTAGGTTAGAGAAACTATCTCCAAAACTAGAGACCCCGATAATCCAGACAGGTGAGCCCTCACTACTGTAAAGGTCGTTGAGAACTTTGGCCCATTCTTTCTGCAGTCCAAGCAAAATTGCCCAAGGGAGCAGCTCCTCATACAGCTTGAGTATTTGTTTACCCTTAACCTCTGAAGGCTTTAGGGAAGCACCGGTTGGTGACTGTAGATATTCCAGTCTGTCCTTTTCGGCTAACTCGATATACATCTCTAGGCCCCTAACATAGGCGACGAGTTCAGAACCCTTGGGGCCCAAAGCTCGCTTAGACATCAACAAGCCATACACAACAACAAAGGGCATAAAGAGAAGAACTGGGAGCGCTGTAAAACCAGCTTCGGTGTCAGAGTCCATGACTGATGCAAAATATGTCATCAAGATAAATACGATCAGGGCAACAGTTAATCCAGCCGCTGGGACGCCCAGTGCGCGCTTCTGGAAATAACCTTGCTTGTTGACTTCTCTAGCAGTTGCAGTTCTCAACTTAAGGAGCCCCTTGGCCAATTCACTACTTTGCTTTTCAGGCATCTTGTTAGAAAGCACTAACTCTGCTCCAGCCTTAGTGAGCCCCAGGTGAGCAAGCAAGTCACTTGCAATTGAGTTTGGACTGCCCAGAGAAGTCCTGCGGAGTATGAAGACCTTGTTACTACTTCCTTCGACAGATTCAATCTCAATTAGTTTCTTCACAGCGAGTTCAACAACGCTGGCCTGAAACAGGCGGACAGTCTTTTTCATTACGAATGCAGAAACAAACAAACCTGGCTCAGGGGTTGGTTTGTATTGGGGGACAATGAATAAATTCTTACCTTGGTTTCTGATTCGGAAGATCCTAAAGTAAAGCGCCCAAAGCAGAACAAGAGCTAGAGCTCCAACACAAACCCAATAGCCGTACCAACTGAAGGTACCCTCAACTATCGGACCAGTTGTGTTGACAACGTTTGGCATGAATGGAATTGCGATAGTGAGATTTTCAAATGCGCCAAGCTTCCCAGATGTGAAGGTGACATACCCATCTCCTGCGGTTATGGAAGAACACTTCTCTGTTGACCCTTGAGGGCCCTGATAACAGGACACCTTGTCAGCGATAAGAATCTCTCTGAGGCTTTGGTCAAGGATTACAGTTGCTTTGACTTGGCCAAAACTCTGCTGCCAACCAGTGCCATTCACATCCCAGTAGAACTCATCAAAGCCTGAGCTTTTCTGGTAATTGTTAATTACCCACGACTGTCGGTACTTAATTACATAAGTTTGCTCACCCTGAACGAATGAGCCATCTAAAGGCTTGATAGCTAAGTTGGTAAATCCGCCTTCAGAAGTAATTTCAAAGTCTCTTGCTTGACCAAAATTGTTCAGCACTTCGATATCATCTACTAATGCTGGAAATTTTCCATAACTAGAATCTGGAATACTTCGCCTGATTCCATGGTTCTGATCGAACTCAGGGAAATCGGCTACAAGTGTCTCGGTAACCAACATCTCAGCACGGTTGTTCTTCTCTGCGTTTACAGAGAGTTTGTAGGTTGCCTCAAAGGACGTAAAGCTAAAGTCTTCAACACTGGCTGAACTTGGAACTGTGAAGCCAAGAGACGCCAGGACCATGAGTGCAAGTAAGCATCTTCTTAGAGAGATCATTAGCCGGATCCTGACTTTTTCGTTTCGGAAGTTAATTCTGAGGCAACTTGCACGCAGGTGTCCCGCCAGGTAGCTTGTGGCGATACTTCGCAACTAAACGATACGTTGGGGAAGCTAACCAGCGAAGGTATCTACTCATCATGATCTTGCCCATGAACCTTAGGAAAGAATTAGGTTGCACTCTAAACACCATGGCAAAGGCCTCATGGCCACCAAAGCTTTCACCATCGATGACCAAGTAAACCTGATTAGCTACTTGCAATTGGGTAAGGGAGTGTTGGGCTAAATCAGCGAATTGCCAAGGAACTGCAACAATCTTGGTCTTACTTCTTTTCACAATTTGATTTGCTGCCGAGGTACAAAAACCACAGTCACCATCGAAGATAAGGGTGATGTTTGAACTCATAGTTCCAGACTAATAGAAATGGGAGGGTCTTTCGACCCTCCCATTTAACTACTTAGTTATTAGCCAAGCTTCGCGTAAATAACGCGGGTCTTGGTGCGGTACTTCGCATAGGTTGTTGGGAACTTCATGTCTCTAACGATTGTTAGCTTGACCACCATGTTCACTGGAGCCTTCTTTAGAGCAGCAAGCTGGACCTTCTCCTTTGAACCTGAACATAAGTTAGGTGAGGTTAGGACCAGACGCTTTGAAGTTGCCTGCTTCTTTAGTGTTCCAAAGTTCACCACACAGGTGTGAGTCTTTGAACCAATCTTGAAGACTGCAGTTCCCTTGATTGGGCCAACATAAACGATGCTCACCTTGAATGCCAAGGTTCCCTTAGTGCGGTTCCATGAGAGCTGGGTGTCACCATTCTTAACCCAAGCACCAGTCTTAGACAAGGTGGTAGGGCTAGCTGGATTACCGTTATCAACAATTGGAGTTGTTGCTGGAGCAGTAAACACGATGGTTGCCTGCTTGCTGTCTGAAAGCCAGCTAGCGTTACCTGCCTGACTTGCAGTAACAACACATTCACCAGCGGTAATTGGTGTGACGTGACCAGTTGAATCAACTGAACAGACGCCAGCTGTGCTGGTTGCAAAGGTTAGAGCTAGACCAGAATTTGTTGATGCAGTTAGGTCAATTCCGTCTAGATCGACTTCTGGGTTAGTAGGACCAGAGAGTGTGATTGTCTGAGCTCCAGGGTTTACCGTTAGGGTCTCCGTGTCAGATCCCGCTAGAAGCAGTCCAGATGCTGCAGCAGTTGCCTTCACAGTACAGGTACCTCCGGTTAGGAAGTGTGCCTTACCCGAAACAATTGAACAAACAGTCGGGGTGTCTGAACTCCAGGTAATTGCTCCTTGAGTTCCTACATCGTTCGGACTGAATGTAACAGTTGCTGAAAGAGCAAGATCTGCTGCACCTAGATTTACTGATGCGGCTAGGTCTGCAACCTCTACGCTCTGCTCAACACCAGTACCAACATAGGTAAAGGTGTCAACTGTAGTTGCGCCATCAGCTGTAGTTAGCACGATGTCAACTGTTCCTGCTGATGATGCTGTTGGAACAGTTAGCTGCAGTGAAGTAGCGGACTTAGTTCCAAGAGCTGCAGCGTTGCCACCAATAGTTGCTGATGTAACACCATTTAGGTTGGTTCCAGTCAGAGTCACCTTTGTTCCAGCAGCAGGAGTGTTCTTTGCGTACTTCAAGTTCTTAGAAGTAACTGTTGGAACTGGACCTGTTGGAACGGTGTATCTTGAGTCGATCCACTTCAATACTGTCAAGTTGTTAGGAGCAGTAGTTGCGTTAATTAGTAGGTAGGTGTTCTTGTCATTACCGTTCAGCCAAGTCACCTGAGAGCCGTTGCCTGAGTTGCTGGTATAGACAAGCTTCTCACCTTGAGTTAGCACACCGGTACTGACATTTACCCAACCTGCAGCCCACTGGTTCATTCCGCTTAGATAAACAGGAATGAGAGTCTCATCGCTTGAAATTGGAAAACCACCAGGCAAACCGATTATTGGCATTGTTACTGTCGCCGCAGTTGTATCAATCGGAAGAAGTGTTACCGCACCTGTAGAGGTGATGGTTGCCAAGTTGGAGACCAAACCTGCGCGAAGAATTCCATAAATCTTTCCAGAGTTAACTGAAGCTATCGATGGCAGAACATCAGATCCCGATGAGCCACCACTGGCACCCCAAGCAGAGTTAGTTGTGCCTAGGAAGGTTCCGTCAGCCTTAATTCTGATAATCGAGTGGTCAGCGACAGTTCCTGTGCCCTGGAGGGTCTGATCGTTGTATGAGGTGTACTGATAAGAGCTAACGAACGCAGTAATCATTGGTTCGTTACCAGTAGCTGAGTGGTTCACAGTAGTTCTTGCTGAGAAACCATTAGCGGTATCTGAAGGAGTTCCTAGTGAACCCTTAACGGAAATGTTTCCTGTAGCAGGATCAATCGTTGCTAGAACACCAACAGATAGCCAAGCTTTAGCTGCACCCGCAAGAGTGTATTCCTTGTAACAGGTGATCGAAATAAACGGGTTAGCTGTTGGTGCAGAAATAACTGAAACAGATGGAGCGTAGTTAGGTCTTTGACCATACCCGGCTGCACCAGCGTTACATGCTGTATCGAATGCCGCTTTGTCTACTGTTTTCGTTGTAGTGGTTGCATTTGCGGCGTTACCGAAAATGAATTGAGCTTTACCATCTCCACCACTACCCTCGAAACCTAAGACTGGGACAACCCACTTGTCTTTGTTGGTTCCGAAATAGCCCATTGTGTAAGCATTGGAGTTGTATAGGTTGAAGGAGTTTAGAACCACAGAACCAGTGCCAGCAAATGTTGTGTCTAAAGCACTGTTGGTCATGTGGCGGATTCTGAACTGGCTGGTACCACAAGAAATGTTGCATGAGGATGCGAATCCAATTGTGTAAATACCGCCCTTACCATCTGGAATCACACCAACATATGAGCCTGTGTCTTCGACCAGGAGGCTGTTGTCGTTAACTTTGACAACTTTACCGGCAGCAACTGTTCCTGCGTAAGAAGTGGTAATTGTGTAACCGCTAGCTGGCACAACTATGTCTGCAGACGGATCAGAAAGCGGAGAAGGCTTTCCCTGATAAACAGTTCCGAACTTGACCACGTATGTCTTACTTGATGACAGCGAAGCTGAGATGGAACATGAATATGAGCTTGATCCGCTTTGAGAATTTACGTAGCCGGTAGCCACCACAACAGTTGGTGCTGCCTTGTCGTACAAGTTACAAACTGAGTTGTAACGAGAAGAGCCAAAGCTAAATTCTCCAGAGACGCTAATGCTCGACATCATATATGAAGCCGTAGGAGCAGCTGGTTTAGCTGGAGCACAGTCACCAGACACATCTTCATTTGTGCTGGTGTTGTAAAGCTTGTACTTCAGGTCGTATTCGTCTCCAGCAGTCACGTTCGGGTTGTAGTTGCTTACTCGCACACCAACACCGTTGGTAATGTCGTACTCGGTGATGGTTGCAGTTGACGCGTAATCTGAGCGTCGATAACCCGCATCGCCATCTGACCTGAATTCGCTTCTAGTTTCCCAGTAACTTGCACTTGTGTTCGAGAGAACATCATTTGTGTAAAACTCTGCTTTCACAACATCGCCGACTGCAACTTTCGAAGCGTCAACACAAGCAATTGCAGAAAATTGCGCGCTAGTAATTCCGTCAGGAATAACCACGCTATTCCCGCCAACAAAGTAATTGATGTTCAAGTTTTCGCGACTGAATCCCGCTTTCTGGGTGATCTCTGTTCCGGCAGCGAAAAGTTTAGTTGTGACTGTATAGGTTCCAGCTTCAAGTAATCCTCCTGTTTGGGAGTTAGGAGCATAGACGTCGATGAAAGGAGTGTAGCTACCGGCGTATCCTGTTACTTCAGTTGGGATAGTGAGAGACCCAGTCTGCCAATCGACAGTCACAAAATTTCCTCCACCACCGATTTTATAAATGCTTCCACCTTCGCTCTTGCTGTAACCACCAGTTGAGGAGTTCACGCTGTATGTAAGAGGGAGTGCGACATTTGAAGGATCTTTAACCGAAACCGTGTAGGTCAATTTCTGCCCAGCATGCGCTACTAGGAAAGCCTCATCTAGAATCCAAGTTGCTTCGGTTCTAAACGTCGATACGCCCTCTGGAATTACAACTGTTGACGAGTCAGTGCCTGTAGTTGAAAAGCTTGCACCATTAGCCGCAAGGTTCCCACTATTTACAAATGCGGTGTCTGCTGAGGCTTGGCTTACTGATACTCCGGTGAGTAGCAAGCCAGCGAGCGCTACAGAGCTAAGAAATTTTTTCATCGGTTACTTTCTGGATGACTATTTATTTAGGAGGCACACCATTTGAGTGCCATGCGGGGCCAAGAAAGTGGCCCTTGGCAATACTAGTCATAAATATGTGAAAACCCTTACAGAATGGCTACAACTCTCAGAAAAGCCTCAGAGCTATCAAAAACACAGTCAGGTAGAGTGGCTTTAGGCCCAATTAGCCCTGTGTCTACATCCAAAAGCCACTCATATGCATTTAAAAGCGAACAGTGCCCGCGTTAGCCGAGCACTGTTCGAATCTGGTTCTTGAGACTATTTGTTGAATCTGATGGCGACACCGCGTTGAACTGTGTCACCCTTGGCGGCGACCTTCCAACCGTAAGAGATTCTGACCCCAGGCATTAGCTTCTGGATCTGAGCACAGGCAACCTTAGCCCTCATGTATCCAACAGATCTTCCCTTGGTTTTGTTAGCCCCATACTTGGTGACTCCAATACACATAACTGAGGTTGCTTGGCTGTGGCCTTTAACCAGACCAGCAATCTTGCTGTTAAACCCAGCTGGAGCTTCCCAGGAATCAGGAGAGAAACCATCGATTGCTCTTGCCGTTGATCTCTTCACCCATGAGGTGTCGATACCTTTGCCAGATACAACTACAAAGTTGGCTGAATTTCTAGTTGCAGATTTCCAGTTGATCAATGAGCCCGTCACTACTACCGTGATTGTCTTTCCGGTAAGAGCTGAACTAGGTGTGAATTTTTCATGAGTTGCATTCGGTATTGCCTGACCGTCCGCTTTCCAAACATAAGTGAAGGTAACTCCCTTTACCCAAGTACCCATGTTAAGTGTTAGCTCCGATCCTGGAGTTCCAAGCCCTAAAATAACTGGTTCATCAGCATGAGTAAGTTCAGGTAAGCAATATGCTGCTTGCATTCTCAGGGCAGGAAAATCACCGTTTTCACCTTCACAAATTACCCAAACTGACTGGGTGCCTGCAGAGTTCGAGATATCCCAATTAGCTGAAAGGTAAGTTGCTTTGTCTTTAGCTTGCAAGACAGAAATTGGAAATTCGCTTCCAACTTGAGAAACATCTGCGGGAACTTCCACTAATGGTTGAACCCAAAAAGCCTCTTGCATTGTTCCACAACCAGTACCAAATAAACCTTTGGTGTTTTGAGCAACAACTTTTCCATAGGCATAAGACTTGGAAACATTGTTGCACTCTGCTCTTCCGATGAGCGCTCCACCGGTGCTGGCTGCAGTCACACTAGCGGAACTAAATGTATTGGTAATATCCGCTTCAGAGGACTGGCCGACAAGGCCGCCGACACCGTCGTTTCCAATAACAGAACCGGCGCTGTAACTTTCGTAGATCTGGCCATAGTAGAAAGCTCCGGTCAATCCTCCAACGTAATACATGCGAGGTGCATTTACCTGGCCTGAAGAATATGACTCGTGAAGATTCATGTTCCAAAGTCGGCCAATTAGTCCGCCGACACTCGAACCGTCGGAGAGGGGAAACGAAATGTCTCCAGTGTTAAAGTTACCCACCAGCTCGCCTGAGTTAATACTTCCAGCCAGTCCACCAAAGGTGTCAATGTAGTTTCCATCTCCGCCAGAAGTGATATCCCCCGTGTTGCTGGAGTCAGTTATCCAAACATATGTGCCGTTACCAAGCAACCCGCCAGTGTTGGCAGAATAGTTAGTTATTTCAATATCAACGTTAGAGACAACTCGAAGTAGCTCCATTTGGTAAGCGCTACCAACAACAGCTGCTGATTCCCAGGTGTTAGTCAATGTGATTCGACCAGAAACTGTTACATCAGATATCTCAGCGTTTTCCACGCGACCTACGAGTAATCCAACTTGGTTAGAATCTGTAACTGTAGCCGTTGAATTTAGATTCAGATTGGAAATAGAAGTAGTAGAGCGATCGCCTTCGGAGTTTCCAACGACGTTGAACAAGCCCCTGCGGGAAACGCTTTGATAAGTTGCACCAGTTTCTGTGATTGTTCGGCTGTTGCCGTCATAGTGCCCAAGGAAAGGTTTGTCGCTTGATCCAATACCCTCAAAGTTGCTAACTGTGATATCTGCATCTTGCTGGAAGTAAACACCGCGAGCAGCACAAGAGCTAACACTGCTGAGTTCAGTTGCATTCGAGACCAAGAATGGGCTCTCTTCAGTTCCCATGCCGTTGATTGCTCCTGTTATTGAGACTTCCGCAGAATCTTCAAAGTTCTCAATTGCACTCAGGTCATCACCCGGCATTCCTCCCCACTCAATCACCCAAAAGTCTCCGCCGTCTCCCGCATCGTTCCAAACACCGTCTCCATACATTTGGGCAGTGTCTTCATCTCCAGAATTGTTTGGTTCTCCGCCAGACCAACCGTTATACATTTCATTCTGAGCTGAACCGTCTGTGCCTCCTAGCCAGAAGAGTTGATCTTTCTCTGGCCCGCCAACCCAGCGCCATTCACCCTCTACTAGATTGTCGCTTGCGCCAAATTTAAGATTAGGAAGTGTTGAACGGATGAACTCGTTTTCTTCTGCACTTGTGATCGTCGCAAGGTAGCCAAAGGTATTTGTCCCACCTTGAATGAGTGGCAACGACTCAGCATAAGTAATTGCGTCAGCGAGATTGTATGGATCTGCTGAACGCGCATAGTAATGTCCATTTGCTGGATTCCTGAATCCATTGAACTCGGAGACATTCACAGAAATTGTCATGTCACCTTTGCACGGAGCTGTAATCACGATTTCGTTCTGCAAAGCCTGGTTTAGTTGATCCTGTGTTCCATACAGAACCAGTGTTGTGACGGAGTTTGAATTTCCTCTAGTCCCTACCCCAGAGCCCAAGTCATTCCTTGTTAGAGTTCCAGCACTTGTAGTGATTGTTGCGTAGAGAGTCTTTTGTGTGTCGAATCCAGAGAGGCTAGAGCCAGCAAGGCTGGTAGCTGACGCAGTTACTGAAACAGCCTCACCAACTGCCATTGCTGGTGCACTTAGTAGCCCAACAGCCATAGTCAGACCCGCAGTGGTCGCTAGAAATGATTTGATGATGGAACGCACAGAAATCTCCTAAAGAAGTCAACAGTTATCTCGATGGTACTGCTGTCTTTCCTTGTTTCCATGTCGATTTACCTATTGTTTACAAGTTCTGAAGTAGCAAACCAGACCTGAGGTGATGAAGAAGTTGTGGAAGCGTTTACTCATTTTGCTAAACATTTCTTTTGCTCTGCATTATTATTTGGTTCAGACAAAAGAAAGGCTCTAGATGAGATTCATAATCGCAGTTATAGATAGTAAGTCAAGATCAGCATCGGGGAATGAGATTGCTGCCATCGACGAGTTCAATGACAAGCTTCAGGCTAATGGCCACTGGATTATGGCCTGTGGAGTTGATGACCCCGCTAAGGCAACCGTCATTGATAACCGTTCAGATTTGGGACAGGTAATTGAAGGCCCGCTTCACAATACTGATGAATTCATGGCGGGCTTCTGGATTATCAATGCAGATAGCGTTGAAGAAGCAAAGCTGTTGGCTACTGAAGGGTCTAAAGCCTGCAATAGAAAAGTTGAAGTCAGACCAATACTTGGCTAATTAGATTCAGATAAAGAAAAGTGGGGCCGGCATTTAGCTGGCCCCACTTTCAACTTAATCTCTAGTAATTAGCTTCAATAACTACTCTTCTGTTCTTTGACTGGTCGGTGAGTGAGACTGGGTTCACTCCACCCTTACCGTAAGTCTTGAAGATAGCCTTGATGCCCTTTGACTTTAGATACTTCATCACGGTGTCACATCTGTTTGATGCCAAGATTAGGTTGGCTCGCTTTACAGCTTCTGACTTAGTGTCTGTTTCTGTGTATCCGTAGATTGTTACTGTCTTAGCTCCCTTGATTAGTGAAACCAACTTGCTAAGTGAACTTACTCCTCCACTGGTTAGCGAGTAGTCGTTGTAATCAAATAGGAATCCTGACAGAGTCCATTCCTTGGTTCCAGTTTTGACTGCTGTTGCCGCAACTTTACATTCATCATCAAGGACCAATGTTGCTGAGTCTGTGGCCTTTTTACCATCAGGTGCAACAGCTGTTAGCACTAGATCGTGCTTACCTGAATCACCACAGGCCTTGACAGGGATGGTTACAGTCTTAGAGAAGCTACCTGCAGAATCTGTAGTTGCTTTGAAGAGTGCTGTTCCCTTTGAATCTAAGGTCAAAGTGTATTCAGAGTTAGCCTTCAAGCCACTACCGGTAATGGTAGCTTTCTGGCCAGACAGCTTCTCATCAACAACAAGGTCAACTTTCAACTTCAATTTGAGTGGAGTTGTGATTGGTGGTGGAGCATCGTAAATATATGAACCAGTTGCTGAGGCTGAACCTGCCTTTAGAACTAGATCAACAACTCCGACTCCCTTAGGTGCCTTGAACGTGATCTCTGTGCCTGCAGAGTTAACAGTGAACTTAGGCTTACGCAAAGTTGTTTCACCGATTACTACAGAAGTTACTGCACCAAGTCCAGTTCCCTTAACCACAACAGTGTTCCCTCCAGCCTCGGGCCCATGTGCAGGGCTGATAGCTGTTAGTACTGGAGGTGCAGGGGTGATTACCAACTTACCCGCAACATACTTAAAGGTATTTGTGTATGCGGCTGTATCCGCGGCAGCAAGTGATCCGCCTGAAGGAACAATCTTGTATGTTCCTACAGCAGTTGGAGCACCACCTAGAAGAGTTGCACCCTGGTAGTAGTCGTAGCTGAAACCATCTAGACCATCGCCTTCCAACAGACCGGTAACAATCGCTGATGCGATAACCGACTCACCAACTGCAACAGTTAGATCATCTGCAACAACAGACAAAGTCTTTGGAGCTGGGTAGATCTTGATTGTGATTGATTCGACAGTTGTGTCGCCATCGTGCCATGACACTGAAGCGTTGTAGTTAGTTGCTGCAGCTTGACGTGCTTCAATCACACATTCACCTGGCTTGATCGGAGTAACCGAACCAGAGTTATAAGTACATATAGAAGGGGTCTTACTGGTAACAACTATTGGGGATAATCCAGGGCTTTGGACTGTATCGGTTGTCTCAGCAGTTATGGTCACGTTTTGAGCGTTAGTCATAATCACTGAAGAAACAGAGGCTGTTAGCTTCACTCTCGCATTAGCTTTCAAAATCTTGCCTGTGATGGCAAGGTTTGGGTTGCTTAGAGTGTAGTTATTTCTCCAGTAGCTAGAGAGTGCAAGCGGTCCCGAGAGTGTGATCGGTTTAGAGTTACCAGCAGTTGCGTCAGCATAAGCTGCACCTTGAGCAACTGAAGGATCGAGGGTTACCTCATCACCCGCTACTGATCCGGTAAGAGTGATTTCACCCAGGGTTACAGATGTGGTTGCGTCATAAACCTTCTCCGCCTTCACTGCAGAAGCTGTGACAGTCTTCTTGTTGATAGTTAGGTTGAAGACGTTGTAAGTAGGTAAGTAGTAAATACTCTTGTCAACTCCTCCGCTTACCATCTTGAAGCTAGCAACACGGATCTCCCATGAAGAAACAGAAGTTCCGTCTCCGCCACAGTTATCTTGTGCAATAGCAACATCTCTTGGAAGGCCTGCTGACCAACCCAAGTTAGGGTCATTCAAAGCACAGGCCTTGTTTCGATACTGCCAGGTAACTTCAGTCACATCATCAGCAACATTGGTATTAGTGAATGTTAGGTCATTTGATGAAGAACCGGTTCCGTCACCCAGTTGACCCTTATATGTGATGCTCGTGCCGTTTCCACTTGCAAGTTTCGGAGTGAAAGTGATTGGCGTACCTTCAATAACCAGGTGTACCTCATTTGAATTTGAGAGATACACGTACTTATTAGTGTCGTAGGTGCCAGCACCGATAGCTACTCGAACGTAGTAGTCACCAGCAGCAGTAGGTAGACCTGCCTTAACGCTTCTATTCCAAGCGTTAATACTGTGATCTTCTGCGCTTTGGTAGACGTAACCAGTTGCTGCCGGTGTGTAAGGTGCATTAGGCAGTGGGTCTACGAATGCAGCTGATGCTGTGTATGAAGTACCAGCGTTAATGGTCACCGCGCTGGCATTGCCATTTAGTTTGGTTTCGACAACAGCAGCAACACCACAGGTGAATGGGAATGACTGTGGAACCTTTGTTACATCATCTGGTGTGAAGGTAACAGTCTTCGGACCCCAAGGATTAGCAAGATCTGTAGTTAGGTTGTCAAAGTTGACAGTAATCTGAGCAGCAGACCAGTTAACAGCGCCTGCTGGTAATACTGTTCCGTCGATTGAAACAGTTCCTGAGTCGCCAAAAACAGAATCGCTAGTTGCGCTCAACTGAACTGGAGATCTACCGGCTAGCGAATCCTTTAGACATAAACCATATGAAGGTGTCATGGTGGTTGGCGGTGGAACGTTACCAACATACAAAATACCTAATTGCTGTTTAGTCTCAGATACGTTTGTCACAACCTTGACTTCAATCCAAGACACTGGTGAGTAGTAGCGAGGAGCGTGGAAGGTTATCGATGTTGCTGACACGCTTACCGGGGTAATCGCTGGACCTTCGTTATTTAGATAAACCTTGGTCTTACTTGCATCTGTTCCAGCAAGCAAAGTTCCAGTTATTGTGAAGAGATCGCTCGAATCTACGCTTGGGTCAAAAGTAAATCTTTGCGCACCGCGAGTGTTGTCACTCTCTGACTCAATTTTAGAAATTGAGACCTGTGGTGTTGCTGAGCTAACACCAACAGCTGATGGCACTACTGCTGTTACTCCACCCAGAGTAGGAACAACAGTGATGTCATAAACACCAGTCGTCTTTGCTGGCATTAGGAACTTAACCTCAGTGTCGCTGTAGGACAAAGGTGTTACAAGGGTAGCTCCAACCTTGATCTTTCCTGCAGTTCCAAAGTTTGTTCCTTCAACAAGGAAAGCTTCGCCACCGGTAGTGCTAGCAGTCGCCTTGCTGTAACCGCTGCCAAGTTCTTCGCTTCCAATAACTGACCACTTAGGGTCTGGACCTGCATAAGTAATCTTCGGGCCGGTAACTGTGACAGAACCAGTGAATGGCACTTTCGCACCAGTAGGGGTAATGACGATAGAAACTGCGCCAACTTTAGTTGTTGGAATTGTCACATTAGAAATGGTGGTTCCATTTGCAGATGAGGTGTAGTTAACAGCAGCTGCAGAACCCACTTTGATTGTTCCCTTAGAACCGAAACCAATACCTGTGACAGTTACCTTGGTTGAAGCACTGGTAGAAACAATTGTCGAAGGTGAAAAGTTCGTGATTCCAGGAGTCGCAGCGTAGGTAAAAGCATTCGCCTTGGTTGTGATTCCTGTCGGAGTTCCAACCACAACATCAACTGCACCTGCCGCATCGCCTGAAGGAAGTTCAACTTCAAGCTGAGTTGTAGTTGATGAAATAACTGGTGCAGCAAATCCTCCAATAGTCACACCTGTGGTGCCTGCAGCAAAGCCTGAACCCTTGATGATGATTGAATCACCACCGGCAAGACCTGCAGAAGTAGGTGAAACCGAGGAAACAACTGGGTTTACTCTCGACCCTGAAAGGGTGATTGATCCTGGTGCATCTAGGGCACCTCCGCCAGAAGAGGAGATGACATTCAAATCAACAGATCCGGTTTTACCGTCAACGGCAGGAACCATTGCCAGAAGTTTGCTTGCAGAAACACGTTGAACCCATGGCGACTTGATACCGTCAATGGTTACTGTCGGTGTACCAGATAGACCGAAGTCACTACCTGTAATGGTCACAATAGACCCACCAGCGTTGGATACGGTGCTAGGAGAAACAATGCCTAGTGTTGGCTTAGCGCCGTAAGTGTATTTGTATGGAAGCGTGACGAAACCGTAACCGCTATTAACTTCAATAGAGACTTGCCCTGCTTGAGTTGCAGCTGGAATAGTGATGGTTCCGCGGTCGATACCGTCGTAGGTGTAACCATCAGATGCTTGCCAGTAGTTACAGTAGAGGTTATCTAAAGTTACCTGCTGCCCACCAATTTTTATGTAGGTGTATCCCTCTTGGTAGTAGTTACAAAGTTGGAAACCTGAAATCTTTACAACGTTGCCACCTGCAACTGGTCCCTTAGCTGGGCTCAACACAACATTCTTAGCTGTGTAAGGTTCGAAGGTTACGCGCTTCTTGAATAGAACTACAGAATCAGCGCCTTCCTCGTCATCGTATTGCTCAACAACGATGTCTACTTGCTTTGTTTTACTCCAATTAGTGGAGTCCCAGTTTCCACCGATGCGGAAACGGAGCCACTCATCACCCATGCGCCAGCTACCCCAGTTCCAGATCTTCTCTCCAGTTGCAGGGTCTTGCATGTAGTAGTTCAAATCGGCCCAAGAGTTGATACCGAATCCCTTTACATCGATGATGCTTCCAAAACCAACAGTTGCTGGGATTGTGCTGCTAGTAGCAGTTGGGTGCGCATAGGTTATGTAGTCAGGGTAGGTGGTATTGGCAGACTGTTGTCTCCATTGGCCGGAAACTGATTCGTAGCCATTGCAATCATTGATAATTTTTAGATCAGCTTTACCGGTGTAACGGAAGTGGTCGTAGGTTGCCTCTACCCAGAAAGTAGCTATTGCTGTTCCATCAGCTAGGTACTGAGTGTCGCTCGCCGAGTCGCTCGAGTAAGTTGGATTGCCGTTTAGATCTGGAAACCAGGTCTCCATTCTGGTGTTGCAGTACCAGCTGCTTGACATGGCGTGCTTAATCTTTGCGGTCACGTAGATTCCACCAGCGTTAGGGAATACTGTCTGGCTTAGGCTGATTAGCTCTGGGGCCACAACAACCTTCGAAGAAACACTGAAAGTATATGTCTTGGTCTTTGACTGGTCCTCGCTAGTTACCTTAATAGTTGTCAACTGATCGGTCTTGGCTTCGTAGGAGACGTTTATTGATCCGCTACCTGTAAAGGTGTCTACCACTCCAGTTGGTGAAGTGAACTCGATTTGAGCACTGCCGTTCGCGGCACTGAAGTTCCAGTCAAAACTTGTCTCTCTGGTAACAACGTCGTAGTAGGTGCGATCAGAAGAGAATCCGCCGCCGATAGTGCTCCAACCACCGAGGCTCAGGCTCTGAAGGGTGGGGTCATTGGCTTCACCAGCAGCATTGGCTGGCGCAGTTCCTGCTACCAATAAACCGATTACAAGTGAAAGAAGCGCGGACAGGCTAAAAAGTTTTTTCATGATTTCCTCTACGGCGGTCTGACAGTCATCGCCAAAAATCAACTCTACCGTGGTTGATAACGTTTACAGCCCAGCCAATTGGGAAATGAGAGCGGCCGTCTGTGCTGAAGCCCTAGCAACTAGCGTTTTTGCCTTACTTCGTAGCAAACCCATTCTCAATCAAGTAATCACAAGTCTCCAAGATCGAATCCTTAGCTGTGATGAACTTGATCCCCAAGACTGACTTAGCTCTGTCTGAATTAGCCAAGCGCTTCTTACCTAAAATCGGCAGAACGCTCTTAATTTCTTTATCAAACAGAGCAAGGAGTCTAATTACGAAGTTGGGTGCCTGAGTCGTGGTTACTTTCCTATTCGGATAAGCAGCCTTGATAATCTTGGCGATCTCTACAAAAGACAGGGTTTCTGAAGCAGCCAGGAATCTTTTACCCTTACTTGCCTCGACCTTGATTGCATTGACGTGCATCTCAGCTACGTTTTTCACATCGACTATCGAGAAAGCCACATCTGGAAGCATCGGATCTGAAGCCTTTAGCACTCTCTCCATGACGCCCACCGAAGAACCAAAGTTATTATCTAGTGGAGCACCGGTAACCAGTGCTGGGTTGATTGTTGTTAGAGCAATCTCCGGGGCAGTGGTAGTTACATAGTCCCAGGCAGCTTGTTCAGCAAGAGTCTTTGACTTTGTGTATGCAGAGTTACCAAGTGGGTGATTGATATCAGTCCACATCTCTTCATCCAAAGAAGTTTTGCCTGCAGGGAAGTCATTTCCATCAATCGCAGCAACAGACGAAGTTAGAATCACTCTCTTCACTCCTGCTTTGTGAGCTGCTATTAGGGCTCTAAGAGTTCCTTCAACTGCAGGCCTAATGAGCTCATTCTCATCTTTAGGTTGAGCAATAGGGAATGGAGAAGCAGTGTGCATTAGAACATCCACGCCCTCAAGTGCTTTACCCCAACCAGAGTCCTTTTCTAGATCTAGTTCAATGAACTCTAAGTTCTTAGAAAAATTGAAGTTCTTAGGCAGGTGGGCCGAAACAGCATCCGTTACTTCTTGTGACCTCTTTAGAGATCGCACTGAAGCGACAACGGAATAACCCCCTTGCAGAAGTTGCAAAAGAATGTGCTTACCGATATAGCCACTTGCTCCAGTTAGAAGTACTTTAGTCATTACTGCCTCTCGGTTTTCTCGTCTGAACAAAGTCTACAAAGGCTAGTCCTAGTAAATACCAGCGACAACGAATCTAGTGATAGAGATGGAATCTCCCCGAACTAATTATTTGAGCAAAACTTGCTCGAAAACCAGATTTTCGATTTTTACCATTACAGGAATACACTTTCGACATGGGCAAAGAACCTAAACGTAAGAGGCATGAGCTCAACCCTGTAGAGCTGCAGGATGCACTCGAAGTCGAGTGGTACAGAATTGGCCTCACTGCCCCCGCAAGGAAAGCCCTGGTAGAGGCAAAGCTCTATAAAGTATCAGACTTGAGAAGAATCTCAGTTGAGGAATTGCGTTCGATTCCAGGTGTTAGTAAATCAGCTGTAGCAAGAATCCAAGTGATTATGCTTGCAAAGAAAATCAACTTCAGGAACTAGCGCCTGATTACTGTTCCTTGGCCGTCTAACTGCCATGCCCTAACGTAATCAATCTTGGTTTCACTCGATTGCCAACCGGTGTAATCGCCACCAAATGGACCGGTTGCATTATTCAATATCAAGAAGAACGGTTCATTGAAAGCCCAGTGGTGTTCACCGACATTGCCTGGATAAACGGTCCAAAACAATTCCCGGTCAACGTAGAACTGCATTAGGTCTGGTGTCCAAGCAATGCCGTAGGTATGGAAGTCACTTTGGTAGTTGGCTTCATCGAGAATTTCACCCATTACATATCTGTGGTTATCACAACAGGTTGCAATGTTTTGATTTGAGTAGTGAACAGCGCTTGAGTTTCTAGTTGGCCGGTCTCCACCTTGTTCTGCAATATCTATTTCACCTGTGAGCGGCCAACCAAGTTCAGTGATTGAATCACCTAAGGCCCAGAAGGCTGGCCAGTTGGTGCCGCCAACTGGCATCTTGATTCTGGCCTCGATATACCCATACTTAAATGAAACCTTGCCCTGGGTGTCGAATCTTCCGCTGACAAAACGGCAAGGTGCAGCCAAACAAGCGCCTGAGTTTGCTGGCGCTCTGGTAACCCGAGTTGTGGTTATCACTGCATTACCCTGAGCTGAACCATCAAGCGCAATTGCATCAGGAGAGTAGTACTGGGATTCCCCGAAGCAGGAACCACCTCCGTTAGCCGGAGAGTGACCACAGTATCTCGTAGTCCAATTAGCAGATGAAACTTTAGATCGTGCCTCTCCGCTGAACGATTCTGACCAAAGCAGTTTTCCGACTGTGTAGTTGATTAATGTCGGGGTAGGAACAACTGATGTCCAACGAGCGTAAAGCTTAAGTTTTCCCTTTGGCTTGATTACTGCTTTGTCTTTATATTTCACGACTCCCGTTGGGTTCAGCGCCCACCCCGCAAAGCTAAAGCCATCCCGAATAAATTTCGATGGTGGGAGTGCTTTACCCGTAGTTGGAACTTTCACTCCAGCCATGGAGCCAACGCCAGCATTTGCATTGAAAGTAATGGTGTAGCTTGAAACCGCCTCAGCCTGAGCAACAAGGTTCAGAGAACTCACCAACATTGCTAACGCAATGCCGACGGTTCGAAGAATGTTCTTGCGCATATTGGTAACTCTATCCCAGCATTTAAACCGAGCTTCACTAGACCAAGACCAGCACAGGTTGGTGCTTGCCGGGTGAGGCTGCTTATTTAAGTAGAAAAGCGGTGAGGACAGTTTTCACTTTCCTCACCGCTAATCAGATTATTTACTTACCGCCGTTGACCTTGATTGTTGCTGAGCCTCCGGTTGTCTTTGCGACTACCGAGATACCCACAACTGCCTTTGACTTCAGCTTCTTGAGCTCTGCGGTCAAGAACGCCTGCACGTTAGCAGCTCTTTGAGCAGTTAGCGCATAGGTTGCGATTGTTGGGGTCGCATCAACTACATACACTGTGTATGCACGCTTAGCGATTGTCTTAGCCAGCGCAACCAGTGTCTTCTTTTGAGCAGTCGTTAGAGCGGTGACCTTCTTTGTGAATGTAACTGAGGACAACGCTGTGTAAGCGATTGTTGGCGGAGTAACCACTGGAGGAGTTACTTTAGTGCCATCCATTACTGGAGCAACCAGGTAAGGGTAACCGTTGTTTTCAGTCTCGCTAATTCTCCATGGAGAACTTCCTGAGAAGGCCCAGCCTTTAGCGGAGAAGGTAGCAGGGATCTTCAAGTCAGCGCTGTTAGCTGCGTTGAAACCTGCACCGTTGTATATGCTTCCTGCCACGGTTGAATCCATGAAGCTAGTTTTAGTTGAGTCTCTAAAGTAACTGTTCATGACATTGTCGCGTCTGGCATTAGGTGCACTTGCAACTACCTGAGCTACCACAAGAGAGTTCTCGACTCGGTATATCATCTCGTTTGATGCGTAGCCAATCAAACCTCCGACAGAACTCGAACCTGAGACTGTTCCTCTGTATAGAGCGTTACGAAGTTCAACAACTGCAGTTCCAGTTGGGATGGTTCCGAAGAATCCTCCAACATAGTTTGCTGATGAATCCTCTGTTAAGGTGGTCGCAGTTACGTTACCCACAACGCTTACCTTGTCGAGCATTACTCGACCTGGAAGCCAGCCGATAAATCCTCCGACGTTAGCTGCGTTGTCCCAGCTGTCAGTGCCCAAGTAGGAAGAAGTAACGTTTCCCTTGATTGAAATATTTTGGAACTTTGAGTCGCCTTCTGCTCGTCCCGCGAATCCACCAACGCGACGACCGCCAGCCACTGATACTGATCCTGTGAGGGCTATGTTGTCGAAGGAAGTTGAAAGGGCAATTACACCCGCGTATCCTCCGATGTCATATGCCACAGCATTGGTGTTATCAAGTGTGACAACAAGGTTCGATGTGCTGGTATTTCTGGCTTGGATTGTGCAGCACTCCAAGTAACCAATCACACCACCGATATCCTGGACATTCGATGAAACGCTGTGAACGTTCACATTTGAATTTGAAACAGAATCAGTCAAAGCATCTTGGTCGGTGTGTCCAAAAAGACCACCCACGTAAGCGACATCATTATTTCCAAGCTGTTCAATTGTGACAGTTCCTGAAGACTTGATGGCCTTGTTTGTAGTTTTTGGGTAAACGTCACCGGCAAAGCCACCGACGTAACGAATAGCTGCTTGGCGTTCTGCCGGTCCGGTAACAGTGACATTTCCTGTTGCTATCAGATTTAAGTTGTCGCTTTGACCTGCTAACTTTCCAGCGAAGCCTCCAACGTAATAGATGTCTCCGCCCTGTTGGGCTGCGACGGTGGACACAACGTGTCCGGAAACAGAAACATTTTTGCTAGAGCCGTTATTTCCCATTTCTCCAAAAGCACCGCCAACATAGCTGAAGCCCGTTACATCTCCAGTCGAGGTGATGTTTTCGAAGTGCATTTCATTTGCCGCTCTACCAATTAGCCCACCAACTTGGTTTACGTAATTGGTCATAGTCGGGTTTTCAACAGCATCTTGTTCAGCATTCTGGGAAAGAGTTGAACCATTTACAGTGACACCGACAGTTGCATTAACTACGCTGGTGTTTTCTCCCAAGCCAGTAATTCCACCAAAGTGAGACCACCAGACACCTTGATCGCCATATAGTGCTAGCACATTAGGCTTCACCGAACCTGAAAGAGTGCTGTTTGTAAGTGTGGATCCCCAGATGTGACCTGCTAGGAGGCCTCCGTAGTTTCCACCAGCAAGAACAGAGCTGGACTCGATAGTGATGTTATCTGTGAATGAACGCTCTAGGTAACCCGCCAATACACCCATTTGTTCTCTAGCGTCGTTAACATTGCTACTTGTGCCATTAACAACAGCGTCCTTCATCTTTAGATTTCTAATCGTTGCGTATCTCAACTGACCAAAAAGACCAAGGAAGTTATCGTGACGATAAATCTTCATTCCAGAGATTGTGTGGCCTGCGCCATCTAGCTCAAAACGTTCAGGGCCAATTGGTGCCCAGCCTGGGTAGTGAGCTTTACCGCCTGCAGCAGTTGCTTCGCCAGCGCTAACCGCGAAACTTAGAGTTGTAACAAATTCTTCTGGGGTCGCAGAAATGACAGTGACAAAACCTTGGTTGAATCTCTTGTCTCCCATGCCTTCAATGTAAAGAGTTTCTCCACCCTGAAGAGTGTTAGCACCGGTGAATGTGAATGAGTCTGCGTCGCTGTTCTTTACAGCTGCAGTGATCTCGATTTCTGTGGTGTTGTTCCATGACTCGGTTGATGCTGCACCTAGGTTGATGTCAGCATTTAGTTTGAAGTTGGCATAGTAAGCCTGAATCTGTCCTCCGCCGGTGGTAGTCCCAGGAGCAGCAGACGTTCTAACGGTAATGGTGTCATCTGTTGCAGATACAACAGTTGCATTGTCAGCATCTAGATAACCACCCTCGGTGTAACGAATGTAGATGTTTTGTCCAACACCAAAAGTTCCGTGAACAGACTCAACTGAGAAAGTAGCAGTTCCATCCTCATTGACGATGCCAGAGTAGACATTCTTATAGCGGTTCTGGCAGTCAGTCATCTCTCTCAAATCAATAGCTGATTCGATGAGGAAAGGATCTGATGCAGAGCCTCTACCTTGGTTTAGGGCAGAAAAATCACAGATATTGTTGCCGATTTGTTCAGCTGGTATCGAAGCATGTGCTGGAGCTAAGCCAGCGATGCTCAGTGTGGCAGCTACCGCGATGCTGAGTATTGACTTGGTTCTGAACTGCATTTTTCTCCCTAGGTTCCCAAGAATAATTGGACTGTTTCTTGGCACTTTACCCTTATATGGGGAGTTCGCTACGACCCATATACACATGTATATGGGTCGTGTCTAACCCAATCACCTTGAGGAGGCTAGCTAACTAGTTCTTCTTGGTCAGCGTTACCACTGTCTTCCTTAGATCAGCTGAGGTTGACTTTGAGTTGACCGTCTTTACTTTGAAATAAGCCAGCTTAGGGTTCTTCTTCACTAGGTAATTACAAACAACATTCGCTCGGTTTAGAGCAATGTACTTATCAATCTCTAGAACCTTAGGGCCGCCAGTGTATCCAACACAAGTCAGTTGACTATTGGCAGGTGCATACTTAGCAATCGCATTTAGCTTGAGCATCATCTGCTTAGTTAGCTTTGAAGTACCAGCTGCGAAGCCAGCAACATCATAAGTCTTGTTACCTGGAGTCGCTATTGTCCAAGTAGCGGTTAATGAAACTTTTCCTTGGACCTTGCCGGCCTTTGGATAGGTAGCGCCAGCTGCATAAACAGCTGAACCGTCAGACCAACCAGCAAACTTGTAGCCAGAGCGAGTAGGTGCAGCGGCAAGGGTAAATGTAGAACCCTCATCAACGTCCTCCTGAATTGGTACTTGGCTAGTTCCGCCTGCTAGCGAGTAGGTGACCGAATGCTTATTCACAGATGAGTAAGCAAACACAGGCGCAATTGTTGGGCGGTCTAAATATGGGAAGAAGCCAAGAACTCCCGTAGCGTTTGAACCCCAGCACTTAACACCGCCCGAGACGACTGCACAGGTGTAAGAAGTACCTGCGTCGACCGAGGTCACCCCATATTGGCCTGGGAAAGTCACTTCTGCTTGAGAGTAACTGCTCTTAGAGCCAAACCCAAGTTGACCATAGTCGTTGTAACCCCAGCACAGCAAACCCTCATCAACAACTGCACAAGTGTGGTAATCCCCAGCAGACACAGACGTAATGTTAGATCCCTCTGCGAGATTGCCCACAGGAAGATGGGAGCTGGCTTGGGAACCATTCCCTAATTGATAATAGTAATTAGCTCCCCAACACTTCACTCCGCCATCAACGATTGCACACGAGTGAGAACTTCCAAGGTCTATTTTTTCAACTGGTACTGCGAAGCTGACATCCACCAAGAGATCGGTTTCATCCGATGAACCCAACTGCACTTCATAGTTACTACCCCAACACCTAACTACATTTAGAGCAGGCAACGTTGCACAAGTGTGGCGGGAGCCAGCTGCTACCGAAGAGACTTCACTGGCACCTCGAGAGGGTCCAATCACGGTATTAGGCTGGTTGTGATCCGTGCCGTATTCACCGGTTTGTCCCCACATACCCCAGCCCCAACACTTTACGCCGCCAGCAACAACTGCACAGGAATGGTAGTCACCTAGAGATATATCTGTAACACCGGAATCAGGTGCGATAGCCCATACAGGAACATTGCTATCTGCATTCGCTGCATTACCAAGTTGACCGAAATTTCCTTTACCCCAGCACTGCACACCCTGGGCTACAATTGCACAGCTGTGGCTTCGCCCAGCAGAAACAGCTGTTGCAGCGTAATCTGTAACAACAATTACAGGCGAGGAACTAGAACTGTTGGTGCCATCACCTAGTTGGCCATATGTGTTATCTCCCCAACACTTAACAGTCTCAACCACCAACGCACAAACGTGTCTAGATCCCGAGGCAACGGCTGATACACCTCCACCGGCTGAAATTACCTGTACTGGAATTGCACTATCTCCCGCAACTCCAGCACCAAGTTCGCCAGCAAAATCTCGGCCCCAGCACTTCACTGCGCTTTGAACTAGTGCACAAGTATGGGTAGTTCCAGCCGAAATTAGAGTTGCACCAGAACCGGCTGCGATTGAACTCACAGGGGTAGCGCTACCCACGGTAGTTCCGTTTCCAAGTTCTGCGTTGTCACCACTTCCCCAGCACTTTACACCGCCCGCAACAACTGCACACGAATGGACCATACCTAGGGATATTGCTGTGACTCCGGAATCTGGGGCAATAGTGGTTACAGGAATCGAAGTGGAATCGCCTTTCCAATCACCCAGAGTGTTGTCCCAGTTACCTCCCCAACACTGCACACCGCCATCAACAACTGCACAGGAGAAATATTCAGAAACTGAGACAGCGGTTGCCCCAGAACCAGCTGGAAGGGCAGTCACCGGAGTAAGGCTATCCGATTGCGTTCCATCACCAAGCTGACCATCCCAGTTAGCTCCCCAACACTGGACACCGCCACCGATGACAACACAATTGTGCCCGTAACCCGCTGCCACTGAGGTTACTCCAGAGCCTGCCGCGATTGCAGTTACCGGAATATTGCGATGGCTAGTGGTGCCATCGCCAAGTTGAGAGTAATCGTTGTAACCCCAGCATTTGACCCCTCCGGCAACTACAGCACAGGTATGTTGATCGCCCAGAGAAATTCCTGTTACACCAGAACCTGCTGCAATTGCAGTTACCGGGACAGAACTTTCGTCGTTCGTACCATTGCCTAGTTGGCCATACTCATTTGAGCCCCAACATTGGACTCCACCAGAAACAACAGCACAGGTATGCCCATAACTTACCGCAACAGCCGTGGCACCAGAACCTGCTGCAATCGAACTAACTGGAAGTAATCTACTGACTTTAGTGCCATCTCCCAATTGCCCTGACTGGTTAGATCCGATGCACTGAACGCCACCGTCAACTACCACGCAGGTGTACGTATCTCCAGCAGCGAGATCAAGCACACCGGTGGAGCCAGAAGCTGCCTGAATATTAAGTGGCACCACCACTGAGGCGAGCAAAGCAAAGATGGAGGCTAGGTAGATAGAAGACTTGCGCATGGAAATTCCTTTGAGTTAGATACTCTCCAATGCTACGAACCCCTAAATTTCAACACTGAACACATATACAAACGTATATAACCGTGTCTTGCTGAACCCAGCCCTACTTCGTCGCAAATGAAATCACTGTTTTTCGCTGATCGGAAGACGCGATTTTAGTGTTGACAATTTTTACCTTGAAGTTTTCAAGCTTTGGGTTCTTCTTAGCCAGGTAACCGCAAACCACATTGGCTCTATTGAGCGCGATGTATTTGTCTATTTCAAGAACTGTTGGGCCGGCTGTGTATCCGACGCAGGTTATCTGCTTTGAACTTGTAACACTCTTTGCGATGGCATTCAACTTATACATCATCGGCTTTGTGAGCTTAGATGTTCCAGCAGAGAATCCAAGAATCTCATGCTTTGTGCCTCCAGTATTTACTGCTGTCCAGGTGGCAGTCAACTCAACATCACTGGTTATAGCGCCTGTCTTTGGGTAGGTTGCACCAGCCGCATAGACACTCGAACCATCAGACCAACCCGAAAACTTATAGCCTTTCCTAGTTGGAGTAGGCGCGACACTAAAGGTTTCATCGGTGTTAACTTCAAACGGCACAGCCAACGCGCTTGATCCACCGTCAAGTGAGTAACTCACTTGATACGATTGCGGCACCCAAGTAGCTATCAATGTAGTTTCCGTATCAAGGGGAACTAGGTAATAGCCATCGGGAAGTAGGGGATCACCAACAAGTGTGTTCAGGTTCTCACGAATCGCTGCATAGAGCAAACCATCGGAATACTTAACTACATCGCGAAGAGTGTTGTCCGTGCGATCTGGGCCGTACCAAATATTTGCATCCCAATCACCGACATTCACATAGTCGCCGACGTCAGTTAGCCCAGCGGAAATAACGGATTCATCCATTCCTTGGCTTAGAACTGGTAGATACGGGAATGTGACAACAGATTCGCTTCCAGAAGTTTTCCAGCCATTGAAGTCGTAGCCAGGTCTTGTTGGGTTGGTTGGGGCTGTTGTAATTGGTTTACCAACTGTAAATGTTTGTGCGTCAACAGGAGACCCTCCAGCTGAATCAAAATTCAATTGAGCTGTCATCTGGGTTGGTGGCTTCACAGAAATGTTGTCAACATAGACTCCGTTGTAGAAAGGCCAACCGTTGCGGTCATCTCCACCAAAAGTAATTGTGTTTGAAGATGGTAGCGCCATGTCCATGGTTTGAATTAACTGTCCATCAACATAGTAAGAAGTGCTAGTTGCGCCAATCTTCAATTCAACTGTGTACCAACGTGTGTCTTCCCATGCAAAGGTGCTTGCTGAGTCGTATCCGCCGCAGTAATACATACATGAGCCTGCTAGATCCTTAGTCAGACCGAAGCGCCCCGCAAGTTGACCGTTTGCTGAATAGGGATTACCGGCTGGGCCCATGTAGAGTGCGTTTGCTATTCCATCGCCGCTGCTGTTTCCTTTACCCCACCAAAGTCCTAAGTAGTCATCCGAGTTGTTGAAGTAAATGTCGAACTTGATGGTCACTGATTCGAAGTCTGAACCAGATGCACCGAAGCTGTGTTCCAACAGTTCATTCTTAGAAAATGTAAAGGTGCTGTCCGGGTTTCCTGCGGTCGCGTCTAAGCCAGTGCTGTAACCGTTGTCAATAATGGTCCAGCCAGTGCTGTTTGATCCATCGTCAATGATGTTTGGAATTGATGCGTTTGCAGCAGTAAGGCCGGTAAGCGACATTGAGGTTACTGCAAGTGCCATCGCGATTCTTTTGAATGAGCGGAAAGTAGTCATGGTTTTCCTTATGAAGGTTGCTGGAGCGAAATTAGATATATTCGAATATAGGAGATAACTTCCTATATAGCAAAAGAATTCCCTTTATTTTCATACAGTTATATACTTACGATGTGAAAACCGATTCAGGACAGCCAGCTGCTGCTGGGGGCAGAAAAAGCGCCTATGTGGCTAGAAACCGCATCAAAATCTTGCTCGCTGCCCAAGAAGTAATGTCTGAACAGGGCCTTGAATGCACCGTCGAAGCTGTCTCTGAAAAGGCAGACATTGCAGTTAGCACCATCTATAAGCACTTTGAGACTAGAGATAACCTCTTTCAAGAGGCTTTGATAGCCGCTTTTAGGGATTGGGAGGCTTGGGCATTAAGGCAAATTCCTCTGGGGGCAACAGATCTAGAGAATTTTGTTATTCCAGCACGTTTATTACTGCACATCCCTGAAACCCATCCGACCTACGCGAAACTTATCGCTTCTCAACCTGGGATTGGACTCAAAGTTATTACGACAATCACAGTCCAGATGAATGCTGTTGCACTTAAGCTCGCCAAAGCAGGAATACTAAAAACAGATGAACTCGAAATCAGGCTGAGGAATCTGCAAGGAGCAATGCTGCAGGCTATCGAACACAGACTTGCCAACCCTAGCTCTGGTGTTGCAGATGCCGAGAAAGCTTTAGAGATTGCATTGACAATGATTGGGCTAACAGCGAGTCAATCTAAAGAGCTCTGCACAGGATCTTTAGAACTCCAGCTCTAGTCATCTTTGTAGCAAATGTATTTTCCAGTCCGTTTACCCTGTTTATAAGTTCGGCAGAGCATTTAGTTTTCTTGAAGAATACTTCTGCTAGCAGACGCATGGCTGTCTTAGCCAGCTGTTAAACAAAAACCCCGGCAGGAACCGGGGAATCTGTTTGACCTCTTGACGAGGGTCTAATCGGAAGTAACCTTTCCGAAACTTTCACTTGTTTCGAGTATAGGAGGAAATCTCTTTCTTAGAAAGAGGTTATCCACTTCCGGTTAGGCCCTCTTCTTGGTCCATGCCTTACGAGAGGACAGCAAGATGACTTTCAGTCTGATTGTTGATCTGGTGCTAATGGTGGTGAAGATAATCATTGTGATTGTTGAAACTATCTTGTCCAGGTAGAACCAGCAGGTTCTGATCTGTAAAGGTCAGAACCTGCCTCAAACTTAGAGTCTTACATCTCACTTGAACTCACAGGTTAGAGGTGTATGGTCAGCCATATGAGACAAACATTAGGAACACTTGCAGTTATTGCTTCACTAGCTTTATCTGGAAGTGTTGCAGCGTCAGCAGACACTTCTATGGCAGGACTAAACGTTCCACAGCTTGGCACCGCCAAGACCTATGCAATTCTCACCTCAACCAGAATCGAAGTTATTGGTGGGTTAAACACCGACAGTAATAACCAAGGCAATGACATTGGGATAAGCACAAGCTTTGATCTAATTGGGTGGGATGACCACAACATTGTTGGATGGACACACTTCAATGACTCTGCTGCCAGAAAAGCTCAAGACGATCTAACGAAGGCCTACGTCAAGGCATCAGTACTTCCGGCCAAAACTATCGACAGCCACCTTGGTGGCAAGACCATTAAACCTGGTGTCTATATCTCAAAGACTGGTTTGTTCTGGATTACAGGAACGCTAACCCTAGATACTTTGGGAGATCCAAACGCAAGATTTGTCTTCAGAACTACTGGTTCTATCAGCACCTCACCTAATAGCAAAGTAGTAATCAAAAATGGTGGCAGGGCTTGTAATGTCTTCTGGAGAATTCCAGGCATGGTTACTTTAGGTCAAGGCAGCACTATTTATGGTCACGTGATGAGTAATACCTACATAAACTCTCACCCAGATGTGAAAGTCCATGGGCAACTACTAGTTCGTAAAGGTGGCGTATCAGTCACCAATAACTACATCAGGAATCAGGTTTGTCGCTAGCAGTCACAAGTAGGTGCGTTAACGGGAACTGTTAGTGGATCCTTCTCACGTAATACAGCTCCAGAGTCATTTACAACTGGATAGCCTTCTCTAGCCCAATACTCATATCCACCAATCATTTCTTTGACTTGGTAGCCAAGCAGTGCGAAGTTAAGTGCACCTTTGTGTGCACCATTACAGCCAGGTCCCCAACAGTAAACAACTATTGGTATATCTAGAGGAATCTCTTTGGGGGCTCTCTCAGCAATTTCTGAGTGAGGCATATGTATTGCACCCTTTACTCCCCCCTGATCCCAAGACTCTTGCCCTCTAACATCAACAAGAACAAAATTCTTAGCCGCTTCGATATCTGCATGCACATCTGATGCATCAGTCTCAAAAGCTAAACGACTTGAGAAGTGAGCAACTAACTCTTCTTTACTAGGCATGAGGAAAGTTTATTGGAATGATGTAAAACAGTAGTGCTCTAAAGAACAGCTGCTTCTAACTCACTAACAATAAGTTTTGACATTCCCATCATGGCGTCCATTGCTGCTTTGGCTTTAGCTGGGTCTGGATGGTTTAGACAAACATTAAGTTGCTTCGGGATGATTTGCCAAGAAAGACCGAACTTGTCTTTCAACCAACCACAATTACCCGGAGCACCACCATCTGCAGTAAGAGCATCCCAATATTTATCAACTTCAGCTTGGTCTTCACAATGAACCATTATTGAAACAGCTTCACTGAACTTGAAGTAGTCTCCACCGTTAAGTGCAGTGTATTTGTAACCCATGAGTTCAAATTCAACAGTAAAAACAGAACCATCGGGACGATGAGTAGTTTTCATAATCCTAGAGTTCTCAAATAGAGAGGTATATAGCTCTGCTGCTTCTTCTGCTTGGCCATCAAACCAAAGCATGTGACTGAGTGTTGGCATAGCAAAAGTCTAACTAAGCTTGACCGCTACTCTCCTTTATGTGTGCGCTTGGAGGAACTGAAACATTAGCCCCTGAACTGAAAGTTAGGAGTCTGCATTTTCTTTCTGATGTGCCTTAGCGCCATCAGGCCAAGCAACAACGCAAACTTTGTTTCCTGAGCGATCTGCGAGTATCCACCAAGATGGTGCATGTGAGCCATCGACGATAACACCGCCTGCTTTCACAGCAGCTTCTACTCGAGCCTGAGCTTGCTCACGTGATAACGAAACATCAATATGCATTGCATGGCGAAGTGATTTGTTTACATCTATATCCTGCATCCACACGGTTGAGCTAACTCCTAGAGGATCAATGGCATTATCTTCTAGCATTGGCTCATATCCCAGTACTGCACGCCAGAACCCTAGGTCAATTGCATCTGGTTTAGCAGCAATCGCAAACTGAACCTCTTGCACCTGCTCGGGAGCACTTAGAGCACCTTTTGCCTTCGCGACTTTAGATATCTCTCTTGCAAGTTCGATGTGCTCTGCCTCAATCTTCCAGATCTCGCGGGTCAGACGAACAGTCAAACGTTTAGAGACGATAGTGAGTTGAGTATGAGTTCCATCAAGACCAGGCAATTGAGCAATATCACGAGCTAGTTCAGCTGTCTCAGCAAAAGTAGGTGTTAGGAATACCGCTGATGGGCCTCCGTGCAGGACAACCCAGTCTTCCAACCCATCTGCCTGGAGGAATTCTTTCCAATACTGCTCGCTCAATGATCGCTCCTTTGCGCATAACGCTACCAGTGAGCTTAATGAAAAACCCAGTCCTCGTGAGAAGGAACTGGGCTATGTGCGCTTGGAGGGACTCGAACCCCCAACCTTCTGATCCGTAGTCAGATGCTCTA
>JBBAML010000006.1:0-30281 GCA_040402515.1 Rhodoluna sp.
TGAAGCCATGATCTTTACCTTTCTTGGAACATTACTTCGAGCCTATTGGTACTTAAGTGCAAAAACCTGTATCCAGAAGGACACAGGTTAATACATTGGTGGAGATGGGGGGAATCGAACCCCCGTCCATGACATCGAAACGAACTCTTCTACGGGCGTAGCTTCACTAATGATTTTCTCGGCTGCGGTCTTTGCATGAAGCGACTAAACCGACCAGCCCAGCCTGAGTTAAAGTCCCATGTAGCCCTAAGGCGTAACTACACAGCTAGATTTCTAAATGACGCTAGGACCCAACACGAAATCTAATGTTGGACTAACGGACTCGGGCTAGGCGCTATTAAGCGGCTAGGGCGAAGTCAGTGCTGTTAGATTTAGCACCTATATTTTGCAGCGAACATTTACGTGTTGACGCTACATTCACGGCCCGCTTCTTTTCGTATCAAGAAGCCTTGTCGAAACCGATCATCCCCATATTGAATTACCAAAACCCTTGGTAGGGCTAGATAACTATAAAGCTATCTAGTGACATAAACCATAGTTATTCGAGGATTATTCCCGAATTACCAGTCTTTACCCTTAGTTGACATTGCTCTGTCTGCTTCACGCTTGTCCTGCTGCTCTTTGAGAGTCTGACGCTTGTCATACTCACGCTTACCTTTAGCTAGAGCTAGTTCAACCTTTGCTCTACCGTCTTTGAAATAGAGCGATAGCGGAATAAGGGTAAAACCAGACTCTTTGATCTTGCCGGCTAACTTTGCAATCTCATCGCGGTGCAGAAGTAGCTTGCGCTTACGTCTGGTGTTGTGGTTATTCCAAGTGCCCTGAGAATACTCAGGGATATGGACGTTTTCTAACCAGGCTTCACCGTTTTCAACGCTGGCAAAGCCATCAACCAAGCTTGCTCTACCTGCTCTAAGAGATTTGACCTCTGTCCCGGATAGCACAAGGCCAGCCTCATACACGTCTTCAATGTGATAGTCGTGACGGGCTTTACGATTGGTGGCAACTACTTTCTGGCCACGTTCTCTAGGCACGATATGCTCCTGGATAGGTTGAACTCTCTAGATAATCTAGACAGCCCCCCAGTCTAACCGTTAGACCCGTAAATATCTCCTGATGGCAGAAGCAGCTGCGATAGCGGCTAGACCGCCACCAGTTAGAACTAGCAGAGGAAGAAGTGCTAGAGCGTCCGGGATTCCAACAAAACTGGTGAAAGGCAACTGGGTTGCCAGGAAGCCTTGAACGAATACCTGAACAATACCTAGGATGGCTCCACCAGCCAGAAGGCTTCCAATCACACCAGCAACAACACCTTCGAGGATGAAAGGCAATTGAATATAGAAATTACTTGCACCAACTAAACGCATGATGCCGATCTCTCTTCTACGCATTACTGCTGAAAGTCTGATTGTGGTTGAGATTAGAAGCACTGCAGAGAAAAGCATCAGTGCTGCAATAGAAAGCGCTGCAAGGCTAGCGATGTTAAGGATGCTGAAGATCTGGTCTAGGTAAGTTCTCTGGTCCTTGACTTCCTCAACACCAGAAAGTCCGTTGAAGCTCTCAATAATGATTGGAGCTTGGTTAGGGTCTTTTAGGTTTACCCAGAAAGTCTCATTTAGTTGTTCAGGCTTCACATACTTAGCCACTGAGTTGTCTTTGAACTCTTCTTGGAAAGTCTCGTAAGCCTGCTGATGGTTCTCAAAGTAATACTTATCGATGTATTCAGTGAGAGTAGCTGACTTCAATCTCGCAGTGACGGTATCTTGAACATCTTGGCTGGCTTCACCCTGAGGACAAACTTCAGCTGGTGAAGTTTCGGTGCATAGATAGATTGCAACCTGTGCTTTGTCATACCAATAGGTTTTCATGGAACCAATTTGCTGCTGCAACAAACCGGCAGTTCCAACAAAGGTAAGTGAGATGAAGGTAACCAGAATTACGGAAATGACCATGCTGAGGTTGCGTCTAATCGCAATTCCCATTTCGCTAAAGACAAAGCTAAATCTCATTCGCCAACTCCGTAGCTTGCGCCTCTGGCATCGCGAATAATCTTTCCCTGGCTAAGTTCAATAACTCGCTTCTGACCCCGATCAACAATTCCTCGGTCGTGCGTTGCCATAACAATCGTGGTTCCAGAAAGGTTGATGCGCTCGAGTAATGACATGATGTCGATACTGGTAGCCGGGTCTAGGTTTCCTGTTGGCTCATCGGCTAGCAAAATTGCTGGCTTATTCACGATTGCTCGGGCTAGCGCGATTCGCTGCTGTTCACCACCGCTTAGTTCACTCGGTAGGTTGTTAGCTTTTTCCTCAAGACCTACTAGGCGAAGAACATCTGGCACCGCTTCGGCAATAAACCCTCTTGATTTACCGATAACTTCCAAGCTAAAAGCAACATTCTGAGCTGCTGTCTTGTTAGGAAGCAATCTAAAGTCTTGGAAGACGACTCCTAGTTTTCTTCTGAAGTGAGGAACTCTTCGGTTTGGGATACCGATCAGGTTCTCCCCCAAGACGTGAATACTTCCGCTGGTTGGGAGATCCTCACGAAGGATCATTCTCATCAAACTTGATTTACCTGAACCAGAAGCTCCAACTAGAAAAACGAACTCACCTTTGTCTATTTCGAGTGAGACATTTTCAAGGGCAGCACGAGGTGCTCCCTTGTATTGCTTTGATACAGAAGAAATGGAAATCATTAAGTTTTAGCCTAAGTTGCCAAAGGAAATACCAAGGCTTTGGCTCGCTCGTGTCTAAGCAATAGCCCTAATTTGAGCCTGTTTTACGCCACCTGATACCGGCGGCGATAAACCCAGCAAGATCACCATCAAAGACAGCGTCTGGGTTATTCACTTCAAAGTTAGTTCTCAGGTCTTTCACCATTTGATAAGGAGCTAAGACGTATGAGCGCATCTGGTCCCCCCAAGACGCAGTTGCATCTCCAGCTAACTGCTTCTTAGTAGCTTCTTCTTCTGATCTTCTAATTTCAAGCAACCTACTCTGAAGAACTCGCATAGCGGCAGCCTTGTTTTGGAGTTGAGACTTCTCGTTCTGACAGGAGACAACAGTTCCAGTTGGCAAGTGAGTGATTCGCACTGCAGAGTCTGTGGTGTTAACCGATTGCCCACCAGGACCAGATGACCTGAAGACATCGATTCGAATATCTGATTCAGGAATATCGACAACATCGGTCTGTTCAATAAGCGGAACTACTTCAACAGCAGCAAAGCTGGTCTGTCTCTTACCTGCTGAGTTGAATGGACTCATGCGAACTAATCGATGTGTTCCAGCCTCAACAGATAGCTGGCCATAGGCATAAGGAGCATCAATTTCGAAAGTTGCAGACTTGATTCCAGCACCTTCAGCAAACGAAGTGTCCAAGACCTGAGCAGGCCAACCTTGCTTCTCAGCAAAGCGCAAATACATTCTCATCAGCATCTCTGCAAAATCGGTAGCATCGTCACCGCCTGCTCCAGATCGGATGGTAATAATTGCTGCTCTAGAGTCATACTCGCCATTGAGTAGAGTCTGAATTTCCTGTTCCGCAACAAGTTTTCTCAGAGCTTCCAGTTCTGCGGTTGCCTCATTAGCCGCTGACTTATCTCCCTCGCTGTTAGCAAGGTCAACCAAAACCTCAAGATCATCTAATCGACTTGATATCTCAAGAATTCGATTTCTAGCTGCCTGCTTACGTGAGAGTGCGCTTGTTACTTTCTGAGCTTCCTCAGGGTTGTCCCAGATATTTGGAACTTGAGCTGCTTTCTCGAGCTCAGCAATCTCTACTTCTAGTTTTGGGAGGTCGGTGACTTCGGCAATGGTGGCGAAAATGCTACGGATTTGCCTTATCTCTAAAGACAAATCAAGTTCGGACATGTTCTCTAGTCTAAGCGTCTGCACTATGAGCAGCCTTGCTAATGGACACTGGGGGATAATTGAGCAGTGAGCCAATCCAAGGAAACCTTTGCCAAGCGCAAACTAGTGCTGCCAGTTTTCCTACCTTCCTTCCTTTTCTCAACAGCTGAATACGGAATCCTGCCGAGCATTCCGGCTAGCGCTATTGGTTTAGGTGCAGACCTCGCAACAGCAGGTGCAGTAACGGGAACTCTGATGATTGGAAGACTCTGCGCAGAGATTCCGGCTGCCAAGATTGTTGATGCTATCGGTGAACGCAAGGCCATGATTTGGGCATCAATAGCTTCTGCTCTTGGAATCCTTTTCTCTCTGTTTGCACTCAACCTCTTCATGCTGGGTGCAGGTGTCTTCATTGTTGGTGCAGCAGCAGCGATCTTCGGTTTAGCAAGATTGGGCTGGATGACAGAACATGTCCCAATTGAATACCGAGCTAGGTCACTGTCTATCCTCGGTGGCATGTTCCGTGCAGGCTCATTCGCAGGTCCTGTAATCGGTGCATGGATTATTTTCAATTACTCAGTTACCGAGGTCTTATACCTTCCATTAATTCTCTGCGCAATCACAGCAGTTATCTTGCTGGTTGTAAAGAACGAAGAAGATGTCCCAAAAGCTGCTTCGTCGCTTGCAGAAACCTACCACGTTGCAAAACGCGAGTGGAAAAAACTAGCGACCTTGGGAGCAGCATCCTCAATACTCACAGCTCTTCGCGGAACCAGGATGGTTGGTCTTCCCCTGATAGCTATTGCTCTTGAACTTCCGGCAGACCAGGCTTCACTATTTATTGGAATTGCTGGAGCATTAGATTTTGCGCTGTTCTATCTAAGCGGACAGATCATGGATAGATTCGGCAGAAGTTTTGCTGCTGTGCCAACACTAATTGGATTAGGCATAACTCACCTCATCGTGGGGATAGCGGTGGATAGTTCTACCTTCTTATTGTTAGCTCTTCTAATGTCTTTGGCAAATGGAATCGGTAGCGGTGTGATTATGGTCTTAGGTGCAGACCTAGCCCCTAAAGATAAGCGAAATGAATTCCTAGCCTCTTACAGAGTCCTAATAGATGTCGGTGATGCTGCTGCACCACCAATACTTGCTGTCTTGGTTTATTCGGTTGGATTAACTGCGGGAATGGCAGCCTTTGGAGTTCTTGGTTTCGTTGGTGCAGGGTTGATGTTCAAATACATCCCTGTTTACGCTGTCAAAAAATCCACCGAACGCTAGCTCCTATCTCGCGAAAGCTTGCTCACAGATATCTTTGCTACCCGCCACCATTGAAAATGGAGCTGTCCATGTAGCGCAGATCACTACGTGGACTGTCTGTCCTGACTGCAAATCGATTGAACGAACCCTTAGATTTGTGAAATTGTATTGAGGGGCAGTCGCAAGAAAGATACTTCTCCCAGTGTCAGAAATAGCAAGGCTAGAATCCAGATTCATTTTTGTCTTAACGGCTAAGGCAAACTCCTCTGCGTAATCTGTAACTTTCCTCGCAAATAAATATTCATGGCTAGCACTAACTAATGTTCCTGAGAGCAAGCTAACTAGCGCTAGGAGACTAATAAACCAAATGAGTCCCGACCCTGCCTCAGATTCACCGCTATGGGATGACACCAAAAACCTTTGCCTTTGCACTGCCCACAGATATCTCTAGCCAGACCAGCTCACCGCTATTCGAACAGGAACTTATCGAGCAAGTACTAGACACAAAGATATCCTCGTCACTTAGCAATGGGTCTAAGTTTTGAAACTCGGTAACACTGGTTTTGAAATCAAAGTCCGAATTCAAGAGTGAACTCCTCATGGCGTTCCTAGCTAGCGCTTCTAGTCCGATAACCCGTTTCTCCATTTCAAATACCTGAATCGTTAGCGTTAATACCAAACCAAAGGCGAGCACAGCGAACCCAGTTGCCTCGATAACAATGCTTCCCTGCTCGGAGAGGACCGATCTACTCAACTTCACACTTGACCCTAGATTCTGAAACCACGTCAATGTCGTTGGGCCAAAGAGCCACTCGGAATGGCGTTCTCTTGGTTACTGCAACAACACAACCTGACTGATTCGTAAAGTATCGAACTGAAGAAGTTGAATCAGACGAAGCTCTGAATAGTTCTGCAGCTGCGCGGGAAGTATCAGCGAGAGAAGCGAACCTTGCTATGTCATAAACCTGTTGTTGATTCACAATGGTCTTATGAAAGAGCGAAGTGAGTCCAACCAATGGCAGACAGAGCAGACTTGTTGGTATCAGAACAATCAGAAAGTCAACCGCAGCAGATCCTCTAGCGTCATGCAGATTAGATAACGACAACTTTTGCCACGGCATTGTTGAATATTGTCTTCAAGGCAGGACCAGCAACAGCCCATAGAACAACAACCAGCCCTGCGGTCATCAACGTTACGAGCACCCAGCCCGGGACGTCACCCTGCTCACTCATTAGCGATATTTTTTGTTTCATTTTTTTCTCCTTCTATTTATAAGAAACTGCTTTGAATAAGTGTGAGGCTTGGATAGACAGCAAACATTACTGTGATGGGCAAAATCACAAATACAAGTGGAACCATCATTTTGGTTTCATTTTTACCCGCCCTCTCCAAAAGATGGGCTTTTAATTCATGAATGCTGCTCTCGACATAATCCGCTATCAACTCTGAAACCGCACTTCCATTAGTGCTTGCCAGCGCTAACTTAGAAGCAAGTTCTCGTACCTGCTCACCCTTAGATTCGGTAGCTAGCTTCTCCAGTTCCACTCCTAAGACAGAACCATGATCGACATTGTTTATCACAAGTAAAAACTCATCGGCGATAAAGCTACTAGACCTAGAAACCGCTAATCTCAAAGCATTTTCCAGAGACTCCCCCGCATAGACAGCAAAGCCAATTAGAGAAGCGAAGTCAGGTATTTCAAGAAGCAGATCTACATTGCGATAGACACTTCTCTTCGGTTCCACAATCGCAAGAGTCGGTCTGGCGCTAAGTCGCTTAGCTAATCTTCCTTTGGTTTGAGCAAAAACTAAGCAAGTAATCGCAAGCGAAATAACTACTAGAAACAAGGATGCAGCGTTCATCTAATCAACGTCCTCTTTCGCATTGGTAACTTTCCAAGCGTCTTTATCAGCTTGAACGCGAGGATAGATGCTACGAGGCCGATAACTAAAACTGCTAACCCAGTTTCTGTATTAAATGCTTCTGCGGTTTCTCTCCTGAAGCCCAGCAGGAGGAGCACTAGCCATGGCGCGAATATCGCTAGTTTTGCGGTTGAAAGAACCCAGTTCTGTTTGGTTTGAATTTCAGACCAAACAGCATTCTCAGTTCTGAGTTGAGCACTTTGGTTTCTAAGAGCAGCTAAATACCCTCTACCTCCAGATATGTGCGCAATCCTGGTTAGTTCAACGAACCTATCTGCGGCAGGATTTGCAAGCCTCACTTTGAAGTTATCTAGACACTGATCGAACGGCAATCCTCCGGCATCATCAACTTCAAATTCGCCAATAGCGGTCTGCACCGCAGGCGGTGAATACTTTGCTGACTCGACTATCGCTTCTTGCAGGGTGGAACCAGACCAAACTAACGAATGAATCGCATCGAGATACTTCGGCCATTCCTGATTTGTCCGCAGCGCATGAGCTGTAGCTCTCGAATGTAGGCTCTCCAAACCTTGGGAAAAAACACAGAGACAAATGCTTACGGCAATCGGGGTGCTGCCAGTTAGTCCAAAGACCAGCGCCCCAATCAGAAGCAGCGAGACCACAACACCTGCACTGAATTGAACTGGGCTCAAGAAGAGCAAATTGCTTCTAGTGAGGAAATCTCTCAAATGGTTTATCACAAGCTAACTTCCTGCCAATTGACACCTTGATCAGTTCTCTGGGCTTTGACTACTTGAGCTATGTATCTGTGCCCCGCATCATCCATGCGAGCATGGATAACCAAATCGATTGTTGATAATACTGACCTAGTTACAAAAGTTGAAGGAATATTCTCACCTGCAAGAAGAGGAAGTAGTTGCAATTTCTCCAGAGCATCACGAGCCGAGTTCGCGTGAATGGTGCAGAGTCCTGCGATACCCGAATTAAGAGCAATCAATAGGTCTAGGGCTTCTGCCTGACGGACCTCACCTATCACGATCCGGGTTGGCCGCATCCGCAAAGCTTCTTTGACTAATCTACGAAGTGTGATTTCCCCGGCACCTTCAAGATTTGCCTGCCGAGCCTGCATAGCAACCCAGTCAATGTGACTTGTCCTGACCTCAAAGGTTTCTTCGACACTGATAAGGCGTTCACCAGGATTAGTTTCTTCAAGTAGTGCACAAAGCAAAGTTGTTTTACCGGCTTGAGTTGCCCCCGATACCAAAATGTTTGAGCCAGCTCGATATTCGCCCCTTAGATACTCAGCCATCTGGTTACTGAGAGCACCGAACTCAACAAGATTGGAAAGCGACAAAATTTTGCTTGGGAACTTTCTAATGTTTACGGCCCAGTGTTCTCTAGTGACATCTGGAATCACCACATGCAGCCTAGATCCGTTACGAAGGGTTGCGTCTACAAAAGGTTGTGAGCGATCAAGCCTTCTACCTGAATCCCTCAGCATCTTCTCAACTACTTGGCGAACTGCTAAAGCGTCCAGATCCAGAGCAGCCAAACTTGTTCTAGATTCCTTGGAATAGAAGACCTGGTCAGGTGCATTTATCCATATCTCTTCAATTAGTGGGTCTCCTATCAGACTGTCCAACGCACCATAACCGACGAGCGCTCTCTCTGCTCTCTCTCGTAGCTCAGCCTCCTGACCCCCGAATGTCCCAGTGGTTGCCTCGAAGACCATATCTGTGGCCCTGGCTATTGCAGTTTCTAGGTCGAAATCTGTGGTGGGGCTAGCCAAGAGTGACCTTGCAATCTCAGTAATCTCACTTTGTGCGTTCAAGCCAACACCTCTTTCAGGTGCTATGTTGGCAGTCCCTGACAATCCCTGCTTAAACTTTCCACAGGCAAGAAATACAATTTTGGTCTAGACTATAAAGGCTCGCGGGAGTGGCGAAATTGGCAGACGCACTAGATTTAGGTTCTAGCGCCCATGGCGTGTGGGTTCAAGTCCCACCTTCCGCACCAGCAGAAATAAAGTCAACCAAATGGTTGGCTTTATTTGTTTAAGTCCTGGACTTCTTTCACAGCAGCAGCTGCATCGATAATGCCGACCCCACATAATCCGGTGGTCAGCTTCGTTCCATTGTTCAATGTGGTTTCAATTAGTTGGTCCGTGCAATCAGAATTTGCAGCGAACGGTTTCACCGTGTTACTTAGAATCGACCAAACTTGATCATCAGTTAGGGTTGGGCGAAGCGAATACATAAGTGCAACCACTCCAGCTGCAATTGGAGAAGACATACTCGTGCCTTGTTCTTTTCCATATGTTGGATTACCCGGTGATCTAGTTCCGTCGTTCAGAGTTGACCATATCTGACCACCGGCTGATGCTCCAATACCTGCTCGGTCATCTCCTCCTGGAGCTGAAATATCGACTCCGATAAACACATCGTAGATTCTGTTGTATGAGGAGTAATTACTGTAATAGGACCTGTCACCTTTGATTCCAGTTGCGCCGATTGTGATGTTTCCTGAACAGTTTCCTGGGAATGACGCAGTAGCGATCTGGTCATCGTTGCCTGCGGCGGTAACAAGAGTAACGTCTCGACGCTTAGCCTCGTCAATTGCTAATTGAACAGGTGAATCAGAGTAACAAGTTGAGAAGTCTGATGAACCGATAGAAAGGTTCACAACTTTCGCTGGTGTGGCATTGGTTGTCACACCTGAAATCCTGACCCCGATAGCCCAGTTGATTCCTGCAGCGATGTCAGCTTCAGTTCCACCATTAGGACCCAATACTCTTACCGGCTGAATCTTTACTCGTGGAGCAATTCCTGTAATTCCAATTGAATTTGACTCTGCCGCAATAATTCCAGCAACGTGTGTGCCATGCCAGGAACTAGGGGTTCCGTTGCTCTGGTAGTCGCCTGGGTCGCTTGGATCGGCATCTCTACCGTTGCCGTCGCGGGATTGACTTGTACTGCTAATAAAGTCATAGCCAGCAACTACGTTGTCGTCTAAATCTGGGTGATCGGTAATACCCGTATCCACAACTGCAACGACAACTGAAGGAGAGCCTTTAGTTATCTTCCATGCATCAGTTGCATTAACCCCGTATTCAGAATCCAAATACCATTGCAATTTCATCATTGGATCTAGAGACTCCTGAACAATTTCAGACAAGGTGGAACCTCTAGCGTTAGTTGCCGTTATCTGGACTATGTATTCCTTTGTCGCGACTAGTCCGCTCAGGACACAACTATTTGAATTAGTTGAGCAAGACGAAGTTGTTGAGTCAGTAGCTGTTGCGGTTGCCACGTAAGAGACGCTGAGTCCTCCTCGGCTTACTTTGTCCTGTGCAGCCCAAGCAACCACTGGAGCAGCCGAGGTAATAGTTCCAGCAGATTGCAGGACGGGTGGTTGTGGGGTTGCAGTAGGGGTCACTCGTGCAGCTGCAGATTGATTGCTTACTGCCATGTATTTCAGGTTTGAAGAGCGCGTAATTGCAGCTACCTTGAAGTTAGCCGTAGCACCCGCTACTAGGTTGTTGCTAACTACCAACTCTCTAGCGGGGCTATAGGTATTTGATACTAAAATCTTGTAGTTGTTTGCAACTGCATCGAACTTCCAGATTCGATAGCCCCAAAGTTTTCCCCCATTTAAGTTCTTTGGTGAGTTCCAGCTAAGCACTACTCTGGCTCGAGTTGGGTCACTCGATTGCCACCCATCAACTGCTACTAATCCCGTAGGGGCTGAACTAGCCTTCAGCGATCCCGATTTAGGGGTCGCGACCTTGAAGTTTGCCTCACTCAAGAAATGATTTAGATAGATGCTTTCGATTCGGGAATCACTGGCGATTGAGTCAGCAAGCTCAAGTGCTTCACCTTCGGAGAGTGCCGTCTTGAAGTTTGCAGAATAAAGGCCTAACCCCAGATCTTCACCTTGCGAGAGTTGAGTTGAATCTAATCCCACTTGATTTCCCAAATAATCAGTTGGAAATACACCTTCTTTATACTTCAAGACAAGGCCGACCACTGGCTTATCATTTGCGGCTGGATCGCTATGAACTGTGGCCTTTTTATTTGAGGAGAATCCAGCGATAAGCCCGAATGTAATTAGCGCAAAACTCAGAGTCGCTGAAATCAACCAGATTAGACGTTTCATGGCCCCTAACCTACTGGCATAGTCTGACAATTTTCTGAACTTTTTCACAGACTCTTCTGTAATAGAACAGTCCCAAGCCAACGGTTGAATTTGAAACCAACCTTGGCAAGGTGACCCTGTCTTTTGAATCCAAAAGCCTCATGAAGAGCAATTGACGGGTCAGCACCTTTATCACTTATGACAGCGACAATCTCTTTGACTCCAGCTGCTCTTGATTTGTCAATCAGTTCAGTTAGAAGTCTTGTTCCAATTCTCTTGCCGATTGCGGCCGGTCTCAGATAAATAGTGTCTTCAACTGTTCTTCTGTATGCAGCCTTCTGTCGCCAAGGAGCGACATAAGCAAATCCAAAGATTGTTCCGCTGGCACTTTGGGCAACAATGAATGGAAGTTCAAGGCCCTGAAGGTATTCGAGTTTCTCAGTCCAGGTTTCTTCGGTTGTTGCTTCAATGTCAAAAGTTACAACTGAGTTAGTTACGTAGTAGTTGTAGATCTCAGCGATTTGTTTCATGTCTTCTGCGGTAGCGGCTCGAAGTGTAATGTCTTCGACGCTAGGGTCGACCTCAGCCTCACGGGCTTTTAGTTTTCTGACCAGTCGCCAGCGCGACTCAGAATCTAATGGCACTATTTCACTTCCTAACAAGACCAATCTATCGGCTCTAAACCTAGCTCGGTAAGTTTGCTGTTGGCTTCGGAAAAGATCTTGGAACCAAAGAACCCGTTCCGCGCTGAAAGTGGGCTTGGGTGGGCTGCTTGAACGAAAGACACGTCACCCAGTTCACTCTTGATTGCCTTAGCTGAATTACCCCAGAGCATGAGAACCACCGGTTTTCTCGCAACAAGAGCTTGAACTGCCTTCAAGGTGAATTCTTCCCAACCAAATGCCTGACCCAAATGAGCTCCAGAAATAGTTGGCACTGTGGTTAGCGCTCTGTTCAGAAGTAGCACTCCTTGATTTGCCCAGCGACTTAAATCAGGTGATAGTGGGTCAGCGACGGTTCCAGCCCCTAGATCGCTTTCTAACTCAATAACAATGTTCTTCAAACTTCTAGGAACCTTGGTTTTAGGGCTAACAGCAAAAGCTAGGCCTATGGCATCTCCCGGAGTCGGATACGGGTCCTGCCCAATAAGAATTACCTTGATGTTTTGAGGGTCAGAGGCAAATGCTCTCATTACATTGCCTGCCAAAGGCACATAATCAGTTTTCAGAACCTTGGTTTCAATGGCCTCGAGTAGGTCCCTCTCATCAGCTAGCCACTGGCGCCAGGTGGGATGCATTTGCTCGAAGAACATAACTAAATCGTAGGCGTCAGTAGTCTTGGATATACTTCCAAAGTAAGAAAAACTCCGAAGAAAAGAGAGTCCCGTGGACATTCAGCAGCTCAAAGCCCAAGCTCAAGCCAAACAATCAAACCTCGTTGAAATCCGTCGAGACTTGCATCAGATTCCTGAGTTTGGTCTAGACCTTCCTAAGACTCTTGCTCGAGTGCTGTCTGAAGTTCAATCTCTTGGTGAAGTGACTCTTGGAAAAGATATGACTGCTGCTGCAGTGGTGATCCGCGGAGCGCAACCTGGCCCAACAGTTCTGCTTAGAGCAGACATGGATGCTTTGGCAGTGACCGAAGACACCGGATTGCCTTTCTCCTCCACCAACGGATACATGCACGCATGCGGACACGACCTTCACATGGCGATTGGTGTTGGTGCAGCCCAACTGATTGCTGAAAACAAAGACCAACTCAAGGGCAACGTTGTGATGTTCTTCCAACCTGGCGAAGAAGGTCACGACGGCGCTGGAGTAATGCTCTCGCAGGACATGCATCTAGCTTCTGGAGAGAAGCCAATTGCTGCATACGGAATCCACGTTTTCTCTAATGATGACCCAGGGGTATTTGCTTCTAGAAAAGGAACCATGATGGCTTCTGCCGGAGACATCATCGTCACTCTGAGAGGTAGAGGTGGTCATGGTTCAATGCCTTGGACTGCGGTTGACCCAATCACCGGAATGGTTGAGATGTTGAGCTCGCTTCAGTCATTCATCACAAAGCACTTTGATGCGCTTGACCCGATTGTTCTAAACGTTGGTTGGATCAAGGCCGGAAACGACCACACCACCAACATCGTTCCTGAAGTAGTTAGCTTCGGAGCAACAGTCCGATCTTTCTCAAAGCAGGGCTACGAGGACACCAGAACCAAGATTCCAGCATTCATAAAGAACACCGCTGCAGCATTTGGTTTGGAAGCAGATATTGAATTCTCTCCGGCGACCAAGGTTTTGGTTAACGATGGTGCTGCCATCGATCGCGTTGAACGAGTTGTCGGAGCTCTATTTGGTGAGGGCAAATACGAAAACATGGACCAGCCAATTCCTGGTGGAGAAGACATGGCCAGCATCTTGGAAGAGATCCCTGGAGCATTCGTATTCCTAGCAGCAGGCGACCCTGGTACCCCGATTGAAAAGCGTCAATCAAACCACAGCAACAAAGCTGTTTTTGACGATTCAGTTCTGGCCGATGGTGCAACACTTCTCGCAGCCTTGGCTTTTGATACCCTAGACGAAGCAGCAAGAGCCTAAAACTCTCAATCTGCTTCCGCCTATCTGGCCATCGCCGTTCAGATTCACCCGAAAGTTACGCCACGTTTCATAGGGTATTTGGGCTATTCGGGGACATTCCTTAGCCTTGAAACACACACAACCTCCTAATTAAAAGAAAGCACTAAAAATGAGCAACGATCCAGCAAACTGGGGATTTGAAACCGCACAGATTCACGCGGGAGCAACTCCTGACCCAACAACCAACGCTGTTGTAACACCTATTTACAACACCACAGCATACGTATTCAACTCATCTGAGCACGCTAAGAACCTTTTCGGTCTAGCTGAGTTTGGAAACATCTACACCAGAATCATGAACCCAACTCAGGATGTTGCTGAAAAACGCATCGCTGCACTTGAGGGTGGAACCGCTGCGCTGTTGCTATCTTCAGGTCAAGCTGCTGAAACCTTTGCAATCCTAAACATTGCTCAGGCTGGAGATCACATCGTTGCTTCTTCAACTCTTTACGGTGGAACATACAACTTGTTCAAGTACACATTGCCAAAGCTTGGCATCACCGCAACTTTCGTTGAGGATCAGGATGACCTAAGCGCTTGGGCAGCAGCTGTTCAGCCAAACACCAAACTGTTCTTTGCTGAGACCATCGGTAACCCGAAGGTAAGCATCCTAGACATCGAAGGTGTTGCAAAAGTTGCTCATGAAAACGGAGTTCCACTAATCGTGGACAACACTGTTGCTACCCCGTACCTAATCAAGCCTCTTGAGCACGGAGCCGATATTGTTGTTCACTCAGCAACCAAGTTCCTCGGTGGGCACGGCACCGTTGTTGCCGGTGCAATCGTTGATGGTGGAAAGTTCGCTTGGTCTAAGAGCGACAAGTTCCCTGGACTAACCGAGCCAGACCCTTCATACCACGGCGTTAACTACACAGCTGCTCTAGGTGATGGCATTGCATACATAATCAAGGCGCGTGTTCAACTTCTTCGTGACCTAGGTTCTGCAATTGCACCAACAAGTGCGTGGCAGTTGCTTCAAGGTATCGAGACTCTGAGCCTTCGAGTTCAGCGTCACGTTGACAATGCTCAGGCTGTTGCACAGTGGCTATCTAAGCACCCTCAGGTTGAAAGCGTTAACTACGCAGGTCTAACTTCATCTCCTTGGTATTCAGCAGGACAGAAGTATGCGCCTAAGGGACCGGGTGCAATCGTGTCCTTCGAAATCAAGGGTGGTGTAGCAGCGGGTTCTAAGTTCGTTGAATCTCTAAACCTATTCAGCCACGTAGCTAACATCGGTGACGTACGTTCCCTTGTTATCCACCCAGCAAGCACTACCCACTCTCAGCTAACTCCTGAGCAGCAGGTAACAGCTGGTGTAACACCTGGCCTAGTGCGTCTATCAGTTGGACTAGAGTCAATCGAAGACATCATCGCAGATCTAGAAACAGGATTTGCATCAGTTAAGTAAGGTTCACACTTAGTAAATGGACTTTCAAACTCCTGAGGACACCGTCCCCTCAGACTTCATCACCGAAGAGCTGACCCGACAACTTGTCGGTAAGCCTAAGGCGACTGGAGCCTGGCGGGACGGTGACCCAGCGGGTGAAAGATTATTTGCACCAGTTGGAAACATAAGTTTAGAAAGCGGTAAAACGCTTCATCAGGCAAGACTTGCCTACGAGAGTTGGGGAACTCTCAACGCAGATGCATCAAATGCAGTTCTCATTCTTCATGCACTAACCGGCGATTCTCACGCTGTTGGTAAAGCCTCAAAGGAACACCCAACCGAGGGTTGGTGGAGCGACCTAATTGGTCCAGGCAAATACATCGACACAGACAAATACTTCGTAGTTGCCCCTAACATTCTTGGTGGCTGCCAAGGATCAACCGGCCCTTCTTCTCTTGATAAGTCAGGTAAAGAATATGGCTCTCGCTTTCCATACCTAACAATCAGAGATCAAGTGCAAGCGCAGGTCCTGTTCTCTGACTTCCTAAACATCAAGAAGTGGCATGCCATAATCGGTGGCTCAATGGGTGGAATGCATGTCTTGGAATGGGCTATCGAATATCCAGACCGTGTAAACCGAATAGCAGTTATTGCCGCACCTGCGGTTACCGGGGCAGATCAGATTGCTCTGAACTCCGTGCAGATTGAAGCAATCAAAGCTGACCCTAACTACCAAAAAGGCAACTACTACGACGCCAAAGCAGGTCTTGGCCCGCACGCAGGTTTAGCCCTTGCCAGAAGAATGGCCCTGCTGAACTACAGAAGCCCAAGTGAACTAAACGAACGCTTTGATAGAACTTGGCAGTCGGATATCAACCCGTTGGGTGATGGTGGAAGATTTGCCGTTGTTTCGTATTTAGATTTCCACGGCAATAAGTTCACCAGAAGGTTTGATGCCAATTCATACATCTGCCTAGTTGAGGCAATGAACTCTCACGATGTTGGACGCAATAGAAAATCTGTCAAGGCAGCTCTTGGCAAAATCAAAGCTAAAGCTCTTGTAATTGGAATTGATAGCGACAGGCTCTTCCCTATTGAGAATCAGAAACTTATTGCCGAACACATTGGATCTGAGTTAGTTGGAGGCAAGCTCCACACCATTACCTCTGAATACGGACACGACGGTTTCCTAATCGAACACGAAATTGTCGGCCCATTGCTCGCTAAATTACTTAAGAGCTAAATCTTTCTTTCCCAGTTTCATCAGCTGCATGTTTGACCAAACCAAGATTGCAACTACCGCAAGGTTTCTAAGGACAAGCAAGCTCACCCCAAATGGTTTTCCGTCCAACAGGTCTCCGTAGAAAATAGGGAAAATCAACCAAGATAATCCTGACGAAATCACAGTCAGCCAAACCACTGGCTTCCAGTTAACAGTTCCAAAAAGCACCCCAACAAAAGCTGCGCCGATCACCCACAACTCATACTGCGGTGAACCCACCTTGTTGAACACCAATAGATCCAAAGTCGCGGTTAGGAAAATCCAAGCAAACAGAGTGTTCTTATCCACTCCAGCCTTCTTGGCTCTGAACCCTAACCAAATGGTTATAGCTAGTGCTGAGAACTGAACTAGGGTCATGATGCTAGCAACTTCAGTGACGCCAAACCCAGAGACCTGGAAAGTAAGGATCTCGTTGTCGTAGTAAATCTTTGCTCCAGCAACATTGAAGATGATTTGGATTAGCCAGAAGATGGCAATAGTTGATTCAACCTGAACCCCTCGACCACTCTGCATACCAACAAAACTGAACATGCTCGAGTTACCACCAAGAGCTAAACCGACAAGAAGGATTGCTGCAGTTCCATAAACCAAGTTCAGAATGAACTTTCTTTTGCTCTCGGTAATCACAAATCCAGTGAAGAGAGCGGCAACAGGAGCTACCTTGATCCAAGCAGCTAGGTTGAAGAACTGCATGGACTTGGCTTCTCTGTTATTCCAAAGTGCAATCGCACCGATAACAGTCAGAATCAAACTGAAAACTTCGAAGCGACCCAGCGCTACTGGACCACATAGAAAAATGCAGGCAATCAGGAACCAAGCAGCTTTTGCTCTTTCCATCTTCTTACCCCAGCCAAGTAAATAAGCCAGTGTGAGCATGTTTAGATTCACGGTGATAAGGAACCAACCGGTCATGTAATCGGCTGGATTAGCAAAGTGGGCTAACCAAAGTGGAATCAGAGCGATAAATGGATAAACCCAAGGTTCATTGATCCCCAGAATGTTCTGGTGATCAATCATGCTGGTCACCCAGGCAGCGTATGTGTATCGAATATCACCGAAGGGATCACCGCTAACAGTTCCCAGCGCAATTAGAACTAGCTGGGCAAGCAGGCCAATTGCTAATACAAACCAAAACTTACGAGTAAGGGCAGATGCGACTGCTGTTACTTTCATCGCCATCGAACTCTCCGAAACTGGCTCAAGGCCTTTATGTAGATTCCCTGCTCAAGTCTAGAAGTGTTAACACTTATTAGGCTGTTGCTATGGCTAAGTTATTTGAACCCCTCACCATTAGATCTAAGACTTCTAGGAACCGCATCTGGATTGCTCCGATGTGTCAATACTCCTGCGAAGACCAAGATGGCATACCAAATCAGTGGCATTTGGTGCACCTAGGTTCTAGGGCTCTAGGCGGTGCAGGTCTAGTAATGACTGAAGCAACTGCGATTCGACCAGATGGACGAATAAGCCCTTGGGATACCGGGATCTGGAACGATGACCAGGTTGAAGCTTGGAAAGAAACGACTGCTTTCATCAGAAAGGCAGGGGCTCTTTCAGCTATCCAGTTAGCTCACGCAGGAAGAAAGGCCAGCATCTACCGTGAATGGTCCGGTAGCGGTGCAATCGATGAAGCTCAAGGTGGCTGGCAACCGGTGTCTTCAACTGATGAAGGTTTCCCTCAATACAACACCCCTAGAGAACTAACCACTGAAGAGGTTAGAGAGCTAATCCAGGAATGGGCAGCAGCAGCTAAGCGTTCAGTTGCAGCTGGATTTGATGTAATTGAGATTCACGCTGCCCACGGATACCTAATTCACCAGTTCCTATCTCCGATTACGAATCAGAGAACTGACGAGTTCGGTGGGACTAAAGAAAGCAGAGCTAAGTTTCTGATCGACATTGTCAAAGCAATGAGAAAAGAAATTGGTGAAGAGATTCCGTTGATTGTTCGCTTCTCAGCAACTGACTATCGTGAAGATGGTTTCACAGTGCCTGACTGTGCTGAAGTTGCTAAGTGGTGTGAAGAAGCAGGAGCCGACCTATTCGATATATCAAGCGGTGGTCTGGTATTAGGTGTGAATATTCCTTTTGGCCCTGGCTACCAAGTTCCGATGGCTGAAGATATCGCTCAAGAAGTTGATGCACCAGTTGCTGCTGTCGGTCTAATCACAACAGGTGAACAAGCTGAAGATATTTTGGAGAGCACCGATATTGAAATCATCATGATTGGAAGAGCATCACTCAGAGATCCATACTGGCCACTGAGAGCAGCTTTTGAACTTGATGTTGAATTAGATTACTGGCCTAACCAATACACCAGAGGAAAGTTCAAGAAGTAATTAGTCGCGACGAGTCGCGTCCTGAACTTCTCCAACCAACTCCTCCAAGATATCTTCTAGGAATAGCAACCCGAGCAAATTACCTTCGCTGTCAAAACTTGCCATTAGATGTTGTCGATCTTTTTGCATTAGTGCTAAAGCATCTTCAAGTTCAACACCACTACCAATTGATTTAACAGTTCTGATTAACTTTCGCTGAACTGGCAGATCAGCATCTTCTTCTTTTTCATCAATTACATCCTTGAGGTGCAGGTAACCTTCGATTGAACCATCTTCGTCAAGCACGATGTATCGACTGAAACCATGCTTAGCCACAGCCTGTTCAATGATTCTTGGAGTGACATCGGTTGAAACTGTAATCAGGTTCTCAATAGGAACCAAGATGTCTTTGACCTGCTTATCGGTGAATTCAAACGTATTGGTGATAGCCCCGGTCTCATCGCTGAGCACTCCTGCTCTAGTTGAGTGGGAGACGATATCTTCAACCTGCTCCAGGGTGAATGCACTATTGGCTTCGTTCTTGGATTTCACACCAAACAGCCTCAAGATTCCATTAGCTGTCGCATTCAAACTAAAGACCACAGGCTTTAGCGCGATAGCTAGACCGTAAAGCGGCGGAACTAAGACAAGAGCAGCGCGTTCAGGGATTGAGAATGAGATGTTCTTAGGAATCATCTCACCAACCAAGACGTGAAGGAAGGAAACAATAAACAAGGCCACACCAAAGGAAACTGCTGTCTCTGCAGATTCAGGTAACCCTAGGGTGTGCAGTGGTGATTTGAGCAGTTCGTGGATGCTTGGTTCAGCAACTAAAAGAATAAGTAGTCCTGAGATGGTGACACCTAGCTGACAGGTTGCCAGAATAAGGCTGACGTTCTCCATGGCTTTGATCGTTAGTTTGGCTGGGGTTGATCCCGCTTTTGCTCTTGGTTCAATCTGAGCTCGCTTAGCGGAGATAACTGCAAACTCGGCAGCAACGAAGAATCCGTTGGCCAGGAGAAGAACTACAAGCGCTAATAGGCCAGAGGCAATGCTATTCATTGGTCTCCTCCTCTGGAATCTCATCAGGAATAAAGCGAATACGATCTACTCGCCTACCATCCATACGTTCAACTCGAAGAAGACCGCTCTCAATTCGAACTTCATCGCCAACCTGAGCCACTCTGCCCAACTGAGCCATTAGGAAGCCAGCAATAGTTTCGTAGCTCCCATCTTCTGGAACTTCAATTGCTAACTTCTCTAGTAGCTCATCCGGTCTAAACATTCCTGGGAATGAGAACGACTTATCTTTACCGCCGGTGATATCTAGCTTCGCTCTGTCGTGTTCATCACCTAGTTCACCGACTAGTTCTTCAACTAAATCTTCCAAGGTCACAATTCCTGCAGTGCCACCATACTCATCAACCACAATTGCCAGCTGAAGTCCGTGTGACCTAAGCACACCCATCAACTTTTCTAAAGACATGGTTTCTGGAACTCTGAACGGTTCAACCATTAGAGCGGTCACCGGAACTGAATCTCTCTTCTCTCTAGGGACAGATGCCGCAGCCTTAACGTGGACTATTCCAACCACATCATCATTTGATCCGGTAAAGACAGGGAACCTTGAGAAGCCAGTTTTGTGAGAAAGGTCAATAACATCTTGAACTGTTGATGACGCATCAAGAGATGACAACTTTGTTCTTGGGGTCATCACATCAGATGCAACAAGCTGACTCAACGCCAAAGTCTTGGTAATCAAATCCGCGGTTCGCTGCTCTAAAGCCCCCAGACTTGCAGATCTCTTAACAAGAGCAGAAAGTTCTTCTGCAGTTCTAGATGAACTCAGTTCCTCTTTCGGTTCAATGCCAAAAGATCTGACGATTGCATTACCGGTGCTGTTCAGTAACCAAATCAACCAACCAAATGTCCAAGTGAACAGAAGTTGGAATCTGACAACTGCTTTGTTTACCTGTAGCGGAAGAGTAAGCGCAAGTTTCTTGGGAACTAACTCACCAATCAAAGTTGAGAAAAGAGTGGCGATCACTAATGAGACGGTTAGAGAGATTGCATGAAGAGTTGAGCCTGTGAACCATTCGCCTAAAACACTCATTTCTAGGAGAACAGTAAGGGAAGGTTCAGCCAGGAAACCTGTAAGCAAAGTAGTCAGGGTGATACCTAATTGAGCCCCTGAAAGATGGGTGCTAGTTCGCTTGAGAGCGTTGATGCTCGGGCTTAGACCTCGCTCTCCCCTATTCCTCCTGCTTTCAAGCTCAGTTCTTTCGAGGTTGATTAGTGAGAACTCACTGGCAACAAAGAGACCTGTTCCTATCGTCAATAGGATGCCTAGGCAGAGTAATAGCCACTCGTTCATCGGTTAAAACCTTGAAGGAGGGCGGGGTGGGGATGGTCTGAGTCCATATCCCTATCAGCATACCTTTGCTTTGGCTGTGATTGTGGAGGGTAAATAGGCTGTGAAACCTACTGTTCATAAAGAAAAGGTAGGCTTGTTTGGCACTGTTCGGGCGAAAAGTAAGAGGTGGTTTGGTGTCCGTGGACAATTCCCAATCTGGTCAAGAATTCGGGGCTAACGAGTGGCTAGTCGATGAAATGTATGGACAGTGGCTGGTAAATCCTGATTCCGTGGACAAGGAATGGCAGCCAATTCTTGAGCGCTACCACCAAGTCAAACTAGGCCAACCGGTATCCCCAATTACAACAGCACCGGTTGTTTCAACGCCTTCAGTTGTTGAAGCGACCCAAACTGGATCTGTTCCACTTGTTGCTAAAACCACCAGAGTCGAACCTAAGCCTCAACCTATTCCTGCTCAGGCACCTGCCAACACAGCAGCTGAAGTCTCTGAAGAAGCAGAAGACCAGATCAACATCCTGAAGGGAATGTCTAAGACCCTAGCTGCGAACATGGATGCCTCTCTAAGCATCCCAACTGCAACCAGTGTGAGAGCAATCCCTGCAAAGCTTCTAATTGACAACCGAATTGTCATCAACTCCCACCTTGGTAGAACACGTGGTGGAAAGGTCTCATTCACCCACATCATTGGATTTGCAATCATCCGAGCACTTAAAGAGTTCCCAAGCCAAAATGTTTACTACGAAGAAATTGATGGCAAGCCAGCGGCTATTTCTCCTGCCAACATCAACTTTGGTTTAGCAATTGATATCCCTAAGCCTGATGGCACCAGAGCTCTGCTAGTTCCAAACATCAAGAAAGCACAAAGACTTAATTTCGCAGAGTATCTAACTGCTTATGAAGATCTAGTGAAGCGTGCAAGAGATAACAAACTAACTGCAGAAGACTTCTCAGGCACTACAGCATCACTAACTAACCCAGGTGGAATTGGAACAGTTCACTCAGTACCAAGACTTACCAAGGGCCAAGGTTGCATCATTGGTGCAGGTGCACTTGATTACCCAGCTGAATTCCAAGGCATGAGTGAAGAGCATCTAGCCAAGTTAGGTGTTAGCAAAGTTATTACCTTGACTTCAACCTATGACCACCGTGTTATCCAAGGTGCAGGTTCTGGTGAGTTCCTAAGAATTATTAACGAACTTCTTCTAGGTGAACGTGGTTTCTACGATGATATCTTTGCTGATCTTCGTATTCCTTACCAACCAATTCGCTGGGCAACCGACTTTGATAAGAGCGACTCTGATTCAAGAAGTAAAGAAACCAGAGTTCAAGAACTAATCAACGCCTACCGTGTTCGCGGTCACCTGATGGCAGATATTGATCCACTTGAATATCAGCAGCGCACTCACCCAGATCTGGATGTGTTGACTCACGGTCTTAGCCTCTGGGATCTAGATAGAACCTTTAACACGGGCGGCTTTGGCGGTAAGCCAAAGATGCTCGTTAGAGATGTTCTAAAGATTCTTCGTGACACATACTGCAGAACCGTCGGTATTGAATACATGCACATCCACAGCCCTGAAGAGCGCAAGTGGATGCAAGAGAAGCTTGAACGTCCATATGAGAAGCCAAGTCACGACCAACAGCTTCGCATTCTAGAAAAGCTAAACGAGGCAGAAGCTTTTGAGACTTTCTTGCAGACCAAGTTTGTCGGTCAGAAACGCTTCAGCCTTGAAGGTGGAGAATCAACTATTGCTGCTCTTGATGCAATCCTGCAGGCAGCTGCTGATGCCAACCTAACCGAGGTTGCTATTGGTATGGCTCACCGTGGGCGACTAAACGTCCTAACCAACACTGCTGGTAAGACCTATGGTCAGGTATTTAGAGAGTTCGAAGGTAACACTGATACCAAGACTGTTCAGGGCTCTGGAGATGTGAAGTATCACTTAGGAACTGAAGGAACATTCACCGGCCCTAACGGTAATCAGACCAATGTTTATCTTGCAGCTAACCCTAGCCACCTAGAAGCAGTGAACCCAGTCCTAGAAGGTATTGTTCGAGCCAAGCTTGACCGCATCGATAAATCTCCGGCTGAATATCCAGTAGTTCCTGTTCTCATTCACGGTGATGCTGCATTCGCAGGTCAAGGTGTAGTTCCTGAGACTCTAAACATGATGAGTCTTCGTGGCTACCGCACCGGTGGAACAGTTCACATTGTGATTAACAACCAGGTTGGTTTCACTACCCCTCCTTCAATGTCTCGTTCAACTGTCTATGCAACCGATGTGGCTAAGGGAATTCAAGCCCCTATCTTCCACGTCAACGGTGATGACCCTGAAGCAGTGGTTAGAGTTTCACAACTTGCTTTTGAGTATCGCCAGACATTCCAGAAGGATGCCATCATCGATCTTGTCTGCTACAGAAGACGTGGACACAACGAAGGTGATGATCCTTCGATGACTCAACCGTTGATGTATAACTTGATTGAAGCTAAGCGTTCAGTTAGAACTCTTTACCTAGAATCCCTCGTCGGTAGAGGAGATATCACTAGAGAAGAATTCGAACAGTCAAACGCGGACTTCCAAGCAAGACTCGAACAAGCGTTCACTGACGTTCACGAAGCAATGTCTCAGCCTGTCGAGCTCCAAGCACGACCAATTGGTATTGGAACAACTGCAAGCGATCACCCAGAGGTGAAGCACGAAAGTGCAGTAAGCCGCGAAGTTGTAGAACTTATCGGAAGTGCACACGGCAACCTTCCACCAAGCTTCAACGTTCACCCGAAGCTGCAACAACTACTTGCTAAGCGAGTTGAGATGTCACGCGAAGGTGGCATTGACTGGGGCTTTGGAGAACTACTAGCTCTTGGTTCCCTTCTAGTCGAGGGTGTCAATATCCGCATGTCAGGTCAGGACACCAGACGTGGAACTTTCGTTCAACGTCACGCTGTCTTCCACGATCGTGAGAACGGTCAAGAGTGGATGCCGCTTAGAAACCTAACTGCCGAACAAGCCAAGTTCTATATCTACGATTCGCTGCTCAGTGAGTATGCGGCTATGGGCTTTGAGTATGGTTACTCGGTTGAGCGTAAGGATGCTCTAGTTCTTTGGGAAGCACAGTTCGGTGACTTTGCTAATGGAGCACAGACCATTCTTGATGAGTTCATCTCTTCTGCAGAACAGAAGTGGGGACAGCACTCATCCCTTGTTTTACTCCTTCCTCACGGTTACGAAGGTCAAGGACCAGACCACTCATCTGCACGTATCGAAAGATACCTGCAGCTTTGTGCTGAGAACAACATGACTGTTGCTCAACCTTCAACACCGGCCAACCACTTCCACCTCCTTCGCAGACAGGCATATGCTCGTCCTCGCAGACCATTGATTGTCTTCACACCTAAGTCAATGCTTCGCCTTAAGGCTGCATCTTCTAACGTGGCTGATTTCACTTCAGGTTCATTCCAGTTAGTAATTGATGACGAAAGAGGATTGAACAAACAGGCTGTGAAGCGAGTTCTATTCTGTTCAGGCAAAGTTTATTGGGATCTGCTTGCAGAAGCAGAGAAACGTGGAGATCAACAAACTGCGATTGTTAGAGTCGAACAGCTCTACCCAACTCCAGTTGATGAAATCAAGCAGGTTTATGCTCAGTATCCAGGTGCAGAACTCTTCTGGGTTCAAGATGAACCAGCTAACCAGGGCCCTTGGACATACATCGGCCTATTCTTACCTAAATACATGGGTGGACAGGTTGCTAAACTCATTTCTCGTCCTGCCAGCGCATCTCCTGCAACTGGTTCAGCTAAGCGTCACGCTGCTGAACAGGCAGACCTAGTTGAAAGAGCTTTCGCCTAAACCTTATGGATCAGCCAAGACGCAACATCAGAATCGTCATCATCGGTGACGATCTAATTGGCGCAGGCGGAGACCCTAAAGGCCTAGGTTGGGTTGGTCGAGTTATAGCTAAAACCCAGAGTGACTATCCTCGAGTTGATTTCTATAGTTTGCCAACTCCAGAGGTAACCTCAGCTGGAATGAGCGAACAGTGGTTAGAAGAGGCATCAAAGAGATTTGCGGCCGATACAGATAACCGACTAATTGTTTGCCTGAATTCAAATGACATCAATGCTGGCATTTCAATGTCTAGGTCGAGACTAAACCTTGCCAACATCTTGGATAGCGCAGCTAACAAAGGGGTTCAGAGCTTCGTAGTCTCTCCTATTCCTAGCCGTAATCCGCAATTGAACTATGACATTGAACATCTTTCAGCCGGATTCGAAGACGTTGCATCTAGAAGATCTTTGCCATTCGTTGATTGCTTTAGACCGTTGGTTGATCACCAAGGATTCAACGAAGAACTTAGAAACTCAACTCTTGGAATGCCTGGACAGCTCGGTCACGGCTTGATGGCTTGGCTAGTTCTAAACCAAGGCTGGTATCGCTGGCTAGATTTACCAGAACAAGAGATTTAAAGAAAAAGGCCCTGAAATCATCAGGGCCTTTATTCATTCAATTTCAGATCTGAGTGAGTTCGATATTCGGTTATAGAAATCAGAACTCTGAATCAATCTAGGATTCGTACTAATAATCATGTCGGAGATAGTTCTCTCGAGATGAAACTCTTCAGCGCAGCGAGAGCAACCAGACAGATGCCCATCGACCTCCTGCTTTGCAGTATCGTCTAATTCTTCACCGAGGTATTCATAGACTTTACGCTTGGCCTCATGGCAACTCATGTTACTCATTGTCATATCCCTTTACTTTTTCTTCTTTTTCCTTGAATCAGGATCGATTCCGTATTCAATAGCTTTCTGGCGAAGTGCAGAACTTAGTAAACCACGTGCACGGTGGACCTGTGTACCAACAGTGTTTGCTGGGATACCGGTGAACTCAGCGATCTCCTTATACTTCCAACCATCAACGATGTTAAGTAGTGCAACAGCACGGAACACTGGGTCGATGCTTTGGATAGCAGCGAGGATCTCTTCGTTGTCAAGTTGAGAAATAACGAGGCTCTCAGCTGATGCACCTAGTTGTGACTCCTCTGCATTGTTCTGAACGAAATCATCTTGCCAATCATCATTGATGTCTGCCTTGAGGGTAACGCGGTTCTTGTTGTGCTTACCCTCTACTGAGAACTGGGAATACAAAGCATTCTGGATGATCTTGTTAATCCAGCTCATTGGGCCTTTACCCTGGTCCTCGTAGGTGTGCCAGTACTTGAATGCCTTCATGATTACGGTCTGAGCTAACTCTTCACCTAGAGCTTCGTTTCTAGTCTTACCAATGCAGGCACGACGAATTGCCTCATAGTGAGGGCTCATGTGGAGTTCGAACTCTGCTAGTTTTTGCTGATCTGCTGAATTGCTGATGGCATCCCCCGTCTCTAGTGAATTAATTATGTCGGACATGTACTTCTGCTGCTTGCAGGATTTAGAGCCGTAGTTGTGACGGCGGGGTTTGGTGCTGTAGTTGATCAATAAAGTGTCTATAGTGTCTGCTTTCTGTTAGGTTGCTCTCCGTTGAGCGGGTTTACGGGGGAGGCATCAAAAACTCATGCCATATACTTATAAAACCGATGAGTGAACAAAATTATTCCCCGAAAGCCAAAGAATCTTGGCCTGCACCTTCGGTTCACCATGCCATTTCTGCACAGGTCACCTTGCCGGGCTCAAAATCTCTAACTAACCGAGAATTGGTTCTGTCCGCGCTCGCTTCATCGCCAACCCACCTCAAGAAACCCTTGGAATCTAGGGATTCTCAGCTGATGATCGAAGCCCTAAGGAAGCTTGGAACCACGATCAACCGCGATGAATATGGCGACCTCGTAATAATCCCACCAACCACTGACATTTCACTTTCTGAGGTCAGCATTGACTGTGGATTAGCGGGAACAGTAATGCGTTTCGTGCCGCCGATTGCTGCTCTTTCAGATACAAGTGTCACCTTTGACGGTGATGAGGCAGCCAGAAGACGTCCAATGAAGACCACCATCGGCTCACTCAGAGAGCTTGGGGTTGAGGTCGAGGACCAAGGAACAGGTTCACTCCCCTTTACTCTGCTGGGTACTGGATCTATTGAAGGCGGAGAGATAACGATTGATGCCAGCTCATCTAGCCAGTTTGTTTCAGGTCTACTCCTAGCAGCTCCCCGATACACCAATGGCATAACTTTGCACCATGCTGGTGAGCACCTTCCATCTCTCCCGCACATTGAGATGACGATTGATTGCCTAAGGGCAAGAGGTGTGAAGGTCACTCAGCCGGATGCTCTTACCTGGGTGGTTGAACCTGGACCGATTTCTGGTGGAGAAATTTCAATTGAGCCTGACCTATCTAATGCGGGTCCGTTTATTGCCGCTGCCCTTGTTCTCGGTGGAACAGTCACGATCAAAGACTGGCCGGAAGAAACCACTCAAGTTGGTAAACACTTTCTAGAACTACTAACTCAGATGGGTGCAACAGTATCTCGTAACGGCCTAGACCTGATCTTCACCGGAACTGGCTCAATCAAGGGCATTGATGTAGATCTAGGAATTGGTGGTGAGTTGGCTCCAGTAATTATTGCTCTAGCTGTTTTGGCTGATGGCCCTAGCACGATTACTGGTATTGCGCACCTAAGAGGACATGAAACTGATCGACTTGCTGCACTAACCGCGGAGATCAATGCGATTGGTGGAAACGCCACTGAATTACCTGATGGTATTCAAATCAATCCGGTAGCTAACCTTCATGGAACAACTTGGCACACCTATGAAGATCACCGAATGGCTACTGCTGGAGCAATTATTGGGCTTAGAGTTCCAGGTATCGTGATTGAAGATATTTCTGTGGTGAGTAAGACGATGCCAGAGTTTGTAAGTCTCTGGAACAACATGCTGGAGCAAACAGCTTGAGTTGGTTGTATGAACCTGAACCCCAAGATCACGATCTTGATGAGTCGGATGTTCGGGTAAGACCAAACCCTAAGGGTAATAAGCCACGAACTAAGAATCGACCTTCATATAGCGATGCACCAATTGGGATGGTAGTTCAAGTTGATCTAGGTCGATACACCGTTCTCCTAAACGATGAACGTGAAGTGTTTGCGACTCTTGCAAAAGAGCTTCGTAAGGAAGGTGTTGCAGTTGGTGATCGAGTAGCTCTTGCCGGTGACACCTCAGATACCGTTGGCGCTCTAGCTCGAATTGTTCGCATTGAACCGAGAACTACTCTGCTTAGAAGAAGTGCTGATGACACTGATCAAGTTGAAAGAGTAATTGTTGCAAATGCGTACCAGATGTTGATTGTGGTCGCAATTACTAACCCAGAACCAAGAACCAGACTTATCGACAGATACCTTGCAGCAGCATTTGATGCTGGGCTAAAGCCTGCACTTTGCATAACCAAGGTTGATCTTGAAGACCCTGCGGAGTTTGTGAAGAACTTCGCTGATCTCTCAATTCCTGTAATTCTGAACAGGAAAGACGCTCCGAGTCTCGACGAGCTCAATAAATTCCTAGCTAACCAAGTAACGGTGGTTGTTGGCCACAGTGGCGTTGGTAAATCAACATTGGTTAATTCCCTTGCTCCCGAAGCTGCTCGTGAAACAGGTGGAGTCAATGCTGTAACAGGTAGAGGCAGACACACCAGCAGTTCGGTTAGAGCTATCAGGCTAGATTCCTCTTCCTGGATTATCGATACCCCAGGAGTTAGATCATTTGGTCTAGGACACATCAAACTAGACAATCTGCTTCGAAGCTTTGAAGACCTCTGGCAAGTTGCCTCTCAGTGCCCGAGAGACTGCTCACACCTTGCTGACTCCCCTGACTGTGGTCTAGATGAGGCAGTAACTGCAGGCACTATTTCAGCCTCAAGGCTTGATTCGCTTAGAAGGCTCATGGTCTCAATAGCTAATTCCAGTAACGACTAACCTAGGTTTATGGACTACAAAGCTGATTTAGAACTCGCGTTGAAACTTGCCGACCTTGCTGATGGCATTTCACTTGAGCGCTTCTACTCTCAAGATCTAGTTGTTGAGACTAAACCAGATGCAACACCTGTCACCGATGCTGATAGAAGTGTTGAAGCTGCTCTCAAAGAAGTTCTAAAAGCCGAACGTCCAGAGGATTCTCTAATTGGAGAAGAATACGGATCAACCGGAGATAACCTCCACGGCAAAGGATCTAGAACCTGGATTATTGACCCCATCGATGGCACCGCAAACTTCATGCGTGGAGTTCCTGTGTGGGCCACTCTGATTGCACTTGCTGTTGATGGCAAGCCAGTCGTTGGAGTAGTTAGTGCTCCAGCGATGGGTAGAAGATGGTGGGCAGCCCCAGGTGTTGGCGCACACACCAGACACATCGATGGCAGAACTGCTGAATTGCAGGTTTCAAAGATTAGTGAACTGGAGCATGCTTCCTTAAGCTATAACAGTCTCAAGCTTTGGGATGAAAACGGATTGCTTGAGCCGTTGATGCAGCTAACTAGAAAAGTTTGGCGCACCAGAGCATATGGAGATTTCTGGGCATACATGCTTCTTGCCGAAGGAGCACTAGAAATAACATCAGAACACAATCTAGCAATCTACGACATTGCTGCATTAGTTCCAATCGTTGAGCAAGCTGGTGGAAGAATTACCGATCTTCATGGCGAACTAACAACTTCATCCTCGAGTGTTCTAGCCACCAACTCAAAACTTCACAACACTGTTTCTGAACTACTAAATCACCCAAACGTTAAAAACTAAGGCTTTATGATGGCTAATCAGACTCAGTGGCTAAAGATTCAGCTGCTCTCTGCTGCATCTGGTATCTCCTTCTTGGGTAGTGCTATGACCACTTGGGCTGTTGTCCTAAGAGATAAAGATGTTGCTGGTGCATCAGGAGTTTCACTCTTGTTCCTCTGCATGCTTCTTCCTTCGGTACTGCTCTCTCCTTGGGCAGGACTAATGGCAGACAAATACAGCACCAGAACTCTGATGCCACCACTACTTATCGTGATGTCACTATGTTCCTTTAGCTTGGCACTGGGTTGGCCAGCTTGGTGGTCATACATCGCTCTACTGCTTTCAGCAAGTGCTAACACGGGGGTTAATGCAGCCTTTAGCGCATTGCTTCCTAGCCTTGCCGCTAAAGAAGATGTTCCCCGCGCCAGTGGTTTGAACTCAATAGCAACTGCACT
>JBBAML010000006.1:30381-40576 GCA_040402515.1 Rhodoluna sp.
TTCGTTGGAGCTGCCGTTATTGGCGCAGTTATCCTGGCAATACTAGGACCAGCAGTACTGAAGAACGGTAAGAGCTACGGCAGAGAAGATCAGATTCCTGCAGCCTGACCGTCAACTCGAACATCGCTTCCCCAAGCTTGAGTGCCGTTAGGAAGTATTTGCAATAGTTGAACAGCAGAGCCGTGACCATACTCAGGTAAGACTAGAACGTCGTGGCCCAAAGCCTTTAGCCTCTCAATTACCTCTTCGCCAAATCTTGATTCAAGCTGCAATTTACCTGCACCGGTTTCAAGGTCAGATGAATCACCAATTAGGTGCTGCCATCTAGGTGCTTCAGCTGCCTCTTGAACTGTGTATCCAAGGTCTACTAATTGAACAATCAATTGGAAGTTTGACTGCACTTGAATATTCGCTCCTGGTGTTCCACCGACATAGGCCAATGAACCATCGGTGTTTGTAACAGTCCAAGCGTTTAGGGTGTGAGCAGGTCGCTTACCAGGTTCGATAAAGTTTGGATGAATTGAATCAAGGTTGAAACCGGTAGCCCTATTGTTCAGAAGGACGCCGGTGCCCTTAGGAACAAAGGCAGAACCAAAACCATGGAAAACACTTTGAATCCAAGAAACAGCATTACCTTCAGCATCAGCGACGATGAAGTATGTGGTGTCACTTCCTTCAGACACATTGCCTTCCGGACCATTCCAAGCCTTTGACATGTCTATCTGCCTACGACGATTAGAAATGTGCTCTGCCGAAAGAATTCGATCAACATCAACAGGAGTGAACTCTGGGTCAGCAAGGATTTCGTTTCTATCTAGAAAACCAATCTTCTTGGCTTCGACCATAAGGTGAATACGCTCTGCTTCAGTTAGTGATTTAAGGTCTTTGTCTTCAACAAGTAGGAGTTCTTCCATCAGAATCATGCCCTGGGTGGGAGGTGGCTGGCCGTGCACTTGGTAACCTCGGTAATTAACGGTGAGTGGTTTCTCAACTCTGGTGAAGTGCTTAGCGAGATCTTCATGGTTAAACCAACCATCAGTGCCTTCAACAATGAGGTCTGCAATGGCTCCCTTATAGAAAGCTTCTCTGCCCTCAGCTGCAATCAACTTCAAAGTCTTAGCTAGATCTTTCTGAACTACAAGATCTCCAACAGCAAGAGCGGTATCGATACCCATGTCACTAAAAAATGTTGCATCCGGGAACTGCTTTAGAAAGAACTGGATTCTCATTACGAAATCACGGGTCGCAGCAAAGCCCTCTTCCGCATATCTAATTGCCGGAGCAAGTATTTGCTCCATCGGTAACTTGCCGTATCTTTCGTGAGCCGCAAACCAGGTTGAGACTGTTCCAGGAACTGTTGCTGACCTTGGTCCGTGGTGGTCAATTGTGTCTTTGAAGGCACTCGAGACAGCGCTGTGTCCGGCTTCACCGGAACCGTTGAAGGCTAGGTTCTCTTTGGTCTTAGCGTGGTGAGTGATTAGAAAGGCATCGCCACCAAGTTGTGAAGCACCTGGTTCAACAACAGATATAACTGCGCTTAGTGCAATACCGGCGTCAATGAATGACCCACCAGCTCTAAGTATCTCTAGAGCGGCTGAGACAGCTAGTGGCTGACTAGCTGCTGCCCCGCCATTACGTGAGTAAACAATTCCACGGTGAGTTTTCATGCCTGTCCCTAGTTCTATTTGAAGTTCTTTCCGAAAGCTTCTTTCAGAGTCACTGAGTGAAGTTTACGGGTTTGAATGATGTTCAGGATTTGGTTCATTGTCTCAGGAGTTTTGTTTCGATTAGCGTGGCTGATCACGATTCTTCCATTAGCGATCCACTGGTTCGCGTGCTGGATGATTCTCTCCTGTGAAGGGGTACCGGTGTCACCTAAACTTCCGTACCAAGTTATTGGGGCGGTGTATCCAAGTTCTGCAGCGATGGAGAGAAGATTGGCATTCCAGCTACCGTAGGTAGGTCTGAAATATGGTCTGGCGTCATAGTCAAATTCTTCAAGTAAGAACTTGTGACAACCCTCAAGCTCTTTTCTTATAACTGCGGAACTTGTGGTGGTGAGGTCTTTGTGAGTAACCGTGTGATTTCCTAGTTGAACTTTGCCTGCCTTTATTAGACGTTTGATCTGCTTCGTATGGTTTCGCCAGGATGGATAGCTACTGGTGACAAAGAGAGTCAAGTGTTGATTCTTACCTTCAGCAATATCAAGATAAGCCTTGAGTGCGGAGCTACTTACCCCATCATCAACTGTCCACGCGAATCTTCTTGTTGAACTAGCTGGCAACATAGATATTGGCTTGGATCTAGCTTCAGCGGCTTCTATCTGAGGAATGAGCAGAGCAGACGTTGCTGCGGCAACGAAAGCCTGTCTAGTCAACTCCACCTGATAAGACTATGAGAGCAAGTTCCAGTAATTTGGGGGTTTGAGATAACGGCATAATAAAGATATGGACTTTCAAGGTAAAAAGATTCTCGTTATTGGTGCTTCAGGTGTATTTGGTTCTCTAATCTCTCAATCACTGGTGGCTCGTGGAGCGCATGTCTACGGTTCTGCTAAGGACTCAACCACAGCTGAGAAATTACCCGCACAGGTAAGCACTAAGTTGCTCCTTGATCTAGAAAATCCGGCCAGTATTGAAGCCGTTATCAGCTATCTAAGTCCTGAAACTTTGGATGGAATCATTAACGCTGCTGGTGTTGTTGGTTTTGGTAAAGCTCAAGAGACCAGCGCTACAGATGCAGCGAAACTTATGCAGATAAACCACCTAGGTCCAGCTGCTGTAATCTCGGGGCTCTATGAATCTCTCAAACGAGCTGAGGGTAGCTTTGTTTCCAGCATCACCGGAGTAGTTGCCGAGAAAGTATTCCCAGGCATGTCCGCGTATACAGCTAGCAAAACTGCTCACTCTGCTTTCCTCTCTTCAATAGCTCTTGAGTGGAGAAGAGACAAGATTCAGGTCACTGAGGCAAGACCTGGTCACACCGAGACTGGCCTTGCTACCCGAGCTCTATTCGGTCAAGCACCTGCCTTCCCGCAGGGAATGACACCAGAGCACGTTGTTGATGTACTCCTCGCGGGTATTGAAAGTGGAACAGCATTACTGTCTAGCGAGGCCTTCTAAAATCTCAGGTAACACTCAGGCACAAGCCAACTAAACTTCAGTTAAGGCATCTAGTTTGATAGCAGGAAAGGAACCAGATGAAAATCTCTAGTTCAACAATCGCAACTCTAGCTATCGCTGCAACTGCCATCGGCGGTTCTGCCTTTGCAGTTACCCTAAACACTCCAGCTAGCACACCAAACCAATCGACAAATATTCAGGTCGTTGACCCTCTAGCTCCAGTTGGCGAAATAATTATTGACACTGCAACCCCAGTTGCTCCAACCGATGGATCTACCCCGGTTACTTCCCCAACACCTCAGACCCCCACTTCATCTCCAACTCCTGTTCCAGTAGTTCCAATCGTCCCAGACATCCCTGCATTCAACTCAGGTGACGATGACGATGACGATGACGAAGAATACGGCGATGATGACGAATATGGCTACGGCGATGACGATGACTACGGATATGACTCTGATGACGAGGACTACGAAGACGAAGATGACGACTAGCTCAAGCTAGATATCTTCTCACCAAAACAGATCCATCACCTAAATCGGCAACTTCTTCAAATCCTCTTTTTATAAACATGTCCTTAGAACCTCGGTAACTCTTATCTCCATACGAATCTGTTCTAGGTGCAGCTTCAACTGCTTCAAACTCTCTTGCTCTGAGATCTTCAATCACTAGATCAAGCATCTTCCCTGCGACACCTTGACCTCGATGATCAGGATCAACATTGAAACAAAGAATCCTGGCCAGCTTTTCCTCAGCCTCAGGCAGTCCTGGAAACAAAAGTGAACTAGCAGCAGCACACCAACCCACGACCTCTTCTCCTTGAAAGAGTAGATAGCCATCCATTTCACCAGATTCAACTCTTGAGCAGGCAAGTGCCCGGTTCTGGTTTGACTTATCTTCTACCGATTGACCTTTAACTTCTGGAGTGCCCAGGTAGAACTGGCAGTAACAACCATCCCAGTTCTTATCGTCTAAGAAAGCGCGGTGGTCAAAGTATTCAAGGAAATCATCTAGAGTCTCAACGGATAACCGTTTTAGCTCTAGGTTTGAGGTCACTACTAAACCCAAGCCCCAAGGATTAGACCAGCAAGTGAAACGCAGACTACGTCCTGACCAACTTCAATCAACCAAACCTTCAAGGACTTATAAACCTTGAATTGTGGATGAGAAAACATCCTGTGTGAAACTGATGCGAAAGCTCCAAGCCCAACAGAGAAGATAAACCCAAAGATCAAACCATCGACGGCACCAAAGTTTGGGTTAGCTGTTCGAGCAAGAGAAATGATGAACCCTAGGGTGATGACTTGGATCAAGGCAGCTAGGTATGTTCCACCAAACATAGTCAGTGTCTCGCCACCGGTCATCTTGATTCGTTCGGTGGGGACTTCTCTTCCAAGAGCTCTCATCCAAACAGGGTAGAAAGTCTTAGGGCCAAACCAAGTGGCACCGATAATGAAAGAAAGTATTGAAGCGCTAAATATTGCTAACCAATTAAGGTGAAGTAAGTTTTCCATACTTCAATTTTAGAGAATCGATCTCTAATTCACTTGGAGGAATTTACCCAAGTTATCGAAGTAACTTTCCATTCCTGCTTGAGCGCGAGGGGCTTCGCCTTCAGGAAGTTCACCAAATTGACTAAATTTCACCCAAGCTCCCCCTTCAATTTCCTTGAATTCAATTCGAACCAAGTGGGCAACCGGAGATGGTACTCGAGTCTGAAACTCATCAAAAGACTGGGTATACGTCATTGTGTGCTCAAGCATGGAGTGTTCAATAACCTGAGTGTATTCACCGAAGAAATAGGCAACCATGTTGTATTGAGGAACGCTTACGCCAACGGTCCAAAGACCACCAACAACTGCTTGATTCTGAACTGAATTAGTCTCAACAGAAAGATCAGTAGGGCAATACCAAACACTCAAAGCCGCTGGTTGAACCCAAGCATTCCAAAGTTTTTCAATGCTTACCGGGTAAGTTCTCTCAACCGAATAAAGAAACTGTTGATCAGACATTAAACCTAAACTCAACTACGTCGCCATCACGCATTACGTAGTCTTTGCCTTCCATACGGACTTTGCCGGCTGCCTTAGCGTCGTTCATTGAACCTGCTGCAATTAGATCTTCAAAAGAAACAATTTCTGCTTTGATGAAACCTCTTTGGAAATCAGTGTGAATAACTCCGGCAGCCTGAGGTGCAGTCCAACCCTGCTTGATTGTCCAGGCTCTTGCTTCCTTAGGGCCTGCGGTGAGGTAAGTCTGAAGACCTAGAGTCTTGAATCCAATACGGGCTAACTGATCTAGGCCAGACTCGTCCTGCCCAAGGGAGGCTAGAAGTTCATTGGCTTCCTCAACAGAAAGATCGATAAGTTCGCTCTCAACCTTGGCATCAAGGAACACTGCTTCTGCCGGTGCAACAAGGTCAGCAAGTAGCTTTCTTTTTGAAGCATCGCCTAGAACTGATTCATCTACGTTGAAAACGTAAAGAATTGGCTTAGCGGTTAGGAGACCCAGCTCTTTGATATCTGTAATGTCAATCGATGAAACAGATAGTGGCTTACCGGCATTTAGCCAAGCTAGTGCTTCATCAACAGTTGCTAAGACAGAAGGTTCAACCTTCTTACCCTTAACTTCCTTTTCAATTCTGTTACGTGCTTTATCTAGAGTTTCTAAGTCAGCGAGAATTAGCTCTGTGTTGATGGTTTCAATATCTCCAGCGGCATCAACCTTGCCATCTACGTGAATAACATCAGGATCCGCAAATCCTCTAACAACCTGCGCGATGGCATCTGCTTCACGAATGTTAGCCAGGAACTTATTACCTAAACCTTCTCCAACTGAAGCGCCTCTAACAATTCCAGCAATGTCCACGAAAGACACCGGTGCTGGTAGCAGCCTTTCAGAACCAAAGATCTCGGCTAGTTTGTTTAGCCTCTCATCAGGTAGGTTGACCACACCTATGTTGGGTTCAATGGTCGCAAAGGGGTAGTTAGCCGCCAACACATTGTTCTTGGTTAGTGCGTTGAAGAGAGTTGATTTGCCGACATTAGGAAGTCCGACGATACCGATAGTTAGGGCCACTGCACTAGTTTACCTATCGTGGCGCTCACCTTCGCGCATAGCCTCCTTTATCTGCTCTCTGCGCCAGTCTCCCAAAATATTTCCCATAGCGCCTCCGGCGTCAAGGGCTTCTCCTGCGGCCGAATTTCCTAATCCTCCTGCATAACTACCACTGATTCGAAGAGACTTGTTGTCCACGACTTTGTCAGCAGCCATTGCTCTAGCCAGTTGTCTGTGCTTTCTTCTGCTGAAAGAAAAAAGCTGCTGCCTTTGCTCGTCGGTAAGTGATTCCCAGGTTGGTGGCGATATAAAGTTTCTGATAGCTCGTCCAAGCCTTCTAAGAATATTCTTCACTTTGAATCGAACCTAAATTGTTGCACGGGTCATCATCATTAGTATTTTTGATCCACCGCCATAGCCTCCTGTTACTGGAAGTCCGGCATTTGTAACAACACACTTATCCCAATCGCCAGTCATAATGTTGACGCAGCTTTCCGAGGCGGCCATGTTAGTGCCCGAAGTCGACCCCGAAACCAAGGCCTCAAGCAATGCACAAGTAACAATCGTTGCGAGTATGTATTTCATTGATTTCCCCTCTATCCTTCTCCAAGTACTGGACTTACAGCAAGAATAAAGCAGGATCTAAGACTTTTCTAGTATGCATGTATCCAAGTTTCAATAGTTAGCAGAATGTGACAATTTTTGATGCATCTTGGAAACAGGGTTGTCTTACTTAGCCTTGAAACAAAGATTAAATATCTGTCGAAATCTAATGTTCCCATGCTTAATTTGGTTTGTAGATTTACTCCGGTCGTTATGGTTAAACAATGCCTTTGAACTTCACTGCCATAGACTTCGAGACCGCTAATGGGTCCGCAGCTAGTCCTTGTGCGGTTGGTCTGGTAAAAGTAGTTGAAGGCAAGATTGTTGATACTTTTGCAACCCTTATTCAACCTCCCTACCCAAACGACTGGTTCGCTAAAGGAAACATAGGAGTGCATGGAATAACCCCTGATGATGTGAAGGATGCTCCTAGTTGGGAAGAAGCACTTGGAGAGATGCTTACCTTCATCTCCAGCGATGACCTTATTGCTCACAATGCTGGGTTTGATATGGGTGTCCTAAGGGCTTCTGCTATGGCTATCGATGCCTCTTTACCTGATCTCCGATATGGCTGCAGCCTGATTATGGCTCGCAAAACATACAACCTGGAAAGCTATCGCCTGAATCAGGTGGCCTATGCCATCGGTATAGAGGAGTTCAACCACCACGATGCCCTAGCCGATAGCGATGCCTGTGCTCGAATTGTGCTCCATATGGCTGACCGCCATGGGGTCGATAACTTAGATGATTTAGCCAAGCTAACTAACCACAACATCAAGCATTTACTGGGGGAACCTGCCTAATTTAGGCATTTTGGCTATACTTTTTTGAGTTGGCCGACAAAGTCGTTTGCTTCTAAAAACCCATCCGCCGTGAAGATTTTGGCGTTGACTAGTTATTGAAATAAGGAGAAAGACATGTCGCAGAGCCAGTTCAGTGCGCCAGTAGTCACCCTTACTCCTGCGCCAACTCTTGACCGCACCTATTACGTTAACCACCTACACCAAGGTGGAGTAAACAGAGCTGATGATGTTCGTGACGAACTAGCCGGTAAGGGTATTAACGTTTCTCGTGGTCTAGTGCTTGCTGGCATTGATGCCCCGGGTGTTGTCCCTATCGGTAATGCGGATGTCAGCGTTCTAGATAGAACCGGCTCTTCTTTCTTAGTGCCACTTTGGGTTGAGGGAAACCTTCGTGTTTCAACCACCATCGTTGACACCCATGGAACCACCACGAAGGTAAACGAATCTCCAAGATCGTTAAGCGAAGAAGACTGGCAGAAAGTTATCGACCTAACCGAACAAGAGGTTAGAAGAACTGGCGCAAAGTGGTTAGTTATTGCTGGAGCACTGCCAACCTATAAATCAACCGGTGTCTATGTTGATCTACAACCAATCTTTGATGTCATGAAGATGATGGGAGTTAAGGTTGCTCTCGATACTTCAGGTGAACCACTTTCATATTGGGCTCGTAAGGGCGTTGCTAACGTCATCAAACCAAATGCTGAAGAGCTAGCCTCTGCTGTTGGAAGAGAACTAGCTACCGTAGGTGATGTTGTTGACGCAGCTCGTGAACTTTGTGAGCACGGCATTGAAGTTGTTCTAGCTTCAATGGGCGCTGATGGAATGATTGCCGTTACCAAGACTGGTAACTGGGCAGCAAGAACTCCTCCGGTAAAGGTTATTAACACTGTTGGTGCAGGAGATGCAACCCTTGCTGGTTTCCTATCTGCTGTTGTTTCTAACCCGGTAGCAGAAGGTGAAGAAGACTATGGTGTTGGCTTCAATGTTCCTCTAGGTGTCCAGACTGCTGTGCGTTGGGGTGCAATTGCAGTTACCCAACCAACCTCAGGTTTAGCAAACCTAGATAACATGCCTTCAGCATCAGTTGATGCAAACCCGAATTTAGATGTTCCACTAGAAGAAGTAGCCAAACCTTAGGAGATAGAAGTGCCTGTAGCATCACCGGATCAATATGCAGAAATGATCGACCGCGCTAAAAAAGGTGGCTTTGCATATCCAGCTATCAACGTTTCAAGCTCTCAAACAGTTAACGCTGTACTCCAGGGTCTAACCGAAGCAGGTTCTGATGGAATTCTTCAGGTAACCACCGGTGGTGGAGACTACTGGTCTGGTTCATCTGTAAAGCACATGGCAACCGGTGCTGCAGCCATGGCTAACTTCGTAAGAGAAGTTGCTAAGAACTACCCAATCACCGTTGGTATTCACACCGACCACTGCTCTAAGCCTCACCTAGAGACCTTCTTGCTTCCACTATTAGAACTGAGCAAAGAGCGTGTTCGTAATGGCCAGGACCCACTGTTCAACTCGCAGATGTGGGATGGTTCAGCTGTTTCTCTAACTGAAAACTTAGCTATCTCAAAGGACCTGCTAGCTCAGACTAAAAACCTGGGCATCATCCTAGAAGTTGAGATCGGTGTTGTTGGTGGAGAAGAAGACGGCGTAGAAGGTGGTGAAGGTGAACACCTTTACTCAACCATCGAAGATGGTCTCCTAACCGCTGAAGCTCTGGGCTTGGGTGAGAACGGTCGCTACCTAACCGCTCTAACCTTCGGTAACGTGCACGGTGTCTATAAGGCAGGAAACGTTGTGCTTCGCCCAGAACTACTGAAAGACATCCAAAGTGCAGTTGGCGCTAAGTATGGCAAGGACATGCCTTTTGACCTTGTCTTCCACGGTGGTTCAGGTTCAACTGAAAAGGAAATTGCTGACGCAGTTTCATTCGGTGTTGTAAAGATGAACATCGACACTGATACTCAGTATGCATTCACCAGATCAATCGCAGGACACATGTTCTCTAACTACGACAAGGTCCTCAAGGTTGACGGTGACGTGGGCGACAAGAAGGCTTATGACCCTAGAGGTTGGGGTAAGACTGCAGAAGCTGCAATGGCTAAGCGTGTTGTTCTTGCTACCCAGGAACTTGGTTCAGCTTCAAAATCTATGAGTCTGTAGTTTGTCTTCGGTAGATCCTTTTTACGACAACGGGAACCCTAGATTCAAGGGTGAATACCTAAAAGGTGAAATGCACGGCTTCTGGGAATTCTTCAGAAAAGATGGCTCCCTAATGCGTTCTGGTTCTTTTGATAACGGCACACAGGTTGGTATTTGGAAAACCTTTGACCGTGACGGAAAACTGGTCAAAGAAATAAGGATTAGTTAGCGCTTAACCTTGTTGCTGGTTTCTTCGCCAGCAGCTTTCATATCTTTTCTAAGTTCTTTAGGTAGTGAGAACTGAACGTCCTCTTCGGCTGTCTGCACTAGCTCAACATCACTGTAGCCACGAGCTGCTAGATACTCAAGAACTTCATCAACTAGAACTTCTGGAACGCTAGCACCTGAAGAGACTCCAACTGAAGATACTCCCTCAAACCATTCCTCTTTGATTTCAGA
>JBBAML010000006.1:40676-41803 GCA_040402515.1 Rhodoluna sp.
AAGATGCCATGTCTACCGTCAACTAGCTGGACGTGATCAGGTGCTTCGCCGGCAGTTCCTTCAACTTCTTCGTGACCCTCGTGGCCGATTAGAAGAATGTCGTAATCTTCAGCTGCAAATCTTTGAACCTCACGGTGCACCTTGGTAACCAAAGGACAGGTTGCGTCAATAGTGTTTAGGTTTCTACCCTCGGCAGCTTTCACTACTGCTGGGCTAACCCCATGTGCTGAGAAGACCAGGATTGACCCCTCTGGGACTTCATCAACCTCGTTGACGAAGATTGCTCCACGCTTCTCTAGTGACTGGACTACGTGCTTATTGTGAACAATCTCTTTGCGGACATAAACCGGTGAACCGTGGAGGTCTAGTGCCTTCTCAACGGCAATAACGGCTCTATCTACGCCAGCACAGTATCCGCGGGGAGCAGCTAGCAAGACTCGCTTAGCGGAGCCTGATTGTCGGTTACTCAAAGTATTCTGGATGTCAGTCACTTACCTAATTCTAAACGGGCTGGACTAGGAAGCACTAATGAACGACTCAGTGGATTTGAACTCCATCGGTAAAGATCCAGATCACCCCTTTACCGTCCAGCAGCTCTCTGAGAGAGTTGCCAGCGCTGTCAGCAAATGGGGTAATGCCTGGGTTGAGGGGGAACTTATCAAGTTCCAACACAAAGCTGGCGGTCACGCCTATCCCCAGCTCAGAGACCTAACTACCGGTTCAACCATCTCTCTGGTTATTTTCGCTGGAGTATTAGCAACCGCAACTGAAGAGTTTCAAGATGGTGACCGAGTCATTGTTTCTGGAAACATGGATTACTACGTTGCTAGAGGTTCCCTTAGCCTTAAGGTCTCCAGCATCAAAAAGGTTGGCATCGGAGTTCTGATGGCTGAGATTGAAGCCAGAAGAGCAAAGATCATTGCCGAAGGATTAGCCGACCAAGTTAAGAAACAAAAACTGCCTTTCTTACCTGGCGTTATTGGACTAATCACTGCTTCCGGTTCTGATGCAGAAAAAGACGTCAAGCAAAATGTTTTGCTTCGCTGGCCTGAAGCTAAGTTCAGAATGATCAACGTATCTGTTCAGGGTCCAGAGTGTGCTCCAACTGTTACTGCCGCAATCAAAGA
>JBBAML010000007.1:0-2115 GCA_040402515.1 Rhodoluna sp.
GCTACAACCTGTAGTTTCAGGGTTGCGGTTAGGTCTGAGTGCAGCTTTACGGTTGCCTCGTAGTTACCCGTTGTGCGAATTGGAGAGAAGAACGCGACCTTGCGCTTGTCGATCTCGCCAAGGCCAGCTGCTGCAACTGCTGCTGCAACGTCACCGTTCTTGACTGCACCGAACAAACGGCCACCAACTCCAGCCTTTACTACAACCTTGATTGGGTTAGCCTGAAGGCTGTCCTTGAAAGCCTGAGCTTCTTCAACAGTTGCTAGAGCACGTGCGTCGCGAGCTGCCTTGATTGATGCAACCTGCTTCTCACCACCTTTGGTCCAGATGACTGCAAAGCCTCTAGGTAGTAGGTAGTTACGTGCGTAACCGTTCTTTACTTCAACAACGTCGCCGGCTGAGCCTAGGCCCGATACCTCGTTGGTCAAAATTACTTTAGACATTAGTCATCCCTACTTATCTGCCAGCGCCAGCGTAAGGCATAAGTGCAACCTCACGAGCGTTCTTTACTGCACGGGCAATTAGACGTTGTTCCTGAACTGAAACTCCGGTGATGCGGCGAGAGCGGATCTTGCCACGGTCAGACACGAACTTACGAAGAGTTGCGATGTCCTTGTAATCAATAACGCCGACCTTGATTGGCTTGACTGGTGCAAGCTTTAGGTTCTTAGCGTTGCGACTGCCCTTCTTGACGCGGTCGCTGTTTACTTTTGCTGCCATTTGTATCTCCTATGAATTCTTAGAAAGGTGTTGAGTCGCCAGCGGCAAAGCCACCATCAACTCCTGGGTTAGCCCAAGCATCGTTTGCTGGTGGGGTGACTGGCGCTACTGGAGTTGAACCCCATGCGTTTGAGTCAACTGCACCGGCTTCACGAGCCTTGCGGGTTACGGTTGCGGTTGCGTAGCGAAGTGAAGGACCGATTTCTTCGATCTCCATTTCGATAGAAGCACGAGCTTCTCCGGTGTTTGCTTGGTAAGCAGAGGCAGGCTTTAGGCGACCTGTGACGATAACTCTGGTTCCCTTTGTAAGAGAACGAGCAACGTTATCGGCAACATCGCGCCAAGCAGTACATCTCACCCAAACAGTTTCGCCGTCTTCCCAAGTATTGGTGTTGCGGTTGTAGGTACGTGGGGTTGAAGCCACGTTTAGACCAACAAATGCAATACCGCTATTGGTGTTACGCAATTCTGGATCGTTGGCTAGGTTGCCAACAACAGTGATAGTAAGTTCTCCAGCCATGAGTATTACTCAGCTGACTTAGCGGCAGGCTTCTTAGCTCTAGCTGGCTTCTCGTCAGCAGCCTTTTCAGCAGCGCTAACTTCAGGAACCACTACAGCGTTGATCTTGAATACTGCATCTTCAGCACGTAGCACCTTGGTGCGAACAACTGCTTCAGAGAGCTTCAACTGACGGTCCAACTCAAGAACTTCAGCAGGCTGACAGGTCAGGTATAGGACGGCGTAGATGCCTTCGGTTTTCTTGTTGATTTCGTAAGCGAAACGGCGACGGCCCCAAATGTCAACGCTGTCAACGGTGCCTCCACCGTTACGAATTACGTTGAGGAATTTGTCTAAGCTGGCACCAACGGTACGCTCATCGATGTCTGAGTCAAGAATGACCATGACTTCGTATTTATGCATGACTAACCCACCTCCTTTGGACTAGAACGGCCACGGCGTTTCCGTGACAGGAGGGTATATGCAGTTGTTACCCAACAAAAGAGCACAGGGTCTCTTCAGGGCAACTTCACTACTCTACCTTGATTGCCACCAGGCAAGCAAGCGAGATTTAGCAATATCTTCACCCAGTTGACCTTCGTCTAAACGAAGTTCCATCAGGAACCGATATGCCTCTCCGACCTCAGGTCCTGGAGTGATTTTCAGAAGTTCCATGATCTGTTCACCGGAGAGATCGGGTCTAATTGCGTTGAGTTCTTCCTCTTCTTGTAATTTAGCTATGCGCTCTTCGAGGTCGTCATACGCGTGAGAGAGACGTTCAGCCTTCTTTTGATTACGTGTAGTCACATCAGCTCGAGTTAGTGCGTGCAGTCTCAATAGTTGATCATCGGCGTCTCTGACATATCTTCTGATAGCTGAGTCAGACCAAGGCTGGTC
>JBBAML010000007.1:2215-39052 GCA_040402515.1 Rhodoluna sp.
GAGGCGAATCTAGCCGCTCTCATCATTCTTAGCGGGTCATCACTGAAGCTATCCTCAGGTTTACCTGGGGTCCTGATGATGCCATCTACTAGGTCTTGTAATCCATTGAAAGGATCAACAAAGACACCCTCAGGAAGCCTAAGAGCCATGGCATTAACGGTGAAATCTCTTCTGAAAAGGTCATCGTTGAGGTCTTTACCGAAGGCAACGTGGGGTTTTCTAGAGTCAGCGTCATACTGATCTGCTCGGTAGGTTGTGATCTCTACCGTGGTATCCCCTATGCGGGCACCGATGGTGCCAAAATCCCTGCCGATATCCCAGTGGGCATCAACATTTCCCTTTAGAACACTGAGGATCTCATCAGGGTTAGCAGAGGTCGTGAAATCAAGGTCAGCTGTTTCCCTGCCTAGGAAAGCATCTCTAACAGGGCCACCAACAAGGGAAAGTTCAAAACCAGCAGCTGTGAAGAGTGTGCCGAGTTTAACAAGTAACGGACTCTCGGTGGTCCGCTGGAGATTGGCTAGAGCCTCTTGAACTGTTGGCATTGATTTAAGTATGCCCGTGATATCCCTCATACACCGATGAATTACCTCACGGGGTTAGGCTTGAAGCATGAACTCTCGAGCGAAACCTCGCGTCGAGGAGACTTCAGCCGGGGGATTTGTCTTAGCTGGTGATGGGTCTTCGCGCATAGCCGTCATCGGCCGCCGCAATCGTGGTGGTCGAATTGACTGGTGCATACCCAAAGGTCACCTCGAAGGCACCGAGACTATTGAAGAGGCAGCGCTCCGAGAAGTGCTTGAAGAAACAGGTTTAGAAGCCGAAATTATTGAGCCACTTGGTTCAATCAAATACGAGTTCTCTACTCCAACCGCTGTGATTAGTAAAACCGTTCATCACTTCCTTATGAAACAAACCGGTGGCGAACTAACCATTGAAAATGATCCAGATAAAGAAGCGGTAGACATTCGCTGGATCAATGTTGATCTGATTTCAGATGAATTAACTCACGAGAATGAGCGTCGCCTAGCTCTAATTGTTCAAGAGTGGGTAGCCCGTCAATGAAACGAATGTTGATGCTAGTTGCGATGTGTTTGTCATTCTTGACTCTCACACCGCAAGCTAACGCTGCTTTACCACCGGCACAAGTTTTCATTGTTCCTGGTTCGGATATCAACATGGTTTCTCGTGAATCTAAAGTTCCGATTTCAGTTCAAAACAATTACGACAGAGCAATAAAAGTTAGAGTGCATGCAAAGACAACTAATGCAGCCCTAAATGTTCAAGAATATGTTTCGGTAACTATTCCAGCTAACTCTAGAAAAGATGCTCTAGTTCCGATTACTGCGATCTCAGCAGGATCTTTCACAGTTAAAGTTTGGGTAACAACTTTTACCGATCTACGTTTAGGTCAAACAACTGAAATCAAACTAACTGCTAATCCTGACATCGAGCTTTATCTACTGTTTGGATTTGCTGGATTGATTGCAATTCTTTTGGCGCTTGGAATTATTCGTATGCGTAGAAGAAGAGTGAACGCATGAGCGTAGTTCGTTCTTCGCTGATTATGGCTAGCGGAACAATCTTCTCAAGAGTCCTGGGAATTGTTAGAGCAATCATGCTCGCTGCAACCATTGGTGTTACCACTAACGCTGCTGACGCATTTGGTGTTGCTAATCAATTACCTAATAACGTTTACGCAATCATCGTTGGTGGTGTCCTGAATGCTGTGCTAGTGCCACAGATAGTTAGAGCAAGACTTCATGCAGATGGCGGTAAGGCATACATTGATCGTCTACTAACACTTGCCATCACTGTGTTCGGAGCTATCACTATATTGACCACCTTGGCAGCTCCACTACTGGTTGCCCTATACACCGATGGCTGGTCTCAGTCACAGATGGCGTTAGCAACAGCCTTTGCATACTGGTGTCTACCGCAGCTTTTCTTCTACGGTCTATACACACTTCTAGGTGAAGTACTAAATGCTAGAAGTAAGTTTGGACCTTTTATGTGGGCTCCAGTTCTGAACAACATTGTCGCTATCGCTGGTATGGCTGCTTTCATTTGGCAGTTCGGATTAGACCCAACCGGTAAACAATCTGTTGAAGATTGGACTCAATCACAGATTTCTCTTCTAGCTGGAACAGCAACATTCGGTGTTGCCTCTCAAGCTCTAATACTCTTCCTCTTCTGGAAGAAGATGGGCCTTACCTTTAACCTCAACTTTGGTTGGAAGGGTGTTGGGCTTGCCCCAGCAATGCGAACAGCATCTTGGACTTTAGGAATGCTACTAATTACACAAATTGGTGGAATAGTTCAAACCTCTGTTGCCTCAACTGCTGTTGGTGGTCGTGAAATGATCAATGGTCAGTATGTTGCCATTGCTTCTGTTGCGGCGATGGGTATCGCCTGGTTGATATTTATGTTGCCTCACTCTGTTGCAACAGTTTCTATTGCAACTGCATACTTCACCAGAATGTCGACTCACGCAGTTGAGAAGAAATTCGATGAACTAAAAACTGATCTCGCTGACGGTCTAAGGACTATTGCAATGATCAGTGTGTTGGCAACAACAGGTTTGATTGTTCTTGCTTATCCAATATCTAGAGTATTCGTGGGTGAGATACCGAGCGCAATTGCGCTAGGAAATGTTGTTATCGCAATGGTGGTTGGATTACTTCCATTCAGTTATGTCTTCATGATTCAACGAGCTTTCTATTCGCTCGAAGACACCAGAACACCTTTCATCTTTACTGCAGTTCAAATGCTCTTTACTGTGACAGGTTCTCTGTTGGTTGCTATCTACGTTGAACCAGTGTGGTTAGTGGTTGGTCTATCACTTGTCACAAGCGGCGGAATCTGCATCCAAGCTGTCTTAGCTTTCATATTGTTCAAGAGGAAGTTTGGATCTCTAGGACACTCACACCTGAGCATGGCAACACTGAAGTTTGCAATCGCTGGAGTTATCTCCGGCCTCATCGGGTTTGCAATTCTTCAAGCCCTCGGAGGAGCTCACCCTGGAGCATTCCCAGTACTAAATGTTTTGGCAGCAGGATTGACCTGCGTGCTGATCGGTGGGGTTATGACGGTCTTCTACCTAGTGATTCTGAAGGTTCTTAGATCTGAAGAAATTGACACACTCATAAAACCAATTCGTGCTCTGCTTAAGCGCTAGACAATAGAGATAAACTTGCTCTAGTCACATCGACAAATCTCACTACTTTTGGAGTCATATCGTGCGCGAAGTAATCATCATCGGCTCAGGCCCAGCTGGATACACTGCAGGCATATACACAGCACGTGCAGGTCTAAACCCTCTGCTTATTGCTTCATCTGTTGAAGCCGGTGGTGAGTTGATGAAGACCACCGAGGTTGAGAACTATCCTGGCTTCCCAACCGGATTGCAAGGTCCTGAGCTAATGGATGCCTTCAGAGCTCAAGCCGAACGCTTTGGCACAGAAGTCCTGCTAGACGACGTTATTGAAGTTGATCTAAAAGGTGAAGTAAAGATTGTGAAAACCGGTGGCGGTCAAACCTTCGAAGCTAAAGCAGTAATCTTGGCAACCGGAGCTGCCTATCGTGAACTAGGTCTTCCGAAGGAGAAGGAACTTAGTGGTCACGGAGTTTCTTGGTGTGCTACCTGCGATGGTTTTTTCTTTAGAGAGAAGACCATTGCTGTTATCGGTGGTGGCGATTCAGCAATGGAAGAAGCTAACTTCCTTACCCGCTTTGCATCAAAGGTTTATCTGATTCACAGAAGAGACACCTTCAAGGCTTCAAAGATCATGCAGGAAAGAGCTCTCGCTAATCCAAAGATTGAAGTTGTTTGGAACACTGAGGTTGCTGAACTTCTTGGGGACGGAAAACTATCTGGAATCATCACCAGAAACACTGTCGATGGCACGACCAAACAACTTGATCTAGATGGTCTCTTTATCGCAGTTGGTAATGATCCTCGAGTTTGGTTGGTTGAAAACCAAGTGGAACTAACACCAGAAAAGTTCATCAAAGTTGAGGGAAGAACTTCTAAAACTTCACTGCCAGGTGTCTTCGCATGTGGTGATGTGATTGACCCAACATACCGCCAAGCAATCACCGCAGCTGGTTCTGGTTGTGTTGCAGCGTTGGATGCTGAACACTATCTATCAGCGTAAAATAGAGTTACTAAACAAGGAGCAACTATGTCAGCAAAGAGCGTAACCACAGCAACATTCCAGGCCGATGTCCTGTCTTCAGGCAAGCCAGTATTAGTAGATTTTTGGGCAGAGTGGTGTGGTCCATGCCGCATGGTCTCCCCTATCCTCGATGAAATTTCAGCGGAGCACGGCGAGAAGCTAACTATCGTGAAGGTAAACGTAGACGAAGAGCCTCAGCTGGCTCAGCAGTATGGCATCACCTCAATCCCTGCCCTACAGGTATTCCAGGGTGGCGAAGTAGTGAAGTCAATCGTTGGCGCAAAACCAAAGCCACAGCTTTTGGCTGATTTGAGCGAGTTCATCAACTAAATTAGTTCTAAGCAAAACGGCTATGGGGCCTAAGCCCTATAGCCGTTTTCTTTAACCTATTGCTAAGGAACCGACATGACAAAAGATCTGTGGTCAGACAACTACGCTTCAAGAGCAAACGGCTTATCTGCCTCTGAAGTGCGAGCGTTGTTTGCTGTTGTTTCACGACCTGAGGTTGTTTCTCTTGCCGGTGGCATGCCATTCGTTCCAGCACTCCCTAAAGAGCGAATGATCGAAAGTTTCAACACGTTGATGGCTGATAGATCAAACCTTGCTCTGCAGTATTCAGGTGGACAGGGCGACCCAATCCTTCGCGAACACATTAGAGAAATCATGGGTCTCGAAGGTATCAAGAGCAACGTTGATGACATCGTCATAACAACAGGTTCACAACACGGATTAGACCTTGTCTCCTCTCTGTTTTTAGATCCAGGTGATGTTGTTCTTGCAGAAGGACCAAGCTACGTTGGAGCTCTTGGAGTATTTAGAGCAAGACAGGCTCACATCGAACACGTATACACCGACCTTGAAGGTATTTCACCTGAAGCTTTGAACAGCACCATCGAAAGAGTCCAAGCAGCCGGTAAAAAGATTAAGTTTCTCTACCTTGTCCCTAACTTTGCTAACCCAAGCGGCGTAACTCTCAGTGCAAACCGAAGAGCTAAAGTGCTGGAGATTTGTAGAAAGCACCACATCCTTGTTCTTGAAGACAACGTGTATGGGCTTCTTTACTTTGAAGACAGAGCTCCTGATGCGCTTCGCTCCCTAGACGAAGATGGTGTGATCTATCTAGGAAGCTTCTCTAAGATACTCGTTCCAGGTTTCCGAGTTGGCTATGTGCTAGCACCACCAAGCATTAGAGAAAAACTAGTACTCGCAAACGAGTCTGCAGTTCTTTGCCCTAGCGCTTTCAGTCAAATGATGATCAGTGAATATCTGAGCAATAACGATTGGAAAGCTCAAATTGAGGTATTCCGTGGTGAATACAAACAAAGAAGAGATGCGGCTCAGGCTGCAATGAAAGAATTCTTGCCAGATTTGACCACAACCAACCCTGGTGGAGGCTTCTACCTCTGGGTTGATCTGCCTAAAAAGATCAACTCGAAGACAATGTTGCCGCGAGCTGTTGAAAACCTAGTCGCATACACTCCTGGAACAGCGTTCTATGGAAACGGAACCGGCCAGGAGTACTTAAGAATTTCTTACTCTTACCCGACTCCAGAAAACATTCGAGTCGGAGTTCAACGTCTAGCCAAGACCATCAACGAAGAGTTATCCACAGTTAAGGGCTAAATACCTGTGGAAAACCTTGTGCATAGCCTGTGTATAACTTGTGGATAATTATCCACAACCGTTAATACTTCTCTTTATGCCCTAATTCTTCAAGAATTCGGTTCAAATCATCAACGCTAGCAAAATCGATCTCGATTGTGCCCTTCTTTAGACCCAACTTAATCCTGACTGATGTGTTTAGGCGATCACCAATTGAGTCAGCAAGCGTCTTGAGCGCTTGCTGCTTGCCTCCGACCTTTACCTTGCCCTTTCGGGTGGGTGATTTAGCTAATTCTTCAGTTGCTCGAACAGAAAGCCCCAGATTGATTACCTTGTCAGCTAATTCGGTCATTTGCGCTTCGTTTTCGAGAGACAAAATAGCTCTCGCATGGCCAGAGCTCAAAACTCCAGCTGCTACCTTGCTTTGAAGGGCAGTTGGAAGTTTCAAAAGTCTTAGAGTGTTTGTGATTTGTGGTCTTGATCTTGAAAGTTTCTCGGCCAATTGCTCCTGGGTGCATCCATATTCTTCAAGAAGTTGCTGGTAAGCACTTGCTTCTTCAATTGCGTTCAGGTCACTGCGGTGTAGGTTCTCGAGAAGAGCATCGCGAAGCATGTTCTCGTCGCCTGTTTCACGTATAACGGCAGGAATCTGAGTTAGCCCGGCAGCCTTTGATGCACGAAGGCGGCGCTCACCCATAATTAGTTCGTATTTGTCTATGCCGTTCTGTTTACCAAGTGAACGAACTGAGATTGGCTGAAGTACGCCGAATTCCTTGATACTTCCGACTAACTCAGCAAAATCGTCTGGGTCAAAATTGCTGCGAGGCTGTTTGGCGTTAGGTGTGATGTCATCGATGTTTAGGAAGCCGAAAGAAGCGCCTGGAACAGGAAGCAGATCAGCAGGTGCATTAGAAGAGCCCCCGAAGAATACGCTGATTGGATTGCCGTCTGCCGGTCTTTCCATACGATCTTGAGAGGTAGCCTCAGGGATCAACGCCCCAATACCTCTGCCCAATCCACCTTTTTTCTCAGCCATTACCGTGCTCCTCTGTTAGCTAATTCAATAGCAGCTTCCATGTAGGCAATTGCGCCAGTTGAGCTGCGGTCATAATTAATCACTGTTTGCCCGTAACCAGGTGCCTCTGCAACGCCAATCTGGCGCGGGATGAGTGTTTCGAGGGTTTGGTTAGGGAAGTGAGACTTAACATCCTCAACTACAGCTGCGTTTAGTTTTGTCCTGGAGTCATACATAGTCAAAATGATGGTTGCCAGCTCAAGTGCAGGGTTTAGTTGAACTCGAATGTCGTCAATGGTCAATTTCAGCTGACTTAGACCCTCAAGAGCGTAATACTCACACTGGATTGGGATTAGAACCTCAGTTGCTGCGGTAAAGGCGTTGATTGTAAGAAGCCCAAGGCTAGGGGGACAGTCAATAAAAACGTAGTCAAGCGGCGTTTCTAAGGTCTCTAGGTAGCGCTGAATAGCATTCTTTAGTCTGTGTTCTCTTGAAAGAACTGAATAGAGTTTGAGTTCAGCCACAGCTAGATCAATTGTGGCTGGAACGCATCTAACTCCTGGGGATTCAGGGCTGAACTGTGCTACATCAGAGATGTTTTTGTCGTTGACTAGGACGTCGAAAGTTGAAGGGGTGCCTACTCGATGCTCAATACCTAGAGCTGTGGAAGCATTTCCTTGTGGGTCTAGATCGATAACTAGAACCTGCATCCCCTTGTTTGCAAGACCAACTGCAATGTTTACTGCTGTTGTGGTCTTTCCTACTCCACCTTTTTGATTTGAGACGGCAAAGATGCGAGTCTTTTGAGGATGTGGGATTACAGCAGAGTTTACGTTAGCCAGTCTTCGAGTGCTGTCGCTGAGCTCCTGAGCTAAGGGTGCATCCTTAAAGCCGCCTGGGATACCGAGATCATCGGGATGTTTCACGTGAAACCTGCTTCTCAATTGTTGTTAGTTCGGCGGTATTTTCTTGCCAACCGGTTGGTTCTGGGCTTGTTTCTTCTCTCCCATTAGGGTAACCAAGACCTGCGACAACAGAAGGCTGCGTCGTGGCGCTTTGCTCAGCAAGTGATTCTGAGGTTTTTACTTCATCGGACAAAATATCTCCATGTCTAGGTCTCTAGAGTAGCGTAACTCGAACAACCGTAGTTGGCTCGTCAAGAACTTGTGAACCGGCTAAAATTACCTCGAAATCGGCGATCTTCATGCGTTTGGCTAGCGGTTTAGACTCTTCGATCTCTTCGCCTGCTTTAGACCCCTTGAGGGCGAGAATTTGCCCACCAGGAACAACTAGAGGGACTAGCATCTTCAATAGTTTCGGTAAAGCAGAGACAGCCCTGGCTGTTGCAATGTCGTAGTTCCTCAGAGGAGCTTCCTCGGCGCGACCTCTTAGAACCTGCACGTTAGTGAGCCCAAGTTCTGGGATGGCAACTTCTGCTAACCAAGTAGCGCGACGTTCCATTGGTTCAATGAGTACGAATTCGGCTTGTGGTTGAACGATTGCCATTGGTATCCCTGGCAATCCTGCGCCGGATCCTACGTCAGCAACTTTCAACCCGGGTCTCACATGCTCGGCTACTACAGCTGAATTCAGAATGTGTCTGGTCCAAAGCTTCGGGAGTTCTCTAGGCCCAATCAAGCCCAACATGTCCCCATCCCTGATCAGCAATTGAGCGTATTTGCGAGCTTTCTCAATACCGTCCCCAAATACAGCAATAGCGGAAGCCGGTTCAACCTCGGGTGTAACTGACTCACTTAGCTGTGACTCGTTAGCCATAATTGCTCCCATCCTTAGAGAAACAAAAAGCCAGGAACGAATTCCTGGCCTAATGTTTCACGTGAAACTATTCTGCAGGCTTAGCCACAATGTGGCGTTCCTTGCCTTCGCCTTCAGACTCTGAAACTAGTCCGGCTTCGCCAATAAGATCGTGGGCGATTTTGCGCTCATAAGATGACATTGGCTTCATGGCCACAGGTGCATTGGTGTCTTTAACCTTGTCAATTACTCTGTTGACGATCTTGGTTAGTGCGTCGACTTTAGCTTGGCGTGAACCAGCAATGTCTAGAATTAGGCGGCTAAATGACTGGGTCTTTGTCTGAACTGCGATACGGGTTAGCTCCTGAAGTGCCTCAACTGTCTCTGGTTCTGAGATGAGTCTTAGGTTGCTTTCCTGATCTGCTGTGATTTCCAAATATGCTCTGCCTTGGCGAACATCGATGTTAATGTCGCCATCTAGGTCAAAGATGTCTAGCAGTTCTTCTAGGTAGTCTGCAGCAACTTCGCCCTCTTCTTCGAGGTCTTTAGCTGAGCTCTTTGGCTCTGCTAACTCGGTTTCTGCTACTTCTTGGGTTTCTAATTCTTCTGACATTTGGTCTTACTTTGTACCTTTCGGCTTCTTCTTGGCACGTGTCTTAGATACCGGTTGGACACGTTGGGTTGGCTGAGGGGCTTCGATTTCAGGGGTTTCTTCGCTGGTCTTTGGACCTAGCTTGCCCTTCTTCTCTAGGCGAGCTTGGCGCTCATTGTGCGCAACAGATCCAGGGGTTGGTCTGCGGCGGATTACGTAATACTGCTGTCCCATGGTCCAGAAGTTAGAGACTAGCCAGTAGATAAGAACTCCCAGTGGGAATGAAATACCAGAGATTAGGAAGATGATAGGGAATACATACAGCATGATCTTCTGTGTCTGAGCGAACTGTGAGTTCTGGATGTCTGGGTTCTGGTTCTTAGCCATGATTTGGCGCTGGGTGATGAACTGAGAGCCGGTCATAAGAATAATCATGATTCCCGCAATGATCTGAACTGAAACAGTGCTCGCTGTTAGGAATGTCTCTGAGAGGCTAGCTTCTAGGAAAGTTGACTTGGCGAATGAGCTTGCAAGCTCCTCAGTCAGAAGGCCAACACCAGACTTTGAAGCTTGTGCCTCTTGCAGGGTTGTGAATAGTGAGAAAAACACTGGCATCTGAGCAAGCAGTGGGAGACAAGATGAGAAGGGGCTTGAGCCGTGCTTCTTGTAGAGCTCCATCTGCTCTTTAGCCATGCGCTCACGTGAATCACGGTCTGTCTTGCCCTTGTATTTCTTCTGAAGTTTCTGAAGGTCTGGTTGCAGCAAGTACATTGAACGCTGTGAGTTGATCTGCTTTACGAACAGCGGAATTAGTGCTGCTCTAACGACTAAAACAAGTCCTACGATCGAAAGCACCCATGTAACGCCTGAGCCCTCGGGTAGACCCAAAGTGGTTAGTAGGGTATGGAAGCTAACAAGTAGTAGTTCGATAACCCATTTGAATGGCCAGAGAATGGCTGAAATGATGTCCATTATTTATCCTTTTCCGCCAGCACATCAGCATGCTTAGCGTATACAAAACCTATGTTTGTTAAACTCAGCCAACTCGGGCCAGGTTTAACTTCGTCGATGCCACCCTTAGCAAATGGGTTGCAGCGAAGTATTCTCCATGTAGTCAGTAAAGACCCGTAGATCAAACCATGCTGCTGTATAGAGCCTAGACCGTAAGCCGAACAGGATGGGTGATAAATGCATACATTTCCATAAAGAGGAGAAATAATTTTCCTCCAGGTGACAATGAATGCGACCATCAGGTTTCTGGGCAAGAGCCAAAGGTTTAGAACTATGAGCCTCATCTGTTTACCTTATTAACGGATTTCTTGGCTCGATATGGTCAACTTGTTGAGGCTTTCATCGAGTTCGAGGATGAATTCGTTCCACGATAAACCAGCTAATCCAGGTAGAGCTCTAATCACCATTGAATCCCCAGCTTGAAAATTTGACAATCGCTCACGAATGGCGGCTCTTGATCTACGTTTGACTAGATTTCTCTGAACTGCGGAACCAACAGTTTTGGCAACCACGAATCCAAACTTTGGAGGGTGCGGGCTATCTACTCTATTTAGGTAGATCACCAGGTGTTGATTGGTTGCTTTACGACCATGTTTCATGGTCGAGCGAAAATCCTCGGCTGTTATTAGCCGGTTCTCGCGAGCCAGCAAGGTTCTTTAGGCCGAAAGCTCGCTACGACCCTTGCGGCGGCGAGCAGCAAGGATGGCACGACCGGCACGAGTCTTCATACGCAGGCGGAAACCGTGGGTCTTAGCGCGACGACGGTTGTTTGGCTGGAAAGTACGCTTAGTCATTTGGTATTACTCCAAAACTTTGTTGTTGGGTTCAAGTCAAAGTTATCGATCTTGATGTCACCTGCGAACCCCGAGCAGAGCAACCTGTTAAACTTACGGCAAATTGCGGGGCTGGTCAAGTTTTTTAGCAAATAATATTTGTTTCTACAAAGTGGAAATCCGAGCTGTTTTGTAACATTCTTAAAAATTTTGCCCAAAATAGTCTTTTCGATTTGCAATTTCAATTGGTTTAGCAGTTGAATACTCTAGCGGAGTTATCCACAGGTCAAATTTACTGAATTTGAGGTTATCCACAGCAAAATGGCAGTATGCTTTGTTGCTGACAGGATTGTGGAAAACTATCCGAGCCCCTTTATTTTACTAGCATTTTGGAAGTTGTAATGGCAGAAGCAGCAAGCATTAGCCCGGAGCAGTGGGCCGAGGTTGTGTCGCAGCTTCACAACGACGAACGCATGAGCAAACAGCACCTTGGGTTCGTAAAACTGATCTCAATTCAAGGTTTGCTTGGTGAAACCCTTTATCTTCAGGTTGCCAATGAAATGACTCGAGGAATAATCGAGCAAAAAATCAAGCAGCCACTTTTGGAAACACTTCAAAGAATTGGACTAGAAACCCCTCCAACCAACATCGGTATCGTCGTAAACCCTGATTTGGCGGAGGTTTTCACCTCTACTCAGCAGGTAGACCTTGACCTAGTTGAGGCAGAACCGGCACCACGGCCTAACTACAACCCAACCGAGAGCGGTCAGATCCCTGACGGATCTTCCAGGCTCAACCCTAGATACACCTTCGATAGCTTCGTTCAGGGAAACTCAAACCGATTTGCTTACGCAGCGGCATTCGCAGTTGCTGAAGTCCCAGCTAAGGCCTACAACCCTCTGTTTATCTACGGAAACTCCGGTCTTGGTAAGACTCACTTACTTCACGCCATCGGTAATTATGTAAACCAGTACTGGCCTGCCAAGAGGGTTCGCTATGTTTCAAGTGAAGTTTTCACCAATGACTTCATTAATGCCATTCAGACCAACACGAGCTTCAACTTCCAGTCGAAGTATCGCCAGGTTGATGTGCTACTAATCGACGACATCCAATTCCTGCAGGGTAAAAAAGAAACCCAGGAATCCTTCTTTGCTACCTTTAACGCTCTGCATGAGCAAGGTAAACAGGTTGTCATCACAAGTGACGTCTCACCGAAGCTGCTGAACAGTTTCGATGAGCGTATGAGAAGTCGTTTCGAGTGGGGTCTCATGACCGACATCCAAGCGCCGGAACTTGAGACACGTATCGCAATCCTTCGTAAGAAGGCTGAAAACGACAAAATCCGAGTTAGCGACGAGATTCTCGACTACATGGCAGCCCGTATATCCTCAAATATTCGTGAGCTTGAAGGTGCTTTGATCCGTGTAACCGCTTTTGCGGCTCTAAACAGAACTCAGATTGACATGCCTCTAGTCCAGGCTGTGTTGAAAGATGTTGTTCCTTTAGGTGAAGACTCAAACAGTATTGCCCCGATGGAGATTGTCAGAGCTGTAGCTGATTACTTCAAATTGACCCAAGAAGAGCTGTTTGGTAAGTCCAGATCTCAGGCAATTGTCATAGCCCGACAGATTGCCATGTATTTGTGCCGTGAAAAGACTTCAATGTCTTTGCCTAAAATTGGTGCATTATTTGGGAACAGAGACCACACTACTGTCATGTATGCAATCAAGAAGGTGGGCGATCTAATGAAAGAACGCCGCTACATCTACAACCAGGTCACCGACATTATGACTGGTCTGAAGTAAATAAGTTATTCACATTCACTGTTGATAACAATCAATTTTTAGCCCTAAATCTGTGAATACAACTCACTTAGCTGTAGAGACCCTCGACACTGTTCACAGGGACAAGAGTTATCCACATTTTTATCCCCACCTGTGTATACAAGTTTCACCGTTGTCATTCAGGGCTAAACATTGAGAAAGAGCCACTTATCCACATTTTCCACAAAGGCTATTACTGCTATTAATATTTAAATAGATATTGAAAAGCCCATAACTTTAAGGCTCTGAGCCCTTGAACAGAGCAAGTCTCATTGTGTGGCAAGATTAACTAACTATTCCCTCGAAAGGTGAACTGTGAAGTTCCAGGTAAATCGCGACGTTCTGGCAGAAGCTGTGGCTTTTGCGGCACGTATGCTCCAGTCAAAACCAACCTCTCAAATTCTGTCAGGAATGCGTTTAGTTGCTGATGCTAATTCCCTACAGATCTCGGTTTTTGACCACGACGTTTCAGCTCAGACAGACCTCGTTGCGAATGTCGATCAGTCTGGAACTGCATTAGTTTCAGGAAAACTTCTAAATGAAATTGTTGGCCGTCTACCTAACCAGCCAGTCAATTTTGAAGTGGGAGAAAACAAGGCTGTAATCACCTGCGGGACAACCAAATTTGAGTTGGCTATCTTGCCTATTGCTCAGTACCCAACCCTTCCTCCAGTTCCACCAGTAACAGGGACTATCGATGGCGAATCATTCATCGCAGCAATTAGAAGAGTTTCAGTTGCTTCAGCAAAAGATTCAACTCGTCCATTCCAAAAAGGTATTCAGATTAAGGCAACACCAACATCAGTGATGCTTACAGCAGCTGATCCAAACCGTATTGCTCGTTGCCAAGTTCCTTGGTTGGGTAAAGATGTTGCTGATGAAACATCCGCTGTTGTTTTGACTAAGACAATGCAGGACATTGAAAAGTCATTTGCGAATTTGGGTGAAGTAAGTATTTCTATCGCTGCAGAAGGCGAAAGAGGAATGGTTGCTTTCCAAGCTAAAAACAGAATTGTCACAACCATCGTCCTCAACATTGAGAACTACCCAGACATTGATCAATACTTCCCAAACAACCTAGAAGAATCAGCTGTTGTTAATAAACAGGATTTGATGGATGCAACCAAGCGAGTCGAATTAGTTGTCAGTGAATCCGAAGACACTATCCGTTACTCATTCGAAGTTGGCTCAGTTCAACTTGAATCAACTAGCTCTGAAAACAACGCAACCGAATCAGTTGAATCAACTCTGACCGGTAACCCAACAAGCTTGAGATTTAAGCCATGGTTATTCCACGACGGTTTATCTCAAATTACGAGCGAATTTGTAAAGATTGAATTCACTAAGAACCAAAGAGATCCGAGCAGACCTGGTCCTATCATCATGTCTAGCCAAATGTCGAAGGATGCAAAGAGCCCTGACACATATCGCTATCTCCTAAACCCAAACATGCTTAAGCGCTAAAGCTTTAGTTTCAAAGAAAGGCAACACAATGCACATCGGTCTAATCGGCTTAGGTAAAATGGGTGGCAACATGCGCACTCGTCTCCGCAACAAGGGAATCGAAGTAACAGGTTATGCACGTAATAGAGACGTTTCAGATGTCGACAGCATTGCTGATCTAGTCGCTGCGCTTCCTAGCCCGAAGATTGTTTGGATCATGGTTCCACATGGTCAGCCAACCGATGATGTAATCAATGAACTTGAGAAGCACTTGGGTGAAGGTGATCTAATCATCGAAGGCGGTAACTCACGCTTTAGCGAGGACATTCGTCACGCAGCGCAGCTTGCACCCAAGGGAATTGGTTACCTGGACTGCGGTGTTTCAGGTGGTGTCTGGGGTCTACAAAACGGTTATGGCTTGATGGTCGGTGGAGACGCAAAACTAGTTGAGCACGCGATGCCTATTTTTGATGCTCTGCGCCCAGAAGGTGAAAGAGCTGAAGGTTTTGTTCACGTTGGAGATGTTGGTGCAGGTCACTACGCGAAGATGGTTCACAACGGTATCGAGTACGCGATGATGCAAGCTTTCGCTGAAGGCTACGAACTTCTTGAGAAGAAGGACATCATCAAAGATGTTCACGGTACTTTTGCTGCTTGGCAGCGTGGAACAGTTGTTCGTTCATGGCTACTAGATCTTCTTGTTCTTGCACTTGAGGAAGACCCTAACCTTTCACAGATCAAGGGTTATGTAGAAGATTCAGGTGAAGGACGTTGGACAGTTGAAGAAGGTATTGCTAACGCAGTTCCTATGCCAGCAATTACTGCTTCACTCTTTGCTCGCTTTACTTCACGTCAAGATGATTCACCTGCCATGAAAGCTGTTGCAGCATTGCGCAACCAATTCGGTGGTCACGCGGTAAAAAAGGCTGAGTAAGGCTCTAGATGCACATTAAGCATCTGAGTCTTAGTAACTTTCGCAATTACTCAACTCTTGAGTTGCCACTGCAACCAGGCGTGAATTTACTTGTCGGTAGAAATGGCCAAGGTAAAACAAATCTGGTCGAAGCAATTTTTTATGCTGCCACACTAAATTCACATCGAGTAAGTGGTTACCTGCCTTTAGTTAAACATCAGCAAGAAAAAGCTGTGATGCGAATCCTTGCAGGATTCGAAGATCGTGAAAACCTAATCGAGCTAGAACTTAACGTATCGGGCTCTAATCGAGCAAGAATAAACAGATCCGACACCCCAAGAGTCAGAGACGTTTTAGGTTTAGTTAGTGCAGTCATCTTCTCACCTGAAGATTTGGATATTGTGAAGAGAGATCCAGCACAGCGCAGAGCTTTCATCGATGATTTACTCGTTCAACTAACTCCCCGTTTAGCTGGAGTATTTTCTGATTACGATCGCGTGCTTAAGCAACGTAATACTTTGCTCAAGACTTCAAGAAATTTACCTAAGAACTCCCCTGGCTTAGACACCCTTGCTGCTTGGGATGATTCACTAATAAAACTTGGAACAGAAATCATCTCTTTCAGACAAGACCTAATTAGGAGAATTGCAACACCACTACTGTCTTCGTACGAAGCTATTGCAGATGAAAAGAACAACCCAACAATCAAATACAAGTCATCACTCACAGGTTCTAACATTGTCGAGCCTGAAGTTTTCGTAGAAGATTTCCTAGTCACCTCAGACAAAGTAGAAATCGAAAATCAATTCAGGACAAAACTTGAATTGGTTAAAGCTAAAGAACTCGAAAGAGGAATCTCTCTAGTTGGACCTCATCGTGATGATTTGGTTCTATACCTAGGTGACTATCCTGCTAAGGGTTTCGTAAGCCACGGAGAGTCATGGTCTTATGCACTTGCACTCAAGTTAGGTTCTGCTCAACTGCTTAGGGAAGAGGCCAGAGCTGGAGATCCAATTCTGATTCTTGATGATGTATTTGCAGAACTGGATTCAACTAGACGCACTCGACTTGCCAAGTTGGTGTCAGATAATGAACAGGTGCTAATTACTGCTGCCGTTGTTGAAGATGTTCCTAGCGAACTAAGTGCTAACCGCATCTTCGTTACTGCTGGAGAAATTGTGGTCGGCAATGAGTGATCCGCAGAAACCAGATGTTGCCGTTGAGTTTTACTACCGCATGAAAGCTGCAGTAACCGGCAGAAAAGATCGTGACACTATTCGCAGGGCCAAGATCAAGAAAGCCAAATCCAAGCCTTTTGACGAAGGAAGAGCACCCAAGACCATTGCTAACACGATGGATGGCCTAATCCAGAGCTTTGGCTGGGAAAATAAGCTCCAAGAGGGCGAGTTATTCGCTAATTGGCGGGAATTAGTCGGTGACAAGGTCGCTGAGAATAGCTTTCCTGAGGACCTAACTAAAGGCGTTTTGACTGTTCGCTGCAAAAGCACTGCTTGGGCTACTCAGCTGCGCATTATGAGTGCTGATATCTTGAGCAACATCTCTGCTAAATTGCCCGCCCTTGAGGTCAAAGAAGTTAGGTTTATCGGGCCCCAGGCACCTAGTTTTAAGCGTGGCTTGAGATCTGTTCCAGGCCCTGGTGCCCGAGACACTTTTGGCTAAATCAAAAACTCGCTAATTCCTAGTAATTTATTGCTCTCCAGAGAGTTTTCCACAGCCCTAAAATACCTTCCAAAGACCCCGTTTTTAGCCCGATTTTTGGCGTCAAAAAGGTAGAATTAGAGGGTTAGCAACCCCGAATATAAGTCCCCCTGTGCAGGTGGCCGTTGTGAGGGCCTAACTTCAGGAAAATAGGAGCAGTGCCAGCAATATGAGTGAAACCCCAAATAGCTACGATGCCTCAAATATTCAGGTCCTAGAAGGCCTAGAAGCGGTTCGTAAGCGTCCCGGTATGTATATCGGTTCAACTGGCCCAAGAGGCCTCCACCACCTGGTCTATGAAATCGTAGATAACGCCGTAGATGAGTCCCTAGCTGGTCACTGTAAGAACATTGACGTGGTTATTACCAAAGAGGGCTGGATCAAGGTAGCTGACGATGGTCGCGGTATCCCAGTAGATATGCACCCAGTTGAGAAAAAGCCTGCCGTTGAAGTCGTTTTGACCGTTTTGCACGCCGGTGGAAAGTTCGGTGGCGGTGGATATGCGGTTTCTGGTGGTCTCCACGGTGTGGGTGCTTCTGTCGTAAACGCTCTTTCAACTCAGCTAAACGTAATTGTTGCTCGTGATGGCTTTATGTGGACCCAGTCATACCTAGCCGGTGTTCCAACAGCTCCACTAGCAAAAGGCAAGGCAGCTGACTTCACGGGAACCGTGATCGAGTTCCTCCCGAGCCCAGAAATCTTCGAAACAGTTGATTTTGACTATGAGACTTTGAGGTCAAGATTCCAGCAGATGGCTTTCTTGAACAAGGGTCTAAGCATTTCAATCTATGACGAAAGAAATGAACGTAGCGACAAATTCCTATACGAACGAGGCCTCCAGGACTACGTTCAGTATTTGAACTCTGCTAAAAAGATTGAACTAGTTCACAACGACATCATTTCTTTTGAATCTGAAACTAAAGAGAAGTCAATGTCACTTGAAGTGGCAATGCAGTGGACTAACGGATACAACGAGTCAGTGCACACTTATGCAAACACCATCAACACTCACGAAGGTGGAACTCACGAAGAAGGTTTCAGAACAGCACTTACTTCACTCCTAAACAAATATTCACGTGAGAAGGGTCTTCTGAAAGAGAAGGACGAAAACCTAACTGGTGATGACGTTCGTGAAGGACTAACAGCTGTTATCTCAATTAAGTTGAGCGAACCACAATTCGAAGGCCAGACAAAAACCAAACTTGGTAACACCGAAGCTAAAGCTTTTGTGCAAAAGGTAACCAACGAAATGCTCTCTGACTGGTTTGGTAGAAACCCAACCAGTGCAAAAGATATTTGTCGCAAAGCAATTCAAGCTTCTGCAGCCAGACTTGCTGCACGTAAAGCTAGAGAAGCTACACGTCGTAAGGGACTTCTGGAATCAACCGGTATGCCTGGCAAACTTCGTGACTGTTCAAGTAGAGATCCAAGACTGAGTGAAATTTACATCGTTGAGGGTGACTCTGCTGGTGGTTCTGCGATGCGAGGAAGAGATCCAGAAACTCAGGCGATCTTGCCACTTCGCGGAAAAGTTTTGAACGTTGAAAAAGCACGCCTTGATAAGGCGATGGCTAACAGTGAAGTTCAAGCTCTTATCACTGCATTTGGAACTAGCTATGGAGAAGAGTTTGATATCACCAAGATCAGATATCACAAGTGTGTATTGATGGCTGATGCGGATGTTGATGGTCAGCACATTAGAACTCTGCTACTCACTCTTCTCTTCAGATACATGAAGCCTCTGATTGAGTATGGATATGTTTATCTAGCTCAACCACCTTTGTATCGAATCAAGTGGTCTAACGCTGAACACGAATATGTTTACAGCGATCAAGAGCGCGATGACAAATTGGCATCTGGTCAAGCAGCTGGAAAGAAGATCCCTAAAGAGAATTCAATTCAGCGTTACAAGGGTCTAGGTGAAATGGACTACGACGAACTATGGGCGACAACAATGGACCCAGCTCGTAGAACACTTCTTCAGGTAACACTCGATGATGCTGCTAGAGCAGATGAAATATTTTCAACTTTGATGGGTGACGATGTTGAACTACGTCGTACCTTCATCCAACAGAATGCAAAGGATGTTCGGTTCCTAGATATCTAGGCCGAGGTGAAATCATGACAGAGAACAACGAGCCACAATTGGACAGAATTGAGCAGATCGACCTCAACGTCGAAATGCAACGTTCTTATCTTGACTATGCGATGAGCGTTATCGTAGGTCGAGCACTTCCAGATGTTAGAGATGGTCTAAAGCCAGTTCACCGCAGAGTTATCTATGCGATGTATGACGGTGGCTACCGCCCAGATAAGCAGTTCAGCAAATGCTCACGTGTTGTTGGAGATGTAATGGGTCAGTTCCACCCTCACGGTGATGGAGCTATTTACGACACCCTTGTTCGTCTAGTTCAAGAGTGGAACCTGCGCTATCCATTGGTAAGCGGACAGGGTAACTTTGGTTCTCCTGGTAACGATGGTGCGGCTGCTCCTCGATACACAGAGTGTCGTATGGCACCTCTAGCTCTAGAAATGGTTAGAGACATTGACGAAGATACCGTCAACTTCCAGGACAACTACGACGGTAGAACTCAGGAACCAACTGTTCTACCTAGCCGTATTCCTAACCTTCTGATCAACGGTTCGATTGGTATTGCGGTTGCCATGGCAACCAATATTCCTCCTCACAACCTCAGAGAAGTTGCAGCTGGTGCACTCTGGGCTCTAGAGAATCCAAATGCTTCTAAGGAAGAGCTACTTGAAGCTCTAATGCAAAGAATCAAGGGACCGGACTTCCCAACCGCAGCCACCATTCTTGGTTCTCAGGGAATTAAAGATGCTTATCGCACCGGTCGAGGCTCAATCACCATGCGTGCAATCGTAAACGTTGAAGAACTTCAAAACAGAACCTGTCTCGTTGTTACTGAACTCCCTTACCAAGTTAACCCTGACAACCTAGCTCTGAAGATCGCAGATCTAGTCAAAGAAGGAAGACTTCAGGGAATCGCAGATATCCGCGATGAAACTTCAGGTAGAACTGGTCAGCGACTTGTAATCGTTCTAAAGAAAGATGCAGTTGCTCAGGTAGTTCTAAATAACCTATACAAGTTCACTCCACTGCAAGAGAACTTCAGCGCAAACATGTTGGCACTTGTTGATGGTGTTCCAAGAACTCTAAGCCTCGATGGTTTCATCACTTATTGGATTGAACATCAGATCGAAGTTATTGTTCGCAGAACTCAGTTCCGTTTGCGTAAGGCTGAAGAACGTGCTCACATCCTTCGTGGATATCTAAAGGCGCTAGATGCACTCGATGAAGTAATCAAGTTGATTAGAGCTAGCGCAACAGCAGATGATGCTCGCGATGGTTTGATGAAGCTTCTAGAAATCGATGACCTGCAGGCGAGAGCAATCTTGAACATGCAACTGAGACAGTTAGCTGCACTAGAGCGTCAGAAGATTATTGATGAAGCAGCTGAGCTAGAAGCTTTGATTGTTGAATACAAGGCAATCATTGCTGATCCGCAGAGACAGCGTTCGATTGTCGCTGAAGAACTTGAGGATGTTGTTAAGCGTCACGGTGATGACAGAAGAACAATCATTCTTCCTGGTGAAGATGGTGTTACCGATCTAGATCTAATCCCTGAAGAAGAAATGGTTATCACCATTACTCGTGGAGGATACATCAAGCGCACCAAGAGCGATAACTACAGATCACAGCACCGCGGTGGTAAGGGTGTTAAGGGTGCAAGCCTTAGAGCAGACGATGTTGTTGAACACTTCTTTGTGACAACGACTCACCACTATCTCCTCTTCTTCACAAACAAGGGAAGAGTTTATAGAACTAAGGCTTACGAAGTGCAAGAAGCTGGAAGAGATGCAAAGGGTCAGCATGTAGCTAACCTGCTAGCACTTCAACCAGATGAGAAGATCGCTCAGGTTCTAGACATCCGTGACTACCAGCAGGCAGAGTACTTGGTCATTGCAACTAAGTCAGGTCTGGTGAAGAAGACAACGCTAGAGGCATATGACACTTCGCGAAGCGGTGGCGTTATCGCTATCAAACTTCGTGAAGAAGACGAAGTAGTTTCAGCTCTTCTGGTTAACCAGAGCGATGATCTACTTCTTGTCTCTAACAAGGGAATGTCTATCCGCTTCTCTGCTAGCGATGAGTCACTTCGTCCAATGGGAAGAGATACCAGTGGAAACATCGGTATGCACTTCCGTCAAGATGATCACCTACTCTCAGCAGATGTGATCACAGACAAGGGATTCGTATTCGTTGTTACCGAAGGCGGTTTCGCTAAGCGAACCGCAGTTGAGCAGTATCGAATCCAAAACCGTGGCGGTATCGGTATCAAGGTCGCCAAGCTTGAAGAAAAGCGTGGAGACATTGTTGGCGCTCTAATCGTTGAAGAGGACGATGAAGTACTTATTGTTCTAGCTAGCGGCAAAGTAGTTAGATCTGCTGTCAGCGAGGTTCCGGCTAGAGGCCGTGACACCATGGGCGTTGTTTTTGCCCGTTTCGATGACGAAGATTCAGTACTAGGGTTGGCTAAGAACAGTGAAAGAAACCTGGAGAGCATTGAAACAGGTGCTGTTGAGACTGTAGTTGAAGAGCAAGGAGAGTAAATGAGCGTATTTTCTCGCAAGTCAAGCCGAGCTGAGTCATCCTCGGCAAAGCCGGTAAACCTGAAGCTAGTCAAGATCAACTTCTGGTCAGCTGTTAGATTCGCCTTTGTTTTGAACGTGGCGCTAGGTATCGGGCTGGTAATTTCCCTAACAGCCGTATTCTTGATCCTCAACGCGGCTGGATTCAGTGCACTACTCAAGCAATACATCGACATGGAGATAACACTGCCGACAGTGCTCTCAATTTCGCTTGGTATCGCGGTTTTTATGATTCTGGTAGGCACCATCCTGGCTGGAATCTGGGCAGCAATTTTCAACATTGTGGCCCGAATCATTGGTGGAGTCTCTGTAGGCTTTACTAATAACAATCAGCAGTAAACTTCTTCAGTTTGAGCCTTGGCTCTATATCAGGTAAGGTTAGATTTGCTCTACGGGCCTATAGCTCAGGTGGTTAGAGCGCTTCACTGATAATGAAGAGGTCGGAGGTTCAAGTCCTCCTAGGCCCACCAGGAAGCACTCTCAACCGAGTGGGCTTCCGAATGGGGACTTAGCTCAGTTGGTAGAGCACCTGCTTTGCAAGCAGGGGGTCAGGGGTTCGACCCCCCTAGTCTCCACTCAAGTGGAAAGACCAGTCAGAAATGGCTGGTCTTTTCATTTAACTTCAAGACTCTTTACCATGGGGACAACTACCCTCCAGCTATTTTTGGTCCATGCAGTTTAGATGCTGCTGCTCGAAGTGAGAAGGCTGAGCCTACATATTTAGAACATAGCGTTCAACTTCGGGCAAGCAACTCCTATGACTGGTCGCAACACAACGGTGGCGCTAATCTCGACGAGATTGTGTATCAAGTAATAGATGGACCGCTAAACCAGGCCCAGCTTGAATTATTCGGAGAATAACCACAGGTTCAAAGTGAGTCGGGGTTGTAGCATCAAGATATGTAACGAAAGTCCCTCACGTTTATGAGGACTAATAAAACCTAAATGGGGATATGAATGAAACTGACTAAAGTTTTTGCTGTTGCTGCGATGATACTTATGGTTGCTGGATGTTCAAATCCAACGCCTAAGCCAACCCCTAGTCCAACCGAAACTAAGACTAAAGCTCAGATTGAAAAAGAGTTCCTAAAGATTGCTGAAGACTCCTGCGCTAGAGCGCAGAAAGATGATGTGCTTGAGCGAATGACAAACAATGTTCCTGAGCGAATCATCGTTCTATCGAGAGATCACGCATACAAGGACTACAGCGCTGTTTATGTTGACAACAAGGGAGTTGCTCAAGTCATCTACGAACTTGAACTAACTGTTTGTGGTCCTAGTTACCTCATTTCAATGCAAGAAGAGGCCCATCACGATAACTCAGGTGATTACGAACACCACATCAAGCTCAACACCGACGGAACATACTCCTGGTCTGAGCACATCCCTGGTGAAGCTGAAGGTGTTCTCTCAACAAACATCTTTACTGTTGCCGACGGATACATCGTTGCCTCTAAAGACGAAGACCCTGCGTATGACAGAACTATTGAGTATGGACCAATTACTGGTGAAGATCTTCAGGTTCTAAAGGATGCGGTCGACGCAGAGCTTTTGTCCCTAGAGGAATAGGTTTAGCGTGGTGCTGGAATATTTCTAGTCACTGAATCTCTGAACACCGATCTCAAGATCAGTGCTGCCGATAAGACAATGAGACCACAAATCAAGATTGTGGCTCGTATCCCAAACGCTGATGCAGCCATCCCTATCAGCGGTGAGCCAATCGGTGTTCCACCCATAAAGATCAAAAGATAGATGCCCATAACTCTGCCTCTGATGGCGTTATCGGTATTGCTCTGAACATATGTGTTTGCAGAGATCAAAGTCAGCAAAACAGTGGCTCCAAGAATTGGTAGGAACAAACCGTATGTCCAAATGGTTGGCAAATAGGCAGATGCCATCAGGAGTGCTCCAAAGAGTGAAGCTCCAAACATCACGTTTCTAGTATTGCGATGTTTTTCTAAGCGAGCTGCAATAAGAGCACCGGTAAGTGATCCAACGGCAAGCACGCTACCCAGAACACCAAACTCTCTTGAACCCATACCAAATTCATTCGTCGACATTAGGGCAATAAAAATCTGGAAGTTCAAACCGAAAGTCGTGGTGAAGAAAACCGTCAGCATTACAAGCAGCAGATCTGGTCGCTTAAGCACATACTCGAAAGCTTCTTTTAGTTTGCTTTCTCTGTTTGGTTTAGAGGAGATGTGTAGATCTTTATCCCTAATTACAAGAAGCGTGACGACCATAACAACGTAGGTTGCAGTGTTTAGTAAGAAGGATGGACCTGTTCCAAATTGGTAAATCAAGAATCCACTGAGCGCAGGACCAATTAGTCGTCCTGCGTTAAAGTTTGCAGAGTTGAGGCTAACCGCATTAGCCAGATCTTCTTTACCAACTAATTCACTGGTGAAGCTAACTCGAATAGGTGAATCAATTGCAGTGAATATTCCAAGCAGGAGCGCTAATGCAAATACGTGCCATAAAACCACCGAACCGGTAATTACAAGAATTCCTAGAATCACAGACGCGAAACCAGCGCCAAGGTTTGTAAGGAGTAACAGCTTTCGTTTGTTGAAACGATCAGCTAGCAGTCCACCGTAGAGGCTGAGCAACATGGCTGGAAGAAATTGGAGGGCAGTGACGATACCAAGAGTGGTTGGATCATTATCTGTTAGCTCTAGTACTAGCCAGTCTTGAGCAACTCTCTGTGTCCAGGTACCGATGTTAGATAAAGCGTTAGCTGGGTAGAGTATTCGGAAATTGCGATGTTTGAATGAGCGCAATGAGTTGGACACTAAACAAATCTACCTTGCACTAGTTTTAATGCATGAACCTTAGACAGATTGCTCTTGGTTGTGAAGACCTTTCTAGAGCACAAGACTTTTACAAGAGACTCTTAGGCAAAGACCCTATTGCCGTATTTGAACAAGCAGGTTTCTGCTTCTTTAACCTAGATGGCACCAGATTGCTCATTGAAATAGGGGGACCAAAGTCTCTCCTATACATCGGGGTAGCGGATGTTAGAGATACTGTCACATCTCTAAAAGAGCGCGGCTTCACAATTCACACAGAGCCGCACATCGTCTTTCCAGACCAAGGTGGACTATTCGATCACCCAGGCAACGAGTGGCTTGCCTTTATCGAAGATTCAGAAGGTAATTTGGTGGGCCTGATGTCTAGAGAGAAGAACTAGTACTCATCCGGCTTATCAGGCATCTGCCTCATAGTTCTAAGCGGTGAGAACAATACAAAGCCGGCGCTAAAGAACCCAAAAACACAACCTATCCAGATGGTTGGCAATACTCCAAATACGGTTCCTAATATTCCTGAAATCAAAGCACCTATAGGCATTGAGCCCCAAACCATGAACCTAATTGAAGCATTCATTCGACCTAGTAGGTATTCCGGGCAAAGCCTTTGCCTAGCTGTTACCTGAGTGATGTTGTATGTCAGTGCAAAGAAGGAAGTTAGGAAAGCCTGACCAGCTAGCGGCATAATTGCCCATTCTCTAGGAATGTACCAAGCCAGAGGAATTAAGAATTGAACAGCCCCAGATAAAAGTGCAGACCAGACAACTAGGGGACCTTCGCCAATCAACTTGATTAGCTTCGGTGTGACAGTTGCACCTAATAGCCCACCGATAGACCCGATAGACATCAAGATTCCGAAACTAGTAACACTTAGGTTTAGGTTCTTTGGACTTAGTAGGTACAAAGCAAACATAGTTCCAACCACTGTGCCAAAGAGATTTGAGGTTGATGTTGTAAAAGATATAGCTCTGATTAGTCTTTGGTTCCAAACAAACTTCAAACCTTCTGCGATTTCACTCTTCAAAGGTTTGCGATCTGTCTTAGGTTTAGGTACTTCCCTGTCTTTGATAAACCAGAGTGAAACAGCAGAGATAAAGAAGCTAGCCGCATCAAAGACTAAAAGAATGGGTGCTTTGAAGATGTTGAGAAGTGCACCAACAATTCCGGGACCTGCAATACCCGAAATCTGACTTGAAGTTTCTAACCTCGCGTTACCAACGCCAATGTATTCCTTAGGTAAGAGAATCGGAATGTATGACTGATATGAAACATCAAAGAAAACAGTTGCAATACTCAGTACTGCACCAATGACAATCAGGTGATAAATGTTTAGAACACCTAACATCCAGAGAATTGGTATTACTGCGACAGCAACCATACGAACTAGGTCAGCAACTAACATCACTCTGCGCTTGATCCACCGATCAACCAAAGCTCCAGCTAACAGACCAAATACCAAGAATGCAGAAGTGTCGGCAGCGTTTAGCAGTCCCATTTCAAATTCATTTGCTTGCAGGTAAGTAACGGCAAGAACTGGAAATGCTAAACCAGAAATTTGAGATCCGATTACTGATACCGATTGTCCAACCCAAAGTTTGAGAAAACCTGGTTGGCGGAGTAAAGAGTTTGGTTTATCCACCTGTTAAAACTAACAACCGCACCTCTAATAGAAGTGCGGTTGTCATTAGTTTGTTGTAATTATTTCTTTGCAGTGCGCTCTCTGCTTAGACCGATACCAAATGCACCGGCAGCAGCAACTAGAACACCAAGGGCAGCAAGAGTGTTAGAAGAACTCTCTGATCCCGCTGGGCCACCAGCAGAGGTGAGCTCAACATCGTTTCTTAGTTCAGGAACACCAGTCTGATACATCTCTTCGCCGGTAAGAACACCATCAGCACAAACAGGCATGTCAATGCCGTTCTCATCGGTGATGACACCACAGCCAACACTTGGGTCAAAGCCTGGGTCTACATCTTCACTGACGAATCCCTTTGCGCAAACGTCAACAGAGTTTCCATCTGCGTCGGTCTGAGTCCAACAACCGTTCTCATCAATAGCGGGTGTTTCTTCTGAGTAAAGTGTGATTTCAGGATCAACAACTTCACCATCTTCTGCTGTGTATGCAACAGCTTCGACAGGCTCAATTGCAACACACTCAGTCATGCTGTCGCCATCTTTAGGCTCGAAACCTACAGCACATGAAAGAGCTTGTGATGCACCAGCTGATAGACCTGAGAATGCCGTAACAAGCAATCCAGCTATTAGGAATTTTTGTAGTTTCATAAGTTACTCCCTTATTAGTTACTTTTAGGATACCCCTGAAATGGATACGAAGGGATTTCGGTAGGCTGGGAATATCCCGATAAGAGAGCAATAATGTCTGAATCTAAACTGCTGTGGTCCCAAGAATTCAACCAAAGTGCAGGCGCTGTGCCTGATCCTGAGATTTGGGGCAGAGACCTAGGCGATGGCACCAGCCATGGCATTCCTGGTTGGGGTAATAACGAATTACAGGTTTACACAGCCCAAAACGCCTTGATGACCGGTGAATATCTAGAAATAGAAGCCAAACAGATTACCGACGGGTCAGCAGGAGAGGCATACTACGGTCCTGTCCAGTGGACTAGCGCTCGATTGGTTACTAAGAACAAAGTGCACTTCAAATATGGCCGTATTGCCATCAAAGCTAAAGTTCCAGCAGGAGCGGGTTTATGGCCGGCTTTCTGGATGTTGGGTGAACCGATGGATACCCAAGGTTGGCCGCTAGCCGGCGAGATTGACATCATGGAGTGGGTCGGTAAGAAACCTCTCGAGGCTCTGGGCACTCTTCACGGTCCTGGTTACTTTGGTGACAATGGTTGCGGTGGAAAACTAACGGCTGAAACACCATTCTCAGATGACTGGCATGAGTTCTCAATCACTTGGAAGCCAAACGAGATCACTTGGTTCGTTGATGATCAGCAGTATTTTCAGGCGACACCTGAGAGCGTTAATCCTAACCAGTGGGTTTATGAACACCCTTACTATCTCTTACTAAACCTTGCGGTTGGTGGAAACCTTGGTGGTCCACTTGCTGCAGACCTACCTTCATCGAACAAGCTCTTGGTTGAATACATTCGTATCTACGAATTTGAAGGTTTTGGAGAAGTAATAAAATAATTTTCCCCATTCCTGCGATTTTCCACAGAGTTTATGCGTGTTCCCGTTTAAGTGGATAATATCGGTTATGGATGCAAATGCATGGGGCTTGATCAAAGTCAGGTAGTTTTACAAGATGGTAACTAAGCAACAACCCGAACACATCGAATCCGCTTGGAACTGGTTCGTCTCTAAGTATGAGAAGCAGGGATACAGATCCCTAAACCAATTCGCAATCTCCACCGGAATGCAGAAATCTAGCCTAAGCCGCTATTTTCACCTTGAAAGAGAAATTCCTTCAGGAACTATTGGAAAGCTTTGTAAAGAGCTAAAGGTTTCTCCAGAGGAGCTTCTAAAGGCTGTTGGCGCTCTAGGTTGGCCAGCTAAACCTACTCGCTCTCGGAAATAAGCAAGTGTCTTCCTTGTTCAAGGAAGTCTCTATTTAAATCATTTTCTGCCCAGAGTCTCAAAACGCGGGTTAGCACTTGCTCATGAAGCACACCCTGGCAGCTCTGCTCAATGTCTTCTTTTGACTTACCCATTTGCAGGATTACCCTGAGAACACCTGGTTCCCGCAGCTCAAAGGCTGTCACGGTTGGGCCTTTCATGGCCAGTATTTCAATCTTCATGGTGCCCCCATTGGGATCGGTGGTAAATATCCCCGAAGGGGAACATCTCAAACATTTTATGACCCCCATCCGACATTTACCCCAAAGTAGCCGTCTTTACGGGGATATTTGGGCATGCGAGAATAGAGACATGACTAAACACACACATGTAGCAACCCTTCATACAAACCATGGCGCTATCAAGGTCAACCTTTTCGGTAACCACGCCCCTAAGACAGTGGAGAACTTCATTGGCCTCTCTGATGGCTCAAAGGAGTGGACTCACCCTAGAACAGGTGCCAAGCACACTGACACCCCGCTATACAAAGGCGTAATCTTCCACCGCATCATTCCTGGCTTCATGATCCAGGGCGGTGACCCAACTGGAACTGGTATGGGTGGCCCAGGTTATAACTTCGGAGATGAGATCAGCGAAGAGAACTTCAACGATTCATACAAGCTAGCAATGGCTAACGCAGGACCTGGCACTAACGGTTCACAGTTTTTCATCACCGTTGCTCCAACCACTTGGCTATACGGTAAGCACACTGTCTTTGGTGAAGTTGCTGACGAAAAGTCACGCGCTGTTGTTGATGCAATTGCTGCAGTAGCAACTGGTCAGAACGATAAGCCGTTTGATGACGTAGTACTTGAATCTGTAACCGTAGAAGCGCTTGCATAACTAAGTGAGTCAAATCACAACTTGTTACAGACACCCCGATCGAGAGACCGGGGTGTCTTGTCAACGCTGTGACAAATACATTTGTGTTTCATGTGCTACTCCCGGAGCTGTTGGCTTCCTCTGTCCAGATGACGCAAAAGATAGAGTCAAGATCCACCGTCCAACTTTTGCTAAGTCACCTTTTCAAGCTGCACCAGTAACGATCACTCTTATTGCTATCAACGTTCTTGTTTACCTCGGACAGATACTTGTACCCGGCTATACAGATTTACTCTTCTACGCAAACGTAGGTCCTAACTATGATGCTGGAAGTGTTCTTCGTGTCTTCACAGCAGGTTTTGCGCATTCAGAATCACAAATAACTCACATCCTCTTCAACATGTATTCGCTATTTGTTTTAGGAACAATCATTGAACCGATGATTGGAAAGCTGAGATTTACTATCCTCTATGTGCTTTCTATCTTCGGCGGTGGGCTTGGAGTTCTCTACTTAGCACCATGGGGAACAAGCGTTGTCGGTGCAAGCGGAGCTATCTTCGGTTTGATGGGCGCATACCTTGTTTTACTTCGTGCACTAAAGCTCGATGCAAGTCAGATGTATGTCTTGATTGGTATCAACCTTGTGATTGGTTTCTTACCTGGCATCGCTTGGCAAGCTCACGTCGGTGGCTTAATTGTTGGCGGTGTAATCGCAGTTATTTTTGCAAGCACTAGGAGTATCGAGAAACGACCGCAGCAAACAGCTTTGGTTGTTGGGTTAGTTGTATTTCTAGGTGCTCTTTGGGTTCTCGCAAACGAGAACCTCTCTTTGATGTAATTACTTCCAGCGAGTTAGGAAGCCGAAGCCAACCATCATCAGACCGAAGCCAACGATGATGTTACCTGCACCGATATCAAAAGGAGTTCCTGCACCTAGCGGGAATAGTGTCTGAGAGATGTAGTAAACCATGATCCAGACTAGGCCGATAATCATGAGGGTTAGCGTTACAGGAAGGAACCAAGCTGGGTTAGCACCGTCTGACTTCTTGCTTACCTTAACTGAGTCTGGAACCTCAGGCTTGGCTGGACGCTTACGTAGGTTGGTTGATTTCTTCTCATTTTCGGACATGGGGTAATTCTAATACGCCGTATCGCCTAACAAGTTAGGCTTTAAAACCTAATGGTAAAGATCCTTGTTCTAGACAACTACGACTCCTTCGTCTATACCCTCAACGGGTATCTACAGCAGCTTGGCGCTGAGACTGAGGTTCTTCGAAACGATGTCGTGCCTGAGAGCCAGCTACCTGAGTTATTAGCCAAATACGATGCCGTATTGCTCTCTCCAGGCCCAGGAACCCCAGCAGCCGCGGGTCTAAGCATTCCAACGGTAAAACTATCGCTTGCAACAGGTAAGCCGATCTTTGGTGTTTGTTTGGGTCATCAGGCAATTGCTGAGGCCATGGGAGCAACTGTCACCAACGCTGAAGAACTTATGCACGGCAAGACCAGTTTGGTTTATCACGATGACAGTTTGATATACAAAGACGTTCCTGAACCTTTCACCGCAACTAGATATCACTCACTAGCTGTAGTTACTGAAACAGTTCCAGAGGATCTTGTAATTACAAGTAAGACTCAGGGTGGAGTAATCATGGGATTACAGCACAAGACCCTACCGATTTACGGTGTTCAGTTCCACCCTGAATCAGTCCTTACTCAAGGCGGATACCAGATGCTTGGAAACTGGTTGGAATCAATTGGCCTTAAAGGTGCTGCGGCTAAAGCTAAGACACTTAGCCCGCTAGTAAATCTTTAGAGAACACACTCAAGAGTCAAAGTTATTGTTTGGCCCTGTGGCTGAACACCCGCTGCGATTGATTGTGCGATAACAGTTGTTCCTGCAGTTCCTAAACAATCTGGAGCAACATCAGTATTTATCAAATAACCAACAGTCGGTGCAGAAAGCTGTGCACTTGCATCGCTCAATTCAAGATTCACAACATATGGGACTGTTACCGTTCCTGTTGAAATTACAAGATTCACAATTGAATTCGCAGCAATAGAAGTATTAGGTTCTGGTGACGTTGAAATCACAATGTTTTGAGCAACTGTTGCTGAATCAGATTGAGTAATACTTCCAATAAGTAATCCAGCTTGGGTTAATGCATTAGTTGCATCAAGTTCAGTCATGCCAGTTAGATCTGGCATCAGTACCATCTCTTTACCGGTTGAAACATAAACAGTAATTGTTGTTTTCGCGCCAACCTGTTGACCTGCAGGCGGGTCAGTAGAAATTACTAAACCAGCCTCAACAGTGTCGCTGAGTTTTAGCTGCTTATCGACAAGGAGATTCTGTTTAGTGAGTGTGTCATATGCCTCGTCGTATGTTTTACCAAGCACATCGGCAACAGCAATCTTTGAAGCGCCACCGCCACCAAAGTTAAACATCGATCCACCGCTGGCAAGAATCCAAACAAGCAAACCGATTAGCAATACCGAGACACCGCTACCAAAGCCCCATATCAAACCTGCTGAAGGAGCTTCACCGTTGCGCTTGGGTTTAGTTCTTGTCGTTGTAATTACCTGGGTTGGCCCAGTTGCAAAACCTAATTGGCTAAAGGCGTCAACGGTTTCTTCATCAAGAACAACAGTTTCATCAATCGCTGGTTCTTCTGGCTTAGCGATTACAGCAGTTGCTTCTTCGTTAGCTGAAGCAAGTAGTTCATCGAATGGGTCAACTGTTGGTAGAACCGGGGCAACGACTGTCTCTGCAACGGGTTCAACAATTGGTTCCATGGGTGCTGTTGCCGGCTGCTGTTCATCTGACCAGCTAGATACTGATTGACCAAGCACAGCAGCAGCTAATGCGGAACGGAATTCACTAGCTGATTGAAAACGGGCTGAACGATCTTTGCTAAGAGATTTCATCACAACGGAGTCGATTGCGAGAGAGATTGCAGGATTAACCGCTGTTGGAGAAGGTGCTGTTTCACTTACGTGCTGGTAAGCAACGGAGACTGCAGTGTCACCTGTGAATGGTGGTCGACCGGTAAGCATTTCGTAAAGTAAAACACCGCAGGAATACAGGTCAGTTCGGTTGTCAACATTCTCACCGCGAGCTTGCTCTGGTGAGAAGTATTGAGCTGTTCCAACAATGCCGTTGGTCTGAGCAAGAGTTGCAGATGAATCGCTAACTGCTCTGGCAATACCAAAGTCCATCACCTTGATTTGGTTGGTATCGGTGATCATTACGTTAGCTGGTTTGATGTCTCGATGAATCACACCAGCAGCGTGGGAAAACTCAAGTGCAGTTAGAACACCGGTTGCATATGCAATGGCTTCTTGTTGAGTTAGTTTTCTCTGACGAAGAATATCTCTCAGAACTTCACCACGAACAAGTTCCATGACGATGTATGGGAGGTGACGTTCAACACCATTACTATCAATGCTTACCTCATCCCCAGCGTCATAGACTCTGACGATTGTTGGGTGCGCCATACGAGCTGAAGCTTGTGCTTCCTGTCGGAATCTTGCTTCAAAGCTAGAGTCGGCGGCTAGATCTGCTTTTAGTAATTTGATTGCAACAGTTCTACCAAGACGAGTGTCGACACCTGAGTAAACCTCTGCCATGCCCCCGCGGCCAATTAGTTGACCTAATTCATAGCGGCCAGCGATGATACGCGCTGAGTCGTTCATCGGTTGCTCCGTTCAAATGTTTGTAGTCTTACCAAGTTTATCTTTGCTAACTAGTTTCAAACTTAGGCTTTGCTGTTAGTTAATGACTTCAGGAATTGGTTCAGGTTCCTGTTGGTAGTAATACACCTGAACAGTTGAACCCTTAGCAATACTTCCTAAAGGTGAGATGTCATAAACCTGAGAGATCCGAGGGTCATCAGCTGGAACAGTGGTTCCAGCAATTGGATCAACTATTACACCTAGTTCCGCTAGCTGAGGAACGACCAGAGAGACATCCAAGCCTTGATAGTTACTCAAAAGAATTACAACATTCTCGATAGTTTCAGTTGGTTCAGGAGTTGGGGTTGGAGACTCAGTCTTGGTCTGAGATGGTGATGGGCTCGGAGTGATGGTTGGTTTAGGAGCAACGATTCCAGCCCAGGTGATAACCGCAATCGTGCTTAGGAGAATTACTACAAGAGCGATCCATGGCCACACTGCAGGAACAGGAGCTGTCGGCTTGGTGTCAGTGTCGATAACTGTGGTTTCAACACTAACTTCTCTGGTAGCAGGAGGAATGACAGCATTGATAGGAATGTGAGTCGGAGAGTTAGCAAGGAGTGCTTCAGCTCTAGCAGCCAGGGCTAATGCAGAGCTAGGTCTCTGGTCAGGCTTCTTAGCCATGCAATCCATCACTAGCTTTACAAGTTTTGGATCAATGGTGTCTGGAAGCGGTGGTGGAGTCTCATTGATCTGAGCCATGGCAATAGCCATCTGTGTTTCACCCTTGAAGGGTCTTTTACCAGCCAGTGCTTCGTAGGCAACAATGCCCAGTGAGTATATATCTCCAGCAGCACTTGCAGGCTTACCGGTTGCTTGCTCAGGGGCTAGGTATTGAACGGTTCCCATCACCTGACCGGTTTGAGTTAGTGAGACCTGGTTAGCAACGCGAGCAATACCAAAGTCAGTTATCTTCACTTGACCATCAGGGGAAATAAGTAAATTTCCTGGTTTCACATCTCTGTGAACAAGACCTTCACGGTGAGCAGCATCAAGAGCAAGAGCGGTCTGAGCAATTATTGAAATTACCTGTTGTTCGGGAAGAGTCTTTTCTCTTTCCAGAATCGAAGAAAGTGATTCACCTGGAACTAATTCCATTACCAGATATGCAGAGCCGTCATCTTCACCGTAGTCATAGACGTTAGCAATACCATCGTGGTTGATCATTGCTGCGTGCTTTGCTTCGGTTCTAAATCTTTCAACAAAATCAGGATCACCCATATATTGCTGTTTCAGAATCTTGATTGCAACTTGACGAAGAATCACTTCGTCTTGAGCTTGCCAAACTTCACCCATACCACCGGTAGCAATTCGTTTTACTAATCGGTATCTGTCTCCGTAGAGTTTTCCTTCTTCAGGTTTCATTTGTTCAACACCGCCTGCATAACCTTCTTAGCGATAGGCGCAGCAACGCTGTTACCTCTACCACTTTGACCATAACCCCCACCGTTCTCAACTACAACAGCAATAGCAACCTTAGGATTCTTTGCTGGAGCGAAACCGGTAAACCAAAGGGTATATGGTTCACCAACACCATTCTCTGCTGTTCCAGTCTTACCGGCTACCACAACTCCAGGAATAGAAGCATTAGAGCTAACACCTGATGACACTGCCATTACCATCATGTTCTTCAACGCCTCAGCAGTGCTGGTACTAATCGATCTTCTTATCTCAGTTGGTTTAGTTTCCTGGAGGAGAGTGAGGTTAGATGTGAAGATCTGATCGACTAGATACGGTTGCATTTCTATTCCCCCATTTGCGATTGCAGAGGTGACCATCAACATCTGCAGTGGTGATACTCGAACATCGAATTGCCCAAATGAAGATAGACCAGTTTGTGCTGCATCCATTCCTTCTGGATAAACACTTGCAGTTGATTTCATTGGAATTGCAACTGTTTCACCAAAACCAAACTTCTTTGCCTGTGCTGCTATTGCATCTTGACCCAGTGCAATACCAAGTTCAGCAAAAGGAATATTGCAAGAGAGTTTTAGTGCTGTTGCAATAGAAACTTCTTTAGCTCCACCGCATCGACTTTCACCTGAATTAGTAATTGTTGTTTTGGTGCCCGGCAGCGTGTATTGACGAGGGTTAGGTAGTTTGCTCTGGGCAGTGTATTTACCTGACTCAATGGCAGCAGATGCAACCACAAGTTTGAACACTGAACCCGGTGCGTATAGATCTCCACCGATAGCTCTATTGATTAGCGGGGCATCATTTCTGGTTAGTAGTTTTTTGTAATTCGCTGATGCATCACCGGTGTTGTGAGTAGAGAGCAGGTTGGCATCAAAGCCTGGTTTAGAAACCAAAGCAATGATTCTGCCAGTGGTTGGATCCATGGCGATAACCGCACCCTTGTTATCCCCTAGAGCATCCCAAGCGACCTTCTGAACGTTTTCATCAATGCTCAATTCAACAGATGCTCCAGTAACCGGGTTACCTGAAAACAGCGCATTTAGCTGTTCGAAGAACTGCCCCGAGTTATCCCCTCTGAGCGAACTATCCAGGTAGTTCTCAAGTCCAGTTCTACCTTGATATAGGGAATAGAAGCCAGTGATGGCGCTGTATTGGTTACCTGAATACTTGCGGAGGAAATGGTAGGCATCGCTGGAAGGAAGGGACTCAGCGATTGGTTTGTTATCAACCAGGATGGACCCACGCTGGGTCTTATAACCATCAAAGACCGGTCTCTGGTTTCTTGAGTCATTATTTAGCGCATCAGCATTAAAAACCTGCATAGCGCTAGCTGCAATAAAGAGGGATAGGAACATCAAGAGGATGACGTTGGCAACTCTTCTAATCTCAGGGGTCATTGCGCCACCGTCCCAGCCTTAGGAAGGGTGTCAGATAGGCGAAGCAGTAGAGCAATGATGATCCAGTTAGCGACCAGAGAAGAACCTCCAGCTGCAAGAAGTGGTGTTGTTAGTCCAGTCAGAGGAACAACTCTAAATACTCCACCGATAACTATGAAGACCTGAAGTGCAATTACAAAACCTAAACCAACGGAAAGTAGTTTGCTGAAATCATCTGCGTGAGCATTAGCAATACGAAGTGCTCTAGCGACAAGCAACATATACATTGCCAACACAGCAAAGATTCCAACTAACCCCAACTCTTCACCAATTGCAGAAATGATGAAGTCGCTGTTAGCCAATGGAACGATCTGAGGTAGTCCACCACCTAAACCAGTTCCGAATAATCCACCGTGTGCTAAACCAAACATTGACTGCACTAATTGGTATGAACCACCAACAGCGGAGTAGTTAGCTTCATTGAGTGGATCTAACCAACCATCTAAGCGACCACCTACGTAACTCATAAAACGCGAAGCGACAAGCGCACCGCTAGCGAACATAATCAAACCAACGAATACGTAGAAAGCTCTAGCGGTTGCAACATAAATCAACACAAGAAATAGACCGAAGTATAGAAGCGATGTTCCTAGGTCACGCTGCAGAACTAGGACACCCAGCGAAGCTAACCAAATGAATGCAATTGGACCAAGTTCTCTTGCTGGTGGAATACGAACACCGAGAACCTTACGTCCAACTACAGCAAGAGATTCTCTTCTTGAAGCTAAGTATCCAGCGAAGAAAACAGTTAGTGCAATCTTTGCAAGTTCTCCTGGTTGGAAACTGAGCACGCCTAGATTGACCCAGAGCTTAGCTCCATTAACTGTTTTACCAATTACAGGTAGCAGCGGAAGCAATAGTAATAGGACACCAAGTGCCATTGAGATGTATATGTATTTGCGGAAGGAAAGGTGATTCTTCACACCCCAGAGCACAAGTGCTGCTAGTAACATCGCAACAATCATCCAAACAACTTGCCTTGAACCAACTGTTCTGTCTGCATCAGTTAGAGACTTTGCTAAATCCAATCGGTAAATAACCACAACACCGAGGCTGTTGAGAAAGAAACCGATAGGAAGAAGTAATGGATCAGCATCACTTGCTTTATAGCGAAGAAGAATATGGAACCCAGTTGCAAGAGCAACAGGTAGCCCCCAGAAATACCAACCCTCTGCAGAGAGAACTTGAATTGTTGCTAGTTGAACTTGAGCTAAAGCAAACGCGAAGATACCGAAAGTGAAGAGCAACATAATCAATTCGATGTTGCGCTTACTCGGCATCACCCGAACACTAGCTTTAGCCATTGTCAACACTCGAAGCTATTTGAGCTAATTTCTCTTTTGCATCAGCTAGAGAATCAGCAGATACGCTTCTGTTCAAAAGATCCTGCTGGAAATCAGGAAGCGTTAATACATCAAGTTCTGACTTCTCAATTAGATGTGAGAATCCAAATCCTGCGAAACTCTCTTTGATGCCTTGGTAAATAGCAACCTTGCCGCCCTCAACACCTAGGTAGTAACGGGTCTGGGTATAGGAGTAGA
>JBBAML010000008.1:0-1102 GCA_040402515.1 Rhodoluna sp.
AGCTGAGTTCTAGATGCGTTTGATGCATCGGTTATGTGTGCTCCATTGGTTGCTCTAGCAATTACGTATGAGTCAATGGTTCCGACAACAGTATTTCCCGAAGTGACTTCTTTCCAGATTTCAGGTTCATGTTTGGCTATCCAGCGCAGCTTGGCTGCACTGAAGTATGGGTCAAGTGGAAGACCTGTTAGAGCTTGAACTTTTGAGTATGTTGGGTGACTCTCTAAGTCTTTTAGAATGCCTGTTGTTCTTCGGTCTTGCCAGACAATTGCGTTTCTAGGAGAAGCAAGCGTTTCTTTGTTCCAGAGACCAATGGTTTCTCTTTGGTTGGTAATACCTAAAGCTTTGAAGTCACTACCTACTAGATCAATTACTTGCTTTACGGATGACTGAACTGCAGACCAAATTTCTTCAAGGTCGTGTTCAACCCAACCAGGTTGCGGGAAGTGCTGTGGAAACTCTTGGTACCCTCTGGCAACTATTTGACCTTGGTGGTTGACAGCGATTGCTGTTACCCCGGTGGTTCCTGAGTCAATGGCGAGAATCATTAGTGTGCCATCGGTTCGTAGATTACTTCTTCTGGAGTTGTGTCTTTTCTAGGCCATTCAATGAGAAGCATCGCTGCAAGCATGAGTGAACCACCGAAGAGCACTTGAAGTGAGAGAACTTCTTGACCAACGGCTACCGAGGTGAGGGCTGCAAAGACAACTTCCATAGTCAATATGATGGCAACTCTTGAGGCATCCATAATGGATTGAGCCCAGGTCTGGATGAAGAAAGCTAAGGCTGTTGCAAATACAGCTGTGAACAATATGGCAAACCAGACTTCACCATCTGCAGGAGCTTGAATTCCATCTGGAGCTGCTCCAAGCCAACAGATCACAGCAACGGTAGCTAGTTGAATTACCGTCAAGGCATAAACATCTTTACCCGGTGACCATCTACCAAGACCCACGATGTGTGCTGCAAAACCGAGCGCACAGAGAATGGTCCAGATCTGACCGAAGTCAAAGGATGCATCTTTGATGGTTATGAAACCTAAACCAACAGTTGCAAGTATTGCTCCAACAGCAACTATTCCCCTTGGCTTCTTCTTGAAAAT
>JBBAML010000008.1:1202-26437 GCA_040402515.1 Rhodoluna sp.
AAGGTAGTCAGTCCGCCGGGAGGATCTGGAATGAACTCTTTGATGCTTTCATCTTTAGCAACAACTTCGTTTCTTAGGCTGTCGATAAGTCTTCTAGCTAAGGTAATTGGCACAGGGGTAACAAGACCAACCCAGCCACTTGAGAGTCTTGGGGTTAGAACAGGTAACGGAAGGATGTGGCGCTTGCGAAGGCCAGCTGCCTCTGCATACTGAATCATCATTTCCTTGTATGTGAAAACCTCTGGACCACCGATGTCAAAGTATCGGTTGAGTTCTTGCTTCACACCTGCGGCACCGACAAGATATCTCAAGACATCTCTAACAGCGATTGGTTGAATGCGAACATTCACCCACTTAGGCGTAATCATTACTGGGATACGTTCGGTTAGATAGCGAAGCATTTCAAAAGAAGCAGAGCCTGAACCAATTACAACTCCAGCTCGAAGTTCAATTGTTGGGACACCTGATGCTCTTAGAATTTCGCCTGTTTCTGCTCTTGAGGAAAGGTGCGCTGAGAGTTGCGCTTTCTCTTCAGCCATTCCTCCTAGGTAAATGATTCGGCTAACGCCTGCTTCTTTGGCGCATTCCCCAAAGGTTGTTGCCCAGTCCTTCTCTAACTGAACGAAGTCATCGGCAACCATAAGTGCGTGCAGGAGGTAATAAGCAACGTCAACATCTGCAACTGCTTTAGCGATAGCTGATCTATCGTTAGCGTCACCTTCAACTATTTCGACCTGGGAGAACCACGGGTAACTGGTTAGTCGTTCAGCATGTCGGGCTAATACTCGAACTCGGTAGCCGTGCTGAAGCAATTCTCTAACTAGTCGTCCACCGATATAGCCGGTGGCACCAGTAACTAAGCAGAGCGCTGGTTTTCCATCTTTGCCTAGAGCTAAAGGTAAACCTTGCGTTACTTCGTCTGGCATCTAGGCGACCTGAGACTTAATGCCATCTACTGTTACTCGGTAGATTGGCTTCTTTTCACCAGCGGTAACAAGGAAATCTAACTTGTTCTCAAATGGAGCAACTGGACAGGTAGCAAAGTCAGTGTATGAGCAAGGGAAGTTGCCAGCGAAGTTGAAATCAAGTACATAGGAACCGTCTGCTTGTGCATGAGCAGTAACAGATCGTCCCGTTCCGTAAGTGATGCTTCCACTGGTTGCATCTTTGAAATAGATAGTGATATCTTCAGTGCCTGCTTTATCAAAAGCAGTTAGCTTGTATTGCTTACCCTCGAATTCAAAAGTTAGTGCACCGGGGGAAACATAGGCATGCGTCATGCCTTCAACTACTGAACCAACAACAACTTCACTAGGAACATCAGCTCGTTCTAGTTGGGCATGAACGCGGAATTTTTCGTCGTAGTCAAAAGTTAGAACCGACTCAAAGCTCTTTAGCATCGGGGAGTTTGGATCTCTAGGACGGACAACGAGTTGCCCTGCGCGGGAGGCTAGCTCAACTTTGATTCCATCAAAAGCAAAGGTCATCTCAGATCTAGGTTCAATAGTCCAAGCATGCTCACCGGTATTTGAATCTTTGACGTGGACGGTGTCACCAACTGCCCACCAGAGACCTGAGATACCAGTGATCTCTTGCGGTTCTTCGGTAAGCCAAACCAGGTTGGTAATTGATAGGAACCCAGATGGGTTAGCGAAAATCTTGTTTCTTGAATCAACCCAATCGGACCAAGTTTGAAGAATATTGTTCATTGGAAAAGACTAATCCTCAAATAGCGGGACTTGGCTCTCTATTCCAACAATTGCAGCTCCGGTACCCGGTCTCTTGGCTAAATGAATGAAATACAGCTCGCCAGGTTTCATGGTTTGAGCCTGTTTTAGCAACTCTTTCTGCTCGTCATCTGCAAAACGCCCAATAGCTTTCAGGATCGTTGGCAGGGCTGGTCTGTGGCTACAGATCACCAAGCCACCTCTTCGTCGAGCAAACTTTTCAACTAGCTTTCTAGCTCTTCTCGGGCTCAGCCTTTCGCCTCGTTCACTGAGAAGGGTTCGCTTCACTAAACGTACGCTGTTGTGTTCTATGAACGGAGAAACCGTCTCTATGCACCTCTTCCAGCGACTGGTTAGCACTGTCTTAGGCCCATAGGCAGCCAGAATGTTGGTCAGTGCTGCAGCTTGCACCCTTCCAATTGGAAGAAGCGGTCTAGTGGCTTCACCTTTGTTCCAATTAGCGCGAGGGGTCGCCTTCGCATGTCTTAGAACAATCAGCGGTTTGGTTTCTAGGTGGTCGTTAGCATCCAGTACTTGAAGTGCCTTGAGTGGGTCGACATCGTGTTTGTATGTGAGTTTCTTTTTAGCCTCCGAGACAGTGAACCATTCTAGAGAACCAACTTCTTCATCTGGGACAAAGTTTTGCTGAGCTAGTGCTCTGTCAGTAACTTCAGCCGCCCAGTAGTGCACAACTTTGCGTTGACCGTTATCCAGCTTGTATTCGATTTCCTGAAGTTTCACACCAAGGCAAACCTTGAGTCCTGTCTCTTCTCTAATCTCTCGAACTGCAGCTTCACTAATTGATTCGCCCTTGTCGAGCTTTCCTTTAGGCCAGCTCCAGTCGTCGTATCGATCTCGATGAATAAGCAATACCTTTAGCACGCCACTTTCTCGACGCCAAAGAATTGCGCCTGCTGCAACAACAATCATTAAAAGTTTCCGCTTCTTTTCGCTAGAACATTCTTCATGATTTGATCTTGAACATCTATGTGGTCATGTGTTGCAGGCTTTCCACCATTCTTCAACCATCCACCCTCAGGTGACAGATGCCAAGAGTGTGAAGTGTCTGACATACCAAGAGCAAATAGGTTCTTCATCTCAGCCAGATGATCTGCTTGTCTGAGTCGTACAAGAGTTTCAACTCTTCTGTCTAGGTTTCTGTGCATCATGTCAGCTGAACCAATGTAGACAATTGCCTCTCCTGCATTATCGAAACGGAAGACTCGAGAGTGCTCTAGGTATCTACCTAGGACAGAACGAACCTTGATGGTTTCGCTTAGACCTGGAACTCCAGGACGAAGTGCACACATACCTCTAACCAATATCTCAATTGGAACACCTGCTTGAGATGCACGATAAAGCGAATCAATGATCTGTTCATCGACTAGGGAGTTCAACTTAATTTGGATGCCGGAGGACTTACCTGCAATCGCGTTAGCTGCTTCTGCTTCAATCAGTTGGGTTAGACCCTGTCTAACTCCAACAGGAGACACCAGTAGATCCTTGAAGGATAAATCTTCAGCGTAAGCAGATAAGCGGTTGAAAAGCTTCGCAACATCTTCACCAACTTCGTCGCGGCTGGTTAGCAGACCATAGTCTTCGTAGAACCTTGCAGTCTTCGGGTTGTAGTTACCTGTTCCGATGTGGCAATAGCGCTTTAGTCTGCCCTCTTCTTGGCGGATAACCAGAGCCAACTTACAGTGAGTTTTTAGCCCAACAATTCCGTAGACAACGTGGACACCGGCTTGCTCAAGTTTTCTAGCCCAACCAATGTTGTTCTCCTCATCGAAGCGAGCCTTGATCTCCACTAGAACAAGAACCTGCTTACCTGCACGGGCAGCGCTAATCAGCGCATCAATAATTGGTGAGTCACCGCTGGTTCGATACAAGGTCTGCTTGATAGCAAAGACCTTAGGGTCTGTAGCGGCCTGCTCAATAAAGGCTTGGACGCTGGTTGAGAAAGACTCGTACGGGTGGTGCAGCAGAACATCACGCTGACGCATAGCGCTGAAAATACTTCTACCCTCATCATTGGCTACCTGCAGTTGACGGTTAGTGATGATTTGGTGAGGTGGGTAGTGCAGCTCAGGTCGCTTCATGAAAGCAATGTCACTCAAGCCAGTCAGGTCTAGTGGACCTTCCAGTGAGTAAACATCTTCAGATTCAATATCCAGTTCTTCCTTTAGAAGTTCTAGGACTTCAGGGTCGATGGTGCTGGAAACCTCTAGTCGAACAGCAGGGCCGAATCTTCTTCGCTTAAGTTCTTCTTCAAGAGCCTTTAGAAGGTTCTCTGCTTCATCTTCGTCAACATCTAGATCTTCGTTACGGGTAACACGGAAGGTATGGTGCTGCAGTACTTCCATACCTTCAAACAGTGAACCTAAGTGCTCACCGATGATTTCTTCTAGAGTTACAAACTTCACTCCAGAACTAGCCCCTGGCACTCTAACGAATCGAGGAAGTGTTGGTGGCACCTTAATACGAGCAAAGAGTTTGTCTTCATTCTCTGGATGTTTAACCATCACAGCGATGTTTAGGGAAAGACCTGAGATGTATGGGAATGGGTGAGCAGGATCAACTGCAAGTGGGGTAAGTACTGGGAATATCTGAGAAGAGTAGTAATCAGAAAGAGAACTCTTCTCTGCTTCATCGAGGTTTGCCCAACGAGTTATGTTGATTCGTGCAGCTTCTAAAGCTGGCTCAATAGTTTTAATAAACAACTGGCTGTGACGTTGCTGAAGTTTGTGAGCAGACTTACTGATCTGAGTTAGTACTTCCTGTGGTTCTAAACCTGAAGTTGAGGTTACTGCTAGACCAGTTGCAATTCTGCGCTTTAGACCTGCTACTCTAACCATGAAGAATTCATCTAGGTTAGATGCAAAAATCGCCAAGAAGTTCACTCGTTCTAGAAGAGGAAGTGATTCATCTTCTGCAAGTTCTAGAACTCTTTCGTTGAATGAAAGCCATGAAAGCTCTCGATCAAAGAAACGATCAACGGGTAGGTCGTGCCCAGTTGGGGGCAGTGTGATTCCCATGGTCTCTTCAGACATGTTCTATATCCTTGCAGTTGTTGTTTGCCAAATGGTGAACAGTTAGTAACTGCCCTGCACTGAATCTGATTCTGGTACAGAGTTGAATCTGTAGCCAACGTTTCTAACAGTTCCGATCAAGCTCTCTAGGTCACCTAGTTTGGCTCTTAGTCTTCGGATGTGAACGTCAACAGTTCTAGTACCACCAAAGTAGTCGTAACCCCAGACTTCACTGAGTAGCTGGTCTCTAGTGAATACTCGCCCTGGCTGCTGAACCAGGAACTTCAGTAGTTCAAACTCTTTAAAGGTAAGGTCCATCGGTTGACCGTGGATCTTTGCTGAGTAAGAAACCTCGTCAATTGTGATGCCGGCTGCTTGAATCTGGGTACTCGCAGTGGATTTAGTGGTCTTAGTCAGGGCTAGGCGGATTCGGGCATCAATCTCAGCTGGCCCTGCAGAATCCAATAGGAAGTCATCCGCACCCCATTCACTGGAGATAGCGGCTAAGCCACCTTCGCTAAGAACTAGAAACATTGGGCTAGATAGACCTGTGGTTTTAAGGAGCGTAGCTAGAGATTTAGCGGCAACCAGGTCTTTACGAGCATCGAGAAGGATTAGGTCGGCAACCGGTGCATTCATTAGTGAGGCAGGCTCTGCGCTGATATGGCGGACCTTATGGCTCAACAGGGCAAGCGAAGGCAGGATTGAACTATCTGCCTGCTCCGAGATGACTAGCAAATGCGCCAATTTGCCTCCTGTTTAGTTCTTAAATCCTACCTGCCATAGGGCATGATGGGTTTTGTGAAGAAAGACTGGCTTTATTCAGCTTTGGTCTGGGCGCTGGTGGGCGTTGGGGCAGTACTTGCCATCTCCATTTTTGATAAGAATGACGCCATCAAGGCCTTTGGTGTCCTAGCTGCCGGAGCAATTGCCTTAGTTTCGTTAGTCAACCTGCTGACCAGTCACGCCGAAGGCATTGTCGCCAGATTGATCCTGACCGCAGGTGGTGCTTATGCCATTTTGGCTGTTGCCGGTCTGTATATATTGCTCACCCCATAAACTTGAGATATGCCTCTAGATATTTTCTTCTTAGGTCTGCTTGTTCTAGCAGGTCTTGCCATCGGTGCCGTTAGCATCCTCGTTCTATACAAGCTCTTTAAGGGTCAGCGCTAGTTGTTCACCTTACCTGAGGGGCTTCCAGTCGAACTGAACCCACTCGCCTTCCTTGTTGGAACATGGTCGGGAGTTGGAGTCGTTTCCAGCAAGTTTGTGAATGCAGAAGAACCTTCCGAACAGAAGTTCCAGCAGCAACTAACTTTCTCTGTTGGCGAAGGTAACTACCTCACATATCACGCAACATCTAGATTGCTAGGTCTTGCAACCGATGGTTCAGAAGATATTGAATTACCAGCAGAACTTGGATTCTGGCGTTTAGTTAGAAATGCTGAAAGTGCAGATCATGGACCAACACTGCTACCAGGCAGTGGTGAGCCAACTATCAAAACTGCAGAGGATTTAGAAAAGCTTCGTAATGAAAGAGGAGGCTTCGATATCGAAGCTTCAATCATTCACCCAAGTGGGGCTTATGAGTTTTACTCAGGTCAAGTAAAAGCGGGTCGAATAGATGTCCGAACCGTACCTGGATCTCACATGCCAGGCCACCTGGTTGAAGCTGGTAAAGCCTGGGGCTATGCCGAGCGCATGTATGGAACATTAACTCAAGAAGGTGTGAACAAGCTCCTGTGGGTTATGGAAGTCGCCTCGAGTGTTAGAGAGCCGTTAGTTCCATTAGTTTCAGTTGAACTAGAACGAATTGCCTAATGACACAGAGTTTTTCTAATCCGCTAGTTGAGCAAAGAGAGTTTCTAGCCGGAAAGAGTTTGATTGAACTTGAGAAATCAATTCTAAAAATCTCAGGCGTTGATCGATTAACTTGGTTGAATGATCTCTTCTCACAGAAACTAGATGACCTAACTCCAGGAACTTCAGTTGAAGCACTTTGGTTAGACCCGCAGGGACATATTGTTAGAGACTTTCACCTTGTTGACGATGGTGAATCAACTTGGTTGATTACATATACTTTTGGCTTCGATCAACTACTTACTCAGTTATCTCGCATGGTATTTAGGGCCAAGGTAGTAATCGAAGATATGACAGACCAATTCAAGGTGTTAGCAAGTTGGGATACCTCTATTCCTAATGCAATACACAGCTGGTCGGATCCTTGGCCTGAAACAACAAGTGGTGGATACCGTTACGGCACTAAGCCTGAGAGTAACTGGAAATACCGAGAGAACCTTGTCCCAGTTGATGAAGTTGTCTCTCTTTGGAACACCTTCTCCAAAGCCGGCACCATGGCTTTAGATGCTCTTAGAGTTGAAGCTCACCGCCCAGCAGGACCTAATGAGATTGATGAGAAGGCGCTGCCACACGAGTTTGATTGGTTGGCAACAGCTGTTCATTTGAATAAAGGTTGTTACCGAGGACAAGAAGCTGTTGCCAAGGTTCATAATCTAGGTCATCCACCTAGAAGGTTGGTCTTTCTGCACCTAGATGGTTCAGGTCATGCACTCCCTGATCTAGGTGATGAGGTTTACCTAGGCGATGTAGTAATCGGCAAAATCACGACCGTTGGTCAGCACTACGAGATGGGGCCAATTGCTCTCGCTGTAATCAAGCGCAACACTGCAGTTGATGAAGTATTGACTGTTAGCTGTGCTGCTAGCGGTGAAAAGCTAAGCGCTCATCAAGAGGTTATTGTTCCTGCATCTGCTGGTGCCGTTATTGATTTAGGGGAGTTTAGGGCTAAACGTGGCAAAGACTAAGTTGAAGAATCCTCTGCACTGGAGCCTTCGAGAATCAACTCGAAGGGTTATTGAATCTATTGCTCCAGCATTACAAATCACCATCGGTGCATTACTTGCATACTCGATAGCTCACTACGGTTTAGAGCATGCGACGCCAATTCTTGCCCTAACTGTTTGTATTACCTCGCTTGGATTCTCAAGAGATGCTAGACCAAGAAGAATAGTTCAGACAGCCATAGGAATGGTTGTTGGAATTGCCATTAGCGATATTGCTCTTGCATTTTTTGGAACTGGCATAGTTCAAATCGCTTTAGTGCTACTAGTTGTCTTACTGGCAGCAAGATTTATTTCAGGTAGTTCCGCATTTGCTCTAACCGCTGGGATTCAAGCCATGTTGGTGCAAGTTCTTCCAGCTCCTGCAGGTGGAGTATTTGTTAGAACCATAGATGGTCTTATCGGTGGATTGTTAGCAATTGTTGTCACCGCACTAATTCCTAGAGACCCTAGAGGCTTAGCTAGGACAGATGCCAACAAACTATTTGACTTCTTTATTGAGTCTCTAGATTCCCTAAGGCTTGCTCTTCGAGATGTGAACATCCAGGTAGCGGATGCTGCACTGAAGAAAGTTAGAAGATCACAACCACTGATTGATAACTGGAAGATGTCACTAGATAGCGCAGTTGCAATTAGCCGAATCAGTCCATTCTTGAATAAATATAGAGATGAACTAAAAGGCCAAGTTAGATTGATGCGAGGCATGGATCTGGCAACTAGAAACCTAAGAGTTGTTATTCGAAGAGTTGACTTCTTGCTTAAAGATGGAATCGCTAGAGCGTATCTAGCCGATCTCTGCGACCAGCTACACAGCGCAGTTTCTCTGATGCGTGAAGGTTTAATTGACCCTGAAGCTTTAGAACATGCTCAACTAGAACTGGTTGAGATTGTTAGACAACTAGACCCAAAGCGGTTCGGTATCGCCGATCAGATTAGAGAAGCTAGCGTCCTGCTATTACTTAGACCATTAGTTGTTGATCTTCTCTGCGCAACAGGTATGTCTGAGGACGAAGCCAGAGCAGAACTACCTGAGGTTTAGAGGCGCAACACTTTCCCAGCTCAGGGTCAGTTCACCTAAACGCCAGCGCTTAGGTTCTAAATTGATAGGCCAGCCTTTAGCTCTTAGATCTTTCACACAAGCAACAAAGCGTTGAGCTGGCGAGAATATCCCAAGCGGTGCATGTGTTGCCCAGGCAACATCCAAATCCTCCAAGAGCCGATGGATTGGTTCACCTTCAACGTTGTGATGAATCAGTGCTTTGGGTAATCTTTCGGCAACCTTCGAAGGCTTAGTTAAACCTCTAAGTTGTAGTGAAATGGTGAATAACTTAGGGCCTAAAGAATCAAGCGTTACCCAAGATGCAATGCGACCAATTTCATCACAGGTGCCTTCGACAATGAAACCATTCGGAGAAAGCCTTGAACACATCAAGTCCCATGCAGCTTTGACCTCAGACTCTTCATACTGTCTCAAGACATTCATTGCCCTAATTGCTGTTACCTGATCCTTTGGCTTTAGCGGAGCGGGCAGGGGAACCTCAAATCCTCCTAAACCAAATAGCAGTGAACTGCTTTGGAAAGGCAATGCACGGTCAACTCGTTCCCTATCTATCTCGATACCCACGACAAGAACATTGGGCTGTATTGTGCTCAATCTTTCTAGCATCTCAATGGGAGTTGTGGGAGTTGCTCCAAAGCCAAGGTCAACAACTATCGGATCAGTAGTCATTCGAAGAGCTGGCTGTGAAGATATATATCTATCAACTCTTCTGAGTCGATTGGGGTTAGTAGTTCCACGCGTGATGGTTCCAATTGGCTTCTTACTCTGCACCTAACAAGGCTAACCAAACCTACTGGCTAAACTTGTCCTATGTCTGAATACACTCTCATTCTTTTACGTCACGGCAACTCGGTTTGGAACCAGGAGAACCTCTTCACCGGTTGGGTGGATGTTGACCTGAGTGACCTAGGTCGCCAAGAGGCCAAGCGAGCTGGTGAACTACTAGCTGAATCTGGACTAAAGCCAGACCTGCTATACACATCAAGATTGAAGCGTGCCATCAACACCGCTCACATTGCCCTAAACGCTGCTGAGCGTTCATGGATTGATGTTAAGCGTGACTGGAGACTGAACGAGCGTCACTACGGTGCTTTGCAGGGTAAGGATAAAGCTCAGACACTTGCTGAATATGGTCCTGAGCAATTCCAAATCTGGCGTAGATCTTTTGATGTTCCACCACCGCCAATTGATGACAATGACAAATACTCTCAGGCACACGATGAGAGATATGCAGACCTAGGTGCTGCTCTTCCTAAGACTGAATGTCTAAAGGATGTTCTTATACGTATGATGCCGCTATGGGAAAACGAGATTAGCCAGGACTTGGTTGCAGGTAAGACTGTTTTGGTAACTGCTCACGGTAATTCACTTAGAGCACTGGTAAAGCACCTTGATGGTGTTAGCGATGATGAGATTGCTGAACTGAATATTCCAACTGGTATCCCACTTGTTTACAGACTAGACGCTAACTTCAAACCTCTAGTCGCTGGTGGAGAGTATTTAGATCCTGATGCTGCTGCCGCGGGTGCTGCAGCTGTTGCTAACCAGGGTAAGAAGTAAAGAATTAAGCTTCTGACCAGTCACCGGTAGTTAGATAAGCAACCTTGGCTGATATGTCTACCACGTGATCTGCAAATCTTTCGTGGTAACGGCTCGCTAGAGTCACATCGACTGTATACATCGGGTTCTCCTGCCAGGTCGAACTCAGAACAATATCGAATACTGATCGGTGCAGTTCATCAACTCGTGCATCCTCACCCTGAATGGTCTTGGCTAGATCAACATCTGGGTTTCTAAGAAGCTGGGTTAGTTTTCTAGATAGAGCGCAATCCAAGGCACCCATTTCGCTAAAGGTCTTGCGAAGTGACTCTGGAACAGCTGATTCTGGGTGACGGAATCTAGCGATGGTAGCGATGTGTCCAGCTAGAGCGCCCATGCGCTCAAGGGACGCACTAATACGAAGAGCTGAGACTAGGACTCTAAGGTCTCTAGCAACTGGAGACTGTCTTCCAAGGATGCGGATAGCCAACTCATCGATGGCGAGAGCCTTCTCTTCGTTGATTTCGGCTAGAGCGATCGCTTCATCAGCCTTACGGACGTCTGAGTTTAGGAAGGCCATCGAAGCCTTCTCCATGATCTCGGTAACTGCCTCTGAAAGGTCAACTAGTCTTACCTGGACTTCAGCTAAATCGCTGCGAAAAATCTCGTTCATGCTTCACTCTTTCTTCTGGGCTACCTTTTCAGGTGGAAGTTAACCAATTGGGAAGTCTAGGTGAACACTGGCAATAGCGCGCCCCTATACCTTTGGCTCTAATCCTAGGCTCTGTGAGAATGAAATAGTCTTAACCATGTGAACAATATTCAAGCCTTGATTCTAGGCATTTGCCTAGGGGCAGCTCTAGCGTGGTTAGTCACTTTTATGTTTACACGCGACAAGGGGCAGGAGGAGCAGGTGCCAACCACTCTCGCACTCAAGACCTCTCCGGCTGACGCGATTGCTTTCCTTGAGGTTTTAGCTGTTGCCGGTATTGTTCTAGATCGCTTCGACAATGTCATTGGCAGCACAGTCCTAGCCCAAGAAATGGGGCTTATTGAATATGGAAAGCTCTCCAGTGATGAACTAAAAGAGTTTGCGACTAAAGCCAGAATTTCAAAAGAAACTTTGAATGAAGATGTCAGCTTCGTTAGGAACCAGAGAACAGCAAAGGTTGAACTTTCAGTTAGAGCAACTTCTCTTGACGATGATCACACCATTCTGGTTGTTGAAGATAGAACTGAAGCTAGGCGCTTTGAAGAAACCCGAAGAGACTTCGTTGAGAACATCTCACACGAGCTCAAGACTCCGATCAGCACCATCTCGCTTCTTTCAGAAGCGCTGCAGATTGCTGTGGATAATCCAGAGCAGGTGAAGAAGTTTGCTAAGAACCTTCAGCGAGAATCCAAGCGTCTTGGTTCTCTAGTTAAGGAGATCATTCAACTTTCTAGAATCCAGGGTGGAGACCTAGCAGCTGCTGTCGAACCAGTTGAGTTGAGCACTGTTATCTCTGAAGCAGTTGATTTGAACCAGTTCCAGGCTGATGCAAAGAACATCAAGTTGACCGTGAATGCGCCAGAAGGTTTAGTTGTTCTTGGTGACTCAGAACTATTGACTATGGCTCTAAAGAACCTAATTGAAAATGCAATCGTCTATAGCAATGAAGATACTCAGGTAGGTATTGGTCTTCGTGAGGTCGATAACTTCGCTGAAGTAACTGTGACTGACAATGGTTTAGGTATTCCACTAGATCAGCAAGAGCGCATCTTTGAGCGTTTCTACAGAGTGGATCCATCAAGATCTAGAGAAACCGGTGGAACTGGTTTGGGTTTGAGCATTGTTAAGCACGCTGCCATGAACCACGGAGGGGAAGTCAACGTCTTTTCAAGAGTTGGTTTAGGGTCAACCTTCACACTTCGTATCCCGCTTTACACTGAACACAACTTAAGTTCTGGAGAGGAACAGCAATGACCAAGATTCTTTTAGTTGAGGATGAGCAGGGTCTTAGGGAGACTCTTATGTTCTTACTTGAGTCAGAAGGCTACGAAGTCATTGAAGCTGAGGATGGCGCTGCAGCTATCACCCAGTTTGAGAAGCATGGTGCTGACCTAATTCTTCTAGACCTAATGCTTCCAAAGCTAAGTGGTAAAGAAGTGTGTAAGCAGATTCGTCTAACCTCAGATGTTCCTGTAATCATGTTGACTGCTAAAGACACTGAGATCGATAAGGTAATTGGTTTTGAGATTGGTGCAGATGACTACGTCACTAAGCCTTACTCAAAGACTGAATTGCTAGCTCGCATGAAGGCAGTGCTTCGTCGTAACGGTGGACCTCGAGCTGCAGAGAATGGAATTCTTGAAGCTGGTCCAGTAAAGATGGATATCGAAAGACACCTTGTTTACTTCAACGGACAAAAAGTTGCTATGCCTTTGAAAGAATTCGAACTTCTAGAGCTCCTTCTAGAGAACAGAAACAGAGTGCTTACTCGCGGTCAGATTATTGACCGTGTTTGGGGTTCAAATTATTTCGGTGACACCAAGACTCTAGATGTTCACATCAAGCGCTTGCGTTCAAAGATTGAAGAGGATCCAGCTAGACCTGCCCACTTACTAACCGTTCGTGGACTTGGTTACAAATACGAAGTTTAGTTAGCGGAGATTCTGGCTACTAGATCTTCATAGCCAGGGAAATCTTCACCCATTACCGGCACATTAATCTGAATCTGGTCGGTGTTGGTGTATAGGAATACTGCGACCGAGCTACCAGCCAAGAGACTAGGGTCTTTCGCCAGTTCTTCTGCACTGATTGCAGATTCAACCTTCAAATCAACCTTTAGTACTGGTTGATTCTGGAATCCGAAGCTCTTTACTGAGTTAGCAGGCAGAGTGTATTCACGGTAGGTGTCTTTACCTGAGTTGGTCTCAAAAGAAAGAGCAAAAGCAACTTCTTCGGGGGATGAATTCACGAATGAACCAACTAGACCGTAGTGGTCCTTATCAACCACGAAATACATTAGGTTTCTAGCCTTTAGGCGGCCTAGATCAGCCTGAGCACCTTCACTTGGAGCGTAGTAATCAAGAGATGCCACTGGACTTGTGAGATTACAAGCTGATGTGCCTAGAACTGTTGCGATGGCGATGGCTGATGCGATGATTGTGCGACGAATATGCACTTTTCCTCCTGATGATTGCAAGCCAATTCTATCGGCTCTAATGGAGGGGCCTGTGGTAAACTTAGGGTTTGCGAAGGGAATACCAATAATGGAATTCAAAAAGGGTCTGACTGTTGTCTACCCACACCACGGAGCAGCCGAAATTCTAGAGGTTGCTAAAAAAGAGTTCCGTGGAGAAAAGAAACTGTATCTAAAGCTTCGAGTTGAGCAGGGAAACCTTATTATTTGGGTCCCAGCTGACACAGCAGAGTCCGAAGTTGGCGTTAGAGATGTGATTGACGCCAAAGGTGTCCGCAAGGTCGAGAAGACCCTGAAGGAAGAATTCATCGAAGAACCAACCAACTGGTCTAGACGATTCAAAGCCAACCAAGAAAAGCTTGCCTCTGGCGATGTTATGAAGGTTTCTGAAATTGTTCGAGACCTTTGGCGCAGACAGCAGGACCGCGGACTTTCAGCCGGTGAGAAGCGCATGCTAGCTAAGGCCATGCAGATCTTGGTCTCAGAGCTGGCTCTAGCCCTAAAGGTCGATGACGCTGGTGCCGAGGCTCATATTCTCAAGGTGCTAGCTAAAGGCATCGCCTAAAGCAAACCATTTCGCCTAACTAGGAGGCACTGATGAGCAAAATTGCTGTCATTCTTGTTGCCGCTGGTGATGGGGCGAGACTTGGCGCAGGTATCCCAAAAGCTTTAGTAAAGGTAGGGAACTTCTCACTCCTTGAACATGCTTTGAAGAACATCCTTGAGGTAAATGACTTATCTCAGATAGTTGTTGCTTCTCACGAAGATCGAGTTCCTGAGTTCAGTGCTATTGCAACTGAGTTTGTCGGGAATCGAGTAGACCTTTCCTTTACTCCTGGTGGTCATTCCAGGCAGGGTTCAATCGCTAATGCTCTAGCTGAAGTGAAAACTGATATCGACATTGTTCTAGTTCACGATGCAGCTCGCTGCTTCACACCTGCAGAAGTATTTAATCGTGTTGCTAGCGCAGTTGGTGAATCAGGGTTTGGTGTTGTGCCAGTGCTTCCAGTCGCAGACACCATCAAGCAGGTTGAGAAAGATGTTGTTCTAGGAACAATCGATAGAGACACTTTACGAATTGCTCAAACGCCTCAGGGCTTTAGGTTTGCAGAGCTCAAATCAGCTTACGAAACTGCTACTGAAGATTTCACTGATGATGCAAGTTTGATGCAATCCACCGGAGCTGTAATCAGATCAGTTCAGGGCGATACCAAGGCTTTCAAAATCACTGTTCCAGCAGATCTTGAATACGCAGAAATGCTACTCAACGGTACTAGTGAATTTAGATCAGGTATTGGAACTGATGTTCATCGTTTTGCATCTACCCCAACTCCTCTTTACCTCGGAACTATTCTCTGGCCAGGGGAGATGGGTCTCGAAGGCCACAGTGATGGTGACTCAATTGCACATGCAATTGTTGATGCACTGCTGTCTGCCGCAGGCTTGGGAGATATCGGCTCTAACTTTGGGGTTGATAGACCTGAGTATTCAGGTGCTAACGGTTCAGTGTTTATCAATGGTGCACTTGAACTAGTTCGCAAAAACGGCTGGGAAGTAGTTAACGTCAGTGTTCAACTTATTGGCAATAAGCCAAAGCTTTCTCCAAGAAGAGATGAAGTGCAAGCTGCACTAACTGTTCTAGTAGGTGCGCCGGTAACCGTAGGTGCAACAACAACCGATGGCCTTGGCTTCTTAGGTTCAAGTGAAGGTGTTGCAGCGGTAGCAACAGCGTTGATCCAAAAGTCCAAAGGTAGGCTCTAGAAATGGCCTTAGAACTATTTGATTCGAAGACTCAGAGCGTTAGAGAGTTTGTTCCTAAAGCATCTGGCAAGGTCAGTATGTATGTTTGTGGACCAACCGTTCAGTCAGCTCCGCATCTAGGGCATCTAAGAAGCGCACTGGTGTATGACCTCTTGAGAAGGTGGCTAGAAGCCAATGGCCTAAAAGTCACTTTGGTGAGAAACGTCACAGATATCGATGACAAGGTTCTAGTTAATGCTGCAGCCGCTAATCGAGACTGGATTGAGTTTGCTGGTGAGGTGGAGCAGACCTTTAATGAGGCATCTCGTTCACTGGGTATTGCAGATCCAACTCACACTCCTCATGCCACGCAGCACATAGCGGACATGATTTCTCTAGTTGAATCTCTCATTGCTAAAGGTCATGCTTATCAAGCAGATGATGGCAGCGCGAATGTTTTCTTTGACACTGCATCTTGGTCTCAATACGGAGAACTAACCAACCAGAAGTTAGAGAACATGGAAGGTGAGTCAGAGAACACCTTCGGTAAGAGAAATGTTCATGACTTTGCTCTCTTCAAAGCGCACAAAGAAGGTGAACCAGAATCTGCCTCATGGAATACTCCTTGGGGTAAAGCTAGACCTGGTTGGCATATCGAATGCTCTGCAATGGCTAAACATTTCTTAGGGGAGTCATTTGATATACACGGCGGTGGGCTAGATCTTAGATTCCCACATCACGAGAATGAATTAGCTCAATCAAGAGCAAATGGAGATGCCTTTGCAAACTTCTGGTTACACAATGCGCTAGTCACAATTCAAGGGCAGAAGATGTCTAAGAGTTTGGGCAATGGAGTTTCAGTTGAGCAACTACTTGAAGCGGGCAGTTGGGCTGCAATTAGATATTGGCTATCAAGTTCCCAGTATCGAAGCAATCTTGATTACACACCAACTTCGCTAAGTGATGCTCAAGCAGCACTGGATCGAATATCAGGTTTCATTAAGCGTGCAAGACTCCAAACAGACAGCACCAATGTTCCACTTCCAGATAACTTTGTATCAGCGATGAACTCTGATCTCAATGTCCCAGGAGCTATTGCTGTGATTCACGAAACTGTCAGAGCAGGTAATACCGCTCTAGATGCCAATGACATTAATACAGTGACAACCTGTCTTTCTCAGGTTGTTCAAATGGTTGAGGTCTTAGGCTTAATGCTTGAAGAAGCTAAAGAGATTGATCCAGCGCTGACTCAAAAGATTGAGGAATTGATTACTCTTCGCGCAGAAGCAAAAGCAAACAAAGATTTCTCTAGAGCAGATCAGATTCGTGATGAACTAACCAAACTTGGGGTAACCCTAGAAGATTTACCAAACCAAACGATATGGAGCATCAATGGCTAAGAAACCAGGCCGCCCAGGCGCGGCACGTGTTAAGAAGGGCGGCTCTAAAGGAGCGCCTAAGGTTGGCACCGGAGGTAAAGGTCGTCAGGCTCTAGAAGGTCGTGGCCCAACCCCAAAGGCTGAGGACAGAAAGTATCACCCAGCTGCCAAGGCAAAGGCTCTCAGAGAACGCAAAGCCTCGCAGAACCCTAGGGTTGCTAAGGCAAAACCTGGTAGTGCACCGACAACTAAGAAGGGTGAATTCCTAGCACCTGGCACTAGAACAGCAGGTAACGCTGGAGGTGCTGCCAGAACTGGCCGCAGAGTTCAAAAAGCAGCAGATGCAAGCGAAGTGCTATCCGGTCGTAACTCGGTCCTTGAAGCTCTGAGGTCAAAGGTTCCTGCAACTGCTCTATTCATTGCAGCTCGAATCGAGATGGATGACCGAGTTAAGGAAGCAATCTCACTTGCTAACGCAAGAGGTATCTCAGTTGGTGAAGTTACAAGACCTGAGATTGATCGCATGACTGGTAACGATGCAGTCCACCAAGGTGTTGCTCTTCAAGTCCCTCCTTATAATTATCAGCACCCAAGCGAACTGCTAGATAAGATTCTTAGCCGTGGCCAGAAGCCACTACTTGTAGCTCTCGATGGAATTACAGATCCTAGAAACCTTGGTGCAATCATTCGCTCAGTTGCAGCGTTCGGAGGTCAAGGAGTAATTGTTCCTCAGCGACGTTCTGTTGGTGTGACTGCATCCGCTTGGAAGACATCAGCTGGTGCTGCTTCAAGAATCCCAGTTGCGCTTGCCGCAAACCTAAACGCAACCATCAAAGAGTTCCAGAAGCGTGGGCTTTTCGTGGTCGGTCTTGATGGCGGCGGAGACATGAGTCTGCCAACCTTCAAGCTTGGAAACGAACCACTGCTTCTAGTTATTGGAAGCGAAGGTAAGGGTCTATCTCGTCTAGTTCAAGAGAACTGTGATGCGATCCTCTCAATTCCTATCGCTAAAGAAACAGAATCGCTCAACGCAGGTATTGCTGCATCCGTTGCGCTATACGAAGTTGCAAAAGCAAGACTCAAATAAGAAGTTAAAAAGTAATTCGGCCCAGACAAATTGCCTGGGCCGAATTACTTTAACTAAGAGTTACTTAGCAGGCTTCTTTGGAGCCGCCTTCTTTACTGCAGGCTTTGCAGCAGGCTTCTTTGCAGCAGGTGCCTTAGCCGCTACAGCCTTAGCTGCAACGTCGTTGTTTAGACGTAGTCCTGAGTTGACATCGAACAGGTGAGTGATTCCACCCTGTGGGATTAGGTGAACAGTCTCGCCAGCCATTGGGTGCTTCTTGGCATCAACGCGAGCGATGATGTCAATCTTCTTACCTTCGATGGTGGTGTTTCCGTAAAGGAATGCATCTGCACCTAGTTCTTCAATAACCTGGATCTCAACAGCAATACCGTTGCCCTTGGTGGTTAGCACTAAGTCTTCTGGACGTAGACCAACAGTTACGGTCTTAGCCTTGGTCTTGCCTAGAACAGCTGAATCAACCTTGATTGAACCAGTTCCGAACTGAACACCGCCAGCGACGATCTTTAGTTCTAGAAGGTTCATTGCAGGTGAACCAATGAAGCCAGCAACGAATACGTTTGCTGGACGTTCGTAAAGTGCACGAGGAGTGTCAACCTGCTGAAGAACTCCATCCTTCATTACTGCAACGCGGTCACCCATGGTCATCGCTTCAACCTGGTCGTGAGTTACGTAAACAGTTGTGACACCAAGTCTTCTCTGGAGAGATGCGATCTGAGTTCTGGTCTGAACACGAAGCTTGGCATCTAGGTTAGATAGCGGCTCGTCCATTAGGAACACCTTAGGCTTACGAACAATCGCACGACCCATGGCTACACGCTGACGCTGACCACCAGAAAGAGCCTTTGGCTTACGGTCTAGGTATGGCTCTAGATCTAGAAGCTTTGCTGCTTCAAGAACGCGAGCTGCACGCTCTTCCTTCTTGACTCCAGCAATCTTTAGAGCAAAGCCCATGTTCTCCGACACGGTCATGTGTGGGTAAAGAGCGTAGTTCTGGAAAACCATAGCGATGTCGCGGTCCTTAGGTGGAACCTGGGTGACGTCGCGGTCTCCAATAAGAATGTTGCCTTCGTTGACCTCTTCGAGGCCGGCAAGCATACGTAGGGTTGTGGTCTTTCCACAACCTGAAGGACCTACCAAAACAAGGAATTCCCCGTCTTTTACTAGCAGGTCGATTGCGTTTACTGCTGGGCGGGTACCGCCCGGGTAAAGCCTGGTGGCCTTACTGAATGTTACTGATGCCATTGTGATACTCCTTCAGCGGCAGGAACGAGCCGCACGATCCGTAGTGAATTAGTGCCTAAAGCTGGTGCTCTAGGTATCTTTATTATCGCATTCCCCTCAAGTCGTTTAGACTTAAAGACCTAGCCCGAAGGGCAAATCTTTATCAATTTGTAGATATCAGAGGTAGAGCATTATGTCGAACACTCCAAGACCGACTCGTTCTCAGCAACGCGAAGAAGCCAGAGCTAAGGCTAGAGAGCTTCGTGAGAAGCGCGCCTCAGGCGAAAAGCGCAAGAAGCTACTGGTAAACACCGGTATTGCCTTGGGAATTGTTCTGGCTGTAGCCGGAACTGTCTATGCAATTGTGATTGCCATGAGCTCTCCAAATGAAAAGGTAGACAACAGCAAGAAGGTTCCTGCGAATGTGACCAAACTTGGTGGTGTCGTTATCGGTAAGGATCTAAAGATTGCTTCTGCAGCTGAGATTGAAGCGACCAACCGTGTAGTTATTTACCAGGATTACCAGTGCCCAATCTGTCAACTGTTTGAAACCCCTAACTCAAGCCAACTAAAGACTTGGGCTGAGTCAGGTCTTGCCACGATCGAATACCACCCAATCTCTTTCCTTGATGGTCAGTCTCTGAACAACTACTCATCAAGAGCTACTAACGCGGTTTTCTGCGTTGCTAACTCTCAGCCAGACAAGTTCTTTGCTGTGAACAGCGCTCTTTACGCAAACCAGCCGGCAGAGCAAACAGCGGGTCCTTCAGACTCAGATCTCAAGTCAACACTTTCTGGTGCAGGGGTAAACATGAACGCTGAGATGAACACCTGTATTGATCAGAAGAGATACTCCAAGTTCATTGAAAATAGGACTGCTGAAGCTCTTAGCCAGCCTGCTGTTACCGGCACTGGAACACCAACCGGCACACCATACATTCTTGTTAACGGCACCTTGTATGATTTTAAGGAATATGAGCAGCTAACTAACCCTGCCCTATTCGCCCAGTTCTTTGAAAACAACCAGAAGTAACACCAAACTAAGAAGGAAGTAACTTACTTGAAGAAGAATATTTTTGCTGCAGCAGTTGCAGTTGTTTTAGCGGTGACCCTAGCAGCTTGTTCTGGTGCTTCAGGTGCTAAGCAGATCGTTCTGCACCCGTCAGGTAATGAAACCGGCAAGTACACAGTAGGTGAGCGTGCCAACATCGTTGGTGACCTAGACCTAACTGACTCAACTGCTTCAAAGGTCAACATCGTAATTGAAGAACAGGCTCCAGGTGGGTCTTGGACTGAGTTCCGTTCACTAACTGCGAGCAAGAGCTCATCAAGCGTTGGCTTTGCTCTAATCAAGACCGAAGCTGGAACTTACCAGTACCGCGCTGTGGTTTCTGCTGATGGCTATGGCCCATTCACTTCAGCAACCATCTCAGTGGAGTACTCAGCTAAGTAGTTCAGATTTCAATAAGTAAGGCCGGGTCTAAAGACTCGGCCTTCTTACTTTTAAGAACTTTTGAATTATTGAAAAATCTTGCTCAGTTGCCCGATAAACTTTTCTTCGGACATCTGTCCAAGCCGACCTGGCGCAATTGGTAGCGCATCGCACTTGTAATGCGAGGGTTAGGGGTTCGAGTCCCCTGGTCGGCTCCAGTTATTTAAGCCAGTTGCGCTAGAGCTTCGTAGACCAGGAATGCCGGCCAAACGATAGCCTTCAGAACCCCAACTACACCAACCCAGAAATCAGTAGCGGTTGAGATGTAGTAAATGGCTGCACCGATAAAGCCCATGAAGTACAGACCGTTGCTAGTTTTCACCGTAACGTTCTTTTTAGAGCCCATGCTTTTCTTGATTTTCTTCTTTAGCTTTTTGTTGAATTTTGCGCTGTCGAAGTTAGTCATTTTCTTACCTTCTCTAGATTTTTGAAATTGCCTCTTCGGTACTTAGTATTTCAGCAAATTCGCCTGAAAGGTTGACGGCGGTGTTCTCGGCTAGCTCCTCAGCGCTGATCTTCCTGCCATTGAACTCTTTGGCAAAGGTGTGGGTTGCATCTAACACGAACCAGGTGTCCAGCCCTAGATTGCCTGCCATTCTTGCGGTTGTCTCACAGCACATGTTGGTTTGGATGCCACAGATAGCTACTGAATCTATTTGGTTTTCCTGCAACCACTTGTATAGGTCGGGAGTTCCATAGAAAGCAGAGTTCACACTTTTTGTTACCAGCAGATCTGGATCACCGGTGATTATTTCTTTAAAGTCATTACCTGGCTGATTAGGCCTTAGGACGGAAGTCTCAGACTTTGAGTTGTGCTTCACAAAAACAATTGGCAGCCCATGCTCTCGCCAAGCTGTTAGCAGTTTGGCAATGTTGTGTTCGCACTCAGGGTTATTGCGTTCCCCTTTGATGTCGTATTCGGTAAATCCTTTTTGGACATCAATAACGATTAGCGCTCTGCTATTGAGCTTCAAAAGTGATGCTCACAGAGTTAATGCAGTAACGATCACCAGTTGGGGTTTGCGGTGCATCTTCAAAGACGTGGCCTAGGTGTGAACCACAAGCGCGACAGAGCACTTCGACTCTCTTCATTCCGTGGCTAGTGTCTTCTCTTAGTTCAACCGCATGGTCTTCTTTTGGCTCGTAGAAACTTGGCCAACCACAGTGGGAATCAAACTTGGTCGTACTGGTAAAGAGTTCGGCATTGCAGCCACGACAGCGGAAAGTCCCGGTTCTCTCTTCATTTAGCAGCTCCCCAGTGAATGCACGTTCGGTTCCTGCTTCTCGAAGAACGTGATACTCAAATTCGCTCAGTTCTTCACGCCACTGCTCTTCAGTCTTTTCAACTTTGCGTTCGGTCAATTTCGCCCTCTTCAGATTTCTCACAGGTTAGGTACCTAATATAGAACAGTTATCTGATTACCTTCAGAGCTTGGGAGAGAAATGGCCAAGAAGACTGATGCTCTAGATCTGCTAAAGCCAGACTTTGAGCAAGTTGGTCGCCATCGCGCGAGAAAGACTGCAAGAGAACGTTGGTTCGAACTCTTGTGGCTTGCTGGCGCGTCCGCTGTGCTATCGCTGGGTGGCTATTTTGGACTCCAGTATGCAGTTGCAACACTCGCTTCCCCTGCACCTGAGAAGACCATCGTAAAGGGAATCGATATTTCAACTCCGATTACCGTCATAGATGGAACAGGCACTAGGCAGTACGCTGCCCGCATTGGCCAGAAACTTCTTGATGCGAATTACGTAGTTCCTTACTCAGTGACCCTAGACAATGACCTTCCTAAAACAGTGATCTACATCCAAAAAGAGGAATCGAGAGTCCTAGCTAATCGAATTCAGCTAATCCTGGGCGAGATGCCAATCGAGCTAAAAGTTGATGCGAAGTACGCAATTGAGGTTCGATTAGGCCTTGATTTCAACCCAGAGCCCTAAAACCCTTCTATAACAGTCCTGTTATAGGGCTTATATTGACTGGCACGGATTACCTAAAACAGCCCTAGACTGAACGAGGTCGAAAAAGATTCGTTTGCTACAACACTCGAAATCAAACCAAAGGGTCAAATCTTTGGTGAGGCTGCAGTGAAGGAAGTACCGGATCTGATTCAAAAGCATTAGGAGCAATAAATGGCACAAGGAACCGTAAAGTGGTTCAACTCTGAAAAGGGTTTTGGATTCATCACACAGGACGGTGGAGCAGACGTATTCGTACACTTCTCAGCTATCCAGTCTGAAGGATACAAGGAACTTAAAGAGAACCAGCGTGTTGAGTTTGAGGTAAAGAACGGCGACAAAGGCCCACAGGCTGACAACGTTCACGTTATCTAATAACAAGTTTCAACCACTAGAGCCATCCCTTAGGGGGTGGCTTTAGTCATTTAAGCCAAACTTGCACTCTCGCCCTCGAAGTGCCAAAATTGATTAGCACTCTCATTAGGAGAGTGCTAATCATTCCAAACTAATTCCGTCCAGGAGGGCGTTACCAAACATGGCAAAAATCATTAGCTTTAACGAAGAGGCACGTCGTGGCCTTGAGCGCGGTTTGAACATCCTTGCCGACACAGTAAAGGTCACCCTTGGCCCACGTGGTCGCAACGTTGTTCTAGAGAAGAAGTATGGCGCACCTACCATCACTAACGATGGTGTCTCAATCGCTAAGGAAATCGAACTAGACGATCCTTTTGAGCGTATCGGTGCAGAACTTGTTAAAGAAGTTGCTAAGAAGACAGACGACGTTGCTGGCGATGGAACTACCACAGCAACTGTTCTAGCTCAGGCACTGGTCAAAGAAGGTCTACGTAACGTTGCAGCTGGCGCTGATCCAATCAGCCTAAAGCGCGGCATCGAGAAGGCAGTTGAAGCTGTCATCGCTGAATTGTTCAAGCAGGCAAAGCCTGTTTCTAGCAAAGAGCAGATTGCAGCAACTGCATCTATCTCTGCAGGAGACACCGTTATCGGTCAGATCATTGCTGATGCAATCGACAAGGTCGGTAATGAAGGTGTTGTAACAGTCGAAGAAGGCAATGCTTTCGGAATCAACCTAGAACTAACCGACGGTATGCGTTTCGACAAGGGATACATCTCTGGTCTATTCGTAACTGACCCAGAGCGTCAGGAAGCTGTTCTTGAAGATGCAGTAGTACTTATTGCCAACAGCAAGATCTCTCAGGTTCCTGAGATTGTTCCTATCGTCGAAAAGGTTATGCAGTCAGGTAAGCCACTTTTGATCATCGCTGAAGATGTTGAAGGTCAGGCACTGGCAACTCTAGTTCTAAACAAGATGCGCGGAACTTTCAAGTCAGTTGCTGTTAAGGCTCCTGGTTTTGGTGACCGTCGTAAGGCAATGCTTCAGGACATCGCTATCTTGACCGGTGGAACTGTAATCACAGAAGAACTAGGTCTAAAGCTAGAGAACACCACACTAGACATGCTGGGTAGTGCTCGTAAGGTGGTTATCACCAAGGACGAGACAACCATTGTTGATGGTGCAGGTGACAAGGAGCAGATTGCTGGTCGCGTTGAGCAGATTCGTCGCGAGATTACCAACACCGACAGTGACTATGACCGCGAGAAGCTACAAGAGCGTCTAGCGAAGCTTGCTGGTGGTGTTGCAGTTATCCGTGCGGGTGCGGCAACAGAAGTTGAGCTAAAAGAGCGTAAGCACCGCATCGAAGATGCAGTTCGTAACGCTAAGGCAGCTGTTGAAGAAGGTATCGTCGCTGGTGGTGGTGTTGCTCTAATTCAGGCTGGTAAGGCTGCATTCGAGACTCTAAAGCTGCTAGGAGACGAGGCAACTGGTGCAAACATTGTCCGCGTTGCAATCTCAGCTCCACTAAAGCAGATCGCACTTAACGCAGGTCTAGAGCCAGGTGTTGTTGCTGAGAAGGTTGCAAACCTACCTTCAGGTCACGGCCTAAACGCTGCAAGCGGAGAGTATGTTGACATGCTCGAAGCTGGCATCAATGACCCAGTAAAGGTAACCAGATCTGCGCTACAGAACGCAGCATCTATTGCCGGTCTATTCCTAACCACTGAAGCAGTGGTCGCCGAGAAGCCAGAGCCACTAGCTGCTCAGGCTCCTCAAGGCGGAGGCATGGATTACTAAAACTTAGCCTGATCGCTCCGGCTAAAAGGGTTGGGACTTGTGAGAGTCCCAACCCTTTATCATTACCCTGGAGTTAGCCCATGAAGAGGCGTTGATTTGCAATTTCGATTTCACTGTATTGCGATGCTGCAATACGAAGAGCTTGACCGAGTTCGCCCAGCTGGTTATCAACTGTTGTTGCTGTTACTTTCCAGCGAGTTACCAACTCTTGAAAACTGCTTGCCGCACTTCCGCGCCAAACATCTTGCAAGCCCAATAGTTGAACGTGGAGTCCATCAACTTCGGCTTGGATCTTTGCAATTGTTCCTTGGATAGTGCTGTTAGCAGCTAATACGTGTTCGCTGTCTACTTGAATTTGTGCCATATCTGTTTACCTCCTTCGGTAAACATGTTGGCATCGAGACGCAATCTAAATATGAGATTGCTAAAAGCTGTGGGTAACTAAGAACTCTTTGTTTCTGTTGAGAACTAGTTAGGGAGAACAATTCTGAAGGATGCTCCACCACCAGCTGTTTCAACTGCTGTGATGGTTCCGCTGTGTCTTTCAACAATTCCCTTGACGATAGCAAGACCTAAACCTGAACCACCGGTGTCTCGGTTCCTTGAGTTATCGCTTCGATAGAAGCGCTCAAAGATCTTGCTTCTAAGTTGCTTAGGAATACCCTCACCATGATCTCTAACTTCAATAATGGTCTGTGTTGATGTTTGCTCCAGTGCTACTTCAATTGGCTTGTCGCCAGCAAAGTTAATTGCATTGCTTAGAAGATTGGTTAGTACCTGACGCATTGCAGGTTCGTCAAAGCGAGC
>JBBAML010000008.1:26537-38532 GCA_040402515.1 Rhodoluna sp.
GCATAGCCTCTAAGTGTTACTAGGGGAGTTCTTAGTTCATGGCTAGCATCTGCAACGAACTGACGCATTCTGTCTAATGTCGCGTTACGGGCCTTGATAGAGCCCTCGATGGAACCGAGCATCTCATTGAGTGAATGATTCAGCAGTGCTATCTCAGTCTTGCCCTCAATCTCTGGAAGTCTTCGATCGATTTTTCCACTTCTAATTGCATCAGCTGCTGCCGAAACTTCACGAAGAGGTCTAAGTGCAGAAGAGATTGTTAGCCAAATAGCTAGTGCGCTGATGGTTAGAAGCAATGCACTGAAGCCGATACCGATGGCCTGATACTGCCTAACAATTGCGTTATTTAGCCCTACTGGTAGTGCGACTACAACTGATCCGGCAAGTTCAGGAGAGGGGAGTGCAACCAGTCTCCACTGCTCAGGTTTTTGTTCTGGATGTTTGGAAGATCTAAGTTCAGCGGTAAAAGGCGTGCCATGGGTCGCTACCACTGATACAACATCAAACTGTTGAAGGTTTGGAACCTCAGTGTTCTGGGTTGCAGCTGAAACTAGTCCCAGGTAAATTCCTCCTTGGGCATCTAGGAAAGCAATGTAATAGTCGCTGGGCAGCGGTGGAATAGTAATTTCTTTTGTAGCAAGACGCTCTTCTATTGTTGTTGGGTCTTCTTGAGCGAGCACACTGGCTGTTTGGATGAGAAGGCTGTCGGTGTTCTGTTGTAAATAGGTTTTGAGTAGTGAGATAGTTCCAAGCACGCTTATTCCGAGTAGCAATGTGATTAGCCCAACAGAGATAGCAGTCAGCCTGGTGCGTAGCGAGAACTTTCCCCAGGTCTTGGTAATCAAATTGTTACTAGTTGCTGGAACCTTATTCATTTACTCTTCGCTTTTGGCTACTCGGAAAATGTATCCAACACCACGCTTAGTCTGGATGAGTTGGTTCTTACTAAGTGGATCTATCTTCTTACGAAGGTAAGAAACGTAGCTTTCAACAATTCCTTGTTCACCGTTGAAGTCATACTCCCAAACGTGATCAAGGATCTGATCTTTACTCATAACTCGGTTGGCATTAGCCATCAGGAATCTGAGCAGCTTGTATTCAGTTGGAGATAGTTCAATCTCAGTTCCATTGACAAATACTTCGTGAGCGTCCTGGTTGATCTTGATTTCGCCAACCTCAATGATGCTGTCTTCAATATCTTGTTTTTTAGTTCTTCTAAGAATTGCTTGAATGCGAGCAATTACTTCGTCGATGCTAAAAGGCTTAGTCATGTAGTCATCGCCACCAACGGTTAGACCGGTAACTTTGTCTCCTCTATCATCTCTAGCGCTCAGGAAGAGAACAGGAAGGTCTATGTTCATTGAGCGAAGCTTCTTGGTTACGCTGAAGCCGCTCTGATCTGGCAGCATCACATCGAGAATCATGATGTCTGGTTTTGCCTTCTCGGCAACTGTGACAGCTTCGGTTCCAGTACCAACGGAATAGACACTGAAACCAGCGAATTTCAAACCTGCTTCAAGCAGGTCACGGATGTTCTTTTCATCATCAACGATAAGTACTTTTGGATTCTTCATACCTCAACCATCGCACCGATTGGTAGTGAAAACCTTAAGGTTGGCTGAGTGTTTCCTGAGAGTGCTAACCCTTATAGATCAACGGCATCCACGATTTCATAGGCATAACCCTGCTCAGCTAAGAACCTTTGACGGTTCTGAGCAAAGTCCTGATCCACAGTGTCTCTGGTAATCAAGGTATAGAAGCTGGCAGTTCTACCGTCAGCCTTAGGCCTAAGCAGTCTTCCCAATCGTTGAGCTTCTTCCTGCCTAGAGCCATAGGAACCTGAAATCTGGATTGCTACAGACGCTTCTGGCAGGTCAATCGAGAAGTTGGCAACCTTAGAAACCACTAATACGTTGTTACGCCCTTCTCTGAACTCTGCAAAGAGACGTTCACGTTCATCAACAGGGGTTTCACCGGTTATCAACTTTGCGTTTAGTGCACCAGCAACCGCATTCAACTGATCGATGTATTGACCGATGATCAGGGTTGGCTCACCAGCATGTTTGGCAAGGAGTTTCTGGATAACGGGAATCTTGACTGGCGAGCTAGCGGCCAGGCGATACTTATCCTCTTGATTGGCAACTGCATATTCCAAATGCTCTACCTCGGGTAAATCAATTCGAACTTCGTAACAGGCAGCCGGTGCGATATACCCCTGAGCTTCAATCTCTTTCCAGGGTGCATCAAAACGCTTTGGCCCAATCAAAGAAAAGACATCTCCCTCTTTGCCATCTTCTCGAACCAATGTTGCAGTTAGACCGAGCCTTCTTCTAGCTTGCAGATCAGCAGTCATCTTGAAGATTGGAGCAGGCAGTAGATGGACTTCATCGTAAACAATCAGCCCCCAGTCGTGATTGTTTAGTAGAGCAAGGTGAGCGTATTCACCTTTACGTTTGGTTGTGAGGATTTGATATGTGGCGATGGTGATTGGTGCAATCTCTTTCATTGAACCGCTGTATTCACCGATCTCTTCTTCAGTGAGAGAAGTGCGCTTTAGTAGTTCCGCTTTCCACTGTCTAGCCGAGACTGTGTTAGTAACAAGAATCAAAGTATTGGTTTTGGCAACTGCCATGGTGGCTGCTCCGACGATGGTCTTACCAGCACCACAGGGTAGTACGACAACACCCGAGCCGCCGTCCCAGAATTTCTCAACAGCAGCCTCTTGGTAGTTTCTGATTTTCCAATCAATTTCTTTGAGGGCAATCTCGTGCGGTTTACCAGGCGTATATCCAGCAAGGTCCTCAGCTGGCCAACCAAGTTTTAGGAGCTCCTGTTTGATTTGGCCTCTCGCCCAGTCAGCTATTTGCCAAGTATGTTCATCGATTCTGCCGACCAACAGATCATTTACTTTTCTCTGACGAGTAGTTTCAACCAGCACTGCAGGTTCTGCTGAATACAGCTGCAGATCCCCACCCTCACCTTTTTGAATAACCAAACGCCCGTATCTAGCCATGGTCTGTTCAATGTCAACTCTGATGCTGGCAGGCACAGGAAATTTACTGTATTTATCGAGAACACCCATAACAAAGTCACTGTCGTGACCTGCGGCTCTTGCGTTCCAAAGACCAAGCTTGGTAATTCGATAGGTGTGAACATGTTCTGGAGCACGCTCCAGTTCAGCGAAGATAGATAGGTCATGACGAGCATCGGAGGCTTGGATGTGATCAACTTCCAAGAGTGCTGTTTTATCGCTTTGAACGATTAGTGGTCCGCCAGACATCCTTCTAGCCTAAGCGAACACCGGTAATACTGCTAAGTGGGATTACCCGCTCACAATCAGCCTTGCGATCTCGTCCTCTTAGACGACCATTAGCCAACCCTGTTGGTTCAAGCACAAACTCACGGTTTTCCTTGTTCATAACAACAGAAACAGTCAGCGAACCCTTGCTCTTAATACAGAGCTCAAGCTGTCTTACGATGTCATTTCCTTCAGGGGCTTCCCCCATCCGGGTTTCATGATCTCTCCAGCGCTTGATGTCCATCAAGACACTTTTCGGCAGCTCTTTAGCTTTATCCTGAATGCCGGCCGCACTCCAGTTGCTAATTACCTGATTATTGGCATCCTTGCGAATGGCAGCATATTTACCTTCACGGAGTTGGTAGTAAACGATGTCGAGTTCGAACCTAGTCAACAAAGTTGCTTCGTCAAGTCTAGAAATAGAAATAGGTCTTAAGGTGTTGTCATTCAAAATGTGGGTGAGTAGTACTTGATCTTTAGATTCGATGGTTGTGCCTTTATCGGTTGTTCGCAGCACTAATCTGCCAAATCGGCTAGCTGCTTCACGAATTAGGTAATCAACTGGTTGAGGAAGTGCTGACCCAGATAGTTCAGCGAGCAATGCTCTGATTGATTCTTCGGTTAGACCTGTCTCTAAACCATGGGTGATGCTCAAGGTGTTGATTCGATAGGTGGAGGCAACACCTATTCGCTCAGTCTCAGCAAATCTTCTTAGTTCAAGTTCAGTTTTGGTTGGAAGCGGACCAACCGAAATGATTGAAAGGTCTGATTGGACAATTACTCTAGATTGCGTTTTTGGAAGACTAGACGCTAATCGCTTTCCAGCTTCTTCAACTTTTCCTTGCATTAGAAGTGCGAACCAGGAAGAAACCTGACCATTGGAAGAGAGCCCGATGAGTTCAGCTAGCGAGAGCAACCTAGTTATGTGTGAACTAATTCCATCGTTAGCAAGGGGGAAGATTTCTTTCATAGCAGTGTCTAGCGAATGAGCATTAACTAATTCGATAGAAGAGTCTTCGCCAAGTAACATTCGCCAGGTCTTAGCTAAGTGGAGCCAACGTTGTTCGGGTTCAGCTTGCAACCATTGCGAATATGAAGCACCAACTCGCCAACGCTTCTCAATCAGAGTCACGAGTCCGGTCATCTGCGCAAGGGAGTAAAGAGATTTTGCATAGTCAACAGATCTGCCTAGGTGCAGTGCTAAACGCTTTAGTTCAGGTAAGCCAACAGATCCTCTACCAACTTCTGGAATGTAACGCTGCTCTAAATCAATTAGTAATTCTGTGATGGCCTGAACTGTTTCAAATGCTGATAGTCCAGCCTGCGGGTCAACTTGCTCGAACGGAATAACTTGTGATTCGCTAGCAATTGAAACCTCGGGTATTCCTCTACCGACCTGTTGCTTGAAAGCTTCTTTAGCGCTATCAAAAGGAATGCATTTGGTTTTACCGGCATCTTCGGTTTTATAGACCAGGAAGAGCTTCACCAATACCTCAAGGTAAGGCTTGTCAGCGGCTTTACTCTGATCACTCAAAAGGTTGCTGAAAGCTTTGATTTGTCCTCGAGTAAGTCCTGCAATTGCTCCACTTACGCTCTGAGGTTTCAGAAGAGCTGAAGCTAGATCAAAGAAGTCGGCAAAGTTACCGGAAGGCATTAGACGAATACCAATGACTCGAGCTAAGTCCTCATCCGTAGCAATGCTTAGATGTTTAGCAACTAATAAAACTTCACTCATTAGGTTGCTTGTTTAGTTTTTTACGCTTTGAACTAAGAATTAACAGCGCAACTAGAAAAACAAAGCCGAGTGGCATAGCTAGCATCGGCACTAAACCCAATCCAACGGGAGTCCAAGCTCCTCCTGAGAAGGCTGCAAACAGGATTACAAGCACAGCTAGCACTGTTAGCCCAACACAGGCAATGAACCCATAACCGAGAACAGTTTCCAGCTTTGACCCACCGGTTTGCTCTTTAGTCGTCTTATTCTTAGCCATCCTTTTAGGATACTTGGAAACCTCAAGTAAAATGAAGGCTGCAGCAATGAAAGAGGTAGATATGCCAACAGGACACGTAAAGTTCTTTGATAACGTCAAAGGCTTTGGATTTGTGCAATCAGATGAAGGAACCGAAGCGTTCCTGCACGTGAGCAACCTACCCGACGGCGTTACCGACATTAAGCCTGGTACTCGCATCGAATACAGCATTGTTGACTCTAAGCGTGGTGCTCAGGTTATGACTATGCGAATTATTGAGGTTCCAGAGAGCCTTGAGAAGAAGCAGCGCGCTAACTCAAGAATGAAGAACGAAGATTTAGTGATCTTGGTTGAAGGTCTAATCTCAGCTCTAGACAAAATTCGCCCTGGCATCGAACACGGCAGACTTCCCGAAGGTGCTAGCGCAGACAAACTTGCTAGATTGCTTCGCACCTTGGCAGATCAACTGCACAGCTAATGGCAAAACTCAAGAAACTTCCTAAGTTCGTCAAACTGGTCAAACCTGAAAAGCAGGTAAAGAACAAGTTTGATGTGAAAGCATTTGCTGAAGTCGCTGCTAAAGCGGCAGCCCTACCTAAAGAGTTAGGCGCATTCATTGAAAGCGTAGAAGGCGGCGAAGGTGTCACTTCATACTTCTGGAGTGCTAACCAGCCAGGTTATGTCGGCTGGCGATGGGCTGTAACTGTTGCTCAACTTGATCCAACCAGCGAACCAACACTCTGTGAAGTTGCACTCATCGCAGGAGAAGAATCGCTGGCTGCACCTAAGTGGGTTCCTTGGTCAGAAAGACTAGCTGACTATCAAGCTCTTCAAGCAGAACTAGAGAAGCAAGCAGCACTTGATGCTGAAGAAGCAGCTTTGAAAGACACAGATGAAATTGAAGAAGATACTGAAGAAGAGGAACTACCGGTTGCCGACTCTGAAGTAAGCGAAGAGACCGAGAAGTAAACCAACCACACAGGTGTATGGATACCAAACTTTGTTTGGGCTTTGAATTTCCTTGTAGAAAACCAAGATCAGCACAAGCGCAACAGCAAAACCAGCAATGCCAATTAGAACGGCAACCCTAGCTGTTCCTTTGATTGGCTCAGGATCTGGTTTACGTTCTGAGTCTTTAGCTATCCAGCGCATTTATCTTCCTAACCGAGATTTGCAACTACATAGTCAATTGACTTAGTTAGTTGCTGAACATCGCTTAGTTCAGTTGCTGTGAAAGTGGCGATACGAAGTTGGTTTCTACCAAGCTTTCGGTACGGCTCAGTATCAACAATTCCATTAGCTCTAAGCACCTTTGCAACCTGAGCTGCATCAACTGAATCGATGAAGTCGATTGTGCTGACCACCTGTGAGCGGTGTTCAACAACAGAAACAAAAGGAGTTGCAAAAGCACTTGCGTCAGCCCAATCGTAGATGTGCTGAGAGGCTGCTTTGGTTCTAGCATCAGCCCAAGCTAGGCCACCGTTTTCATTCATCCAGTCAACTTGCTCAGCAAGTAAGAAGAGAGTGGATATGGCTGGTGTGTTAAGAGTCTGGTTCAGTCTTGAATTATCGATTGCCGTCTTTAGAGAGAGGAACTCTGGAATGTATCGATCAGATGAAGCAATTCTCTCTGCGCGCTCAATAGCCTGCGGGGACATCAGTGCAAACCACAGACCACCATCGCTGGCGAAGTTTTTCTGCGGTGCGAAGTAGTAGACATCGGTCTCGTAAGGGTCAAAGTCGATACCGCCGGCAGCAGAAGTTGCATCGGTGAAGAACAGCGCTCCAGCATCTGCACCTGTTACTCGCTTTACTGGTGTGACAACGCCAGTTGAAGTTTCATTCTGAGGGTAAGCATATGAGCTGATACCAGCTTCTGCTCTAAGTTCAGATCTAGAACCAGCATCAGCTTGAACCACAGTTGGTTTCTCTAGCCAAGGTGCGCTGAGAGAGGTAGCGAACTTAGCACCGAACTCTCCGTGCACGAGTAGTTGGGATTTACCTTCAGCAAGTGAGAAAGATGCGACATCCCAGAAAGCAGTTGAGCCACCATTTCCTAGAACTATCTCGTAGCCGTTTGGGCTATGGAAGAGATCCATCAGGCCGTCTTGAACCCTCTTGACAAGGTTCTTTACCGGAGCCTGGCGGTGGGAGGTTCCAATTAGCTTTGCTCCAACAGAGCTGAAGGCAGCTAGCTGCTCAGGTCTAACCTTTGAAGGTCCGCAACCAAAGCGTCCATCTACTGGGAGTAAGTCTTTGGGAATATTTATCTCTACCATTGTGAAAGTTTAGCCGAGCGACACCACTTACGATTTAGGCTTATAGGGTGACGGACCTTATTGATACCACTGAGATGTATCTTCGAACCATTTTGGAACTCGAAGAAGAGGGTCACATTCCCATGCGAGCCAGAATCTCTGAACGCTTAGACCACTCAGGACCAACTGTTTCTGAGACAGTTGCCAGAATGGAAAAGCACGGTTTAGTCTCCTTAACCAGCGATCGACACCTTTCGCTAACCGATGAGGGCAGAACCCTAGCCATCGAGGTGATGCGTAAGCACCGGTTAGCCGAACTATTGTTAGCAAACATCATTGGTTTGGAGTGGCATCTTGTTCATGAGGAAGCCTGCCGCTGGGAGCACGTAATGAGCGAGCAGGTCGAACGAAAGATCCTCGAGCTTGTCCCTGATGTTGAAAAGTCTCCCTTCGGTAACCCAATCCCAGGTTTGGAACACCTAGGTAGAGGTCCGTCTAATTCAATGGATGAAAAGGTAAGACCACTAATTGAATTCTTAGAAGTTGAGGTTGAGGTAGCAAGAATTGCTGAACCGCTGCAGAGTTATCCAGATGCCTTAGCTCACCTAGCTGCAGCTGGCATTGTTCCAGGCACCAAGGTAAAGGCAACACAGGCCTCAGACCGCATCCAGTTGACCACTGTGGACGGTCAGAACTCAATCAGCCTGACTGCCTTTGACGTGGCTCATATATTCGTCAAACAGCCCTAAACCTAGGTAAATGCTGGGAATACAGCCTGTTTAACCAGTTGAACAGATTCAGAAGCCCCCGCAGATCTGATCTGCAGGGTAAAATTGAAGCAACTCACCTCTTTACCTAGGGTGAACTGCGAATTCTCACTAATCCAAGTGCCTGCAGTGAGAATGAATGACAACTTTTGTTTCGCGACAGGGTCGGATACTTTATTCGATGATGAAAGGAGGTCAGCATGACCAAGAAGCCATCCGGCAGACGCCGCGCTGACGTCCAAATTAACCTGCTCGAATCTTTTGAACTTAGAAGCCGTAGCTCAGTTCGTGAAAGTGAACTCAAGCGTGAAGCTCGTTTAGCCAGAAAAGCTGAAAAACGAGAAGCCAAAGCAAATCGCAAGAATGCTATTACAGCACCGGTTGCTATCGCTCCTGTTTCAGGTTCAGTAATCCCAGGCGCTAAGAAGATTCCGCTTCGTAAAAACAGTTCAGTTAGAAGCACACTTGTGATGAGCGTTACCGCTGGAGTGATAGCCACCCTAGCTTTACCTGCATATGCTTTCTCACCAGCTGTTACTGCAATGTCAGGTCTCACCAACGCTGTTGATCCAACCGATGCTCAGAGCATCAAGATTCTTAGACAGAGTGCGATCAACTTTGAGCGTGGAACCTATGGGCTGATGTCAGCTTTTGAGCTTGAGCGCATGAATAACAGAAACAACTACTTGGGTTATAAAGGTCTAACCGCTTTGGACTATGCGGCTAACCCAACCTATGTCGAGCTAAGCCCAGATGACATCATGAAGGTTGCCAATAAGTATGTTGGAACACCTTATGTTCTGGGCGGTGAGACTCCTGCAGGTCTTGACTGTTCTGGATACACCAGATTAGTCTTCTCTGAATTCGGTATCTTGCTGCCGCACTCTGTAAATGCTCAATCCCATGATCCTCACGTTCGAAGAATTCCTAGGTCTCAGGCACAACCGGGGGATCTGGTCATCATGAACAACCACAGCCACCAGGGAATCTATGCTGGTCCCGGCATGTTCTTCCACGCACCGTTCTCAGGTGACCGAGTCAAACTGGCACCTATTTTCACCGATTCCTATTACATCGCCCGCGTAATTAAGTAGTAAATCGGCACCAAAACTTCACCTAAATTTGTGGTGTGTTTTTGCTCTCTTTAGCCAGAAAAGTAATAACCTGTTGCCAAGTCACTAAGGTGCCTTGAAAAGGAGAGAAGAATGAAAGCTAGAGTCGTGTCTGCCAATCACGCATTCCAGCACCGTCATTCCATATGTCCTTGCCAAGTTCGGCAGGCTTAGACGCGTCACTATTTATAGTGGCGCGTTTTTTGTTTGTGCTCCGAAGCGACTTAACGAAAACCTGCAATCCGTGCAGGTGATTTCGAAAGGAAGAAACTTGAAAACATTAGTTCTAAATGCTGGCTATGAGCCGCTCGCTGTCGTGTCATTCAAGCGAGCTATCATTCTTGTTCTAAACAAGAAAGCCACTGTCTTAGAAGGATCTGCTGACCGAAAGGTGAGAAGTGCGACGGGGGAGTATGAGTTGCCTTCAGTTATCTTGCTCAGTAGATATGTCCGTATTCCAGGAACCAGAAACGTTCCCCTCTCACGCAGAGGAGTTCTTCGCAGAGACGGTCACCGCTGTGCATATTGCAACCGAACAGCTAACACCGTGGATCATGTGCAGCCTAAATCTCGTGGTGGCAGAGACTCTTGGGAGAACCTGGTTGCCTGCTGCCTACGTTGCAACAACATCAAGGGCGATAAAACTCTAAACGAGATTGGTTGGACTTTATCATTCACTCCAAAGATGCCTTCTGGAAGTGTTTGGATGGTTCGCGGTGCTGAGCGAGTTGAACCTGAGTGGGATGAATATCTGCGTTTATCAAACGCTGCGTAGAGTGCCCCCGAGAAGAATCGAACTTCCGCACATGGTTTAGGAAACCACTGCTCTATCCACTGAGCTACGAGGGCATGAAGCTATTGCCACAAGTTTCAAACTTACCCGAATACCGCCTTGCCTACGAGATAAGGCCAAGGCTGAAAGTTAGGCTAGTGCTCTAATGACTGAGCCAAATGCACCCCAAGAACAATACTTGCGCTGGCTCGAAGAGATTCGAGGCATCGGTGGCGCTAACCCGCTAACCAACCTCGACCTTGAGGTCTTAGGACTAGTCAATCTTGAGAGAGTCCACCCGGTCGGTCTATCAATTTTCACTAAGAGTCACCGCGGGCTGCTAGCTAATCTAGTCAGGGATCCAATTGCTTACTCAAAAGCGCTAACTGAGGCTAAGCGAGTCAAAATCAAGGGTGAAAGACTCCTTACCAACTTTGGTATTCACACAATTTATCTACTAGCTGGAGCTGTCGACTTTCGCCCAGCCAAACTAGATCTTCGAGTGCCGATCATGCTCTGGAGTGCCGAACTCATTCGCAAGGGCAATGATTTTGAACTTGTTCTAAACGGTGAACCTTTTGTAAACCCAGAACTCATCCTGACCCTGCGTAAGCAATTCAACCTAGAAATCGATGTTCAGAAGCTAACTAGAACTTATGTAGATGCCACCGATTTAGTTCCTATCAGCCTCTTGAGCTTTATTGCTGAAAGCACCAAGGAGATACCTGATCTAGAGATTCAAAGGTCTCTTGTTCTAACCAATGCAACTATTGCTCCAACGTATATGTTGAATGAGTTACCTAAGACTCCAACCAAGTTAGCCTCAGCTTTAGTAGATGATGTAGCAGAACTTCCCGAAATCATCCCTAGCGAAGAACTAATCATTGCTGCCGATGCTGACCTAAACCAGCAGGGCATCTTTAGAAGAGTTCTAGATGGCGAAAGCTTTGCGGTAGAAACTTTGCCTGGAACTGGATACACCCAGACTGTTGTGAACATCCTTGGAGCACTAGCAGCTCAAAACAAGCGAGCTCTTGTAGTTGCACCTAGAAAACAGACTCTAAATGAACTCAGTGACCGCCTGTCTAAAGTTGGCTTGGCTGGACTGCTTGTCCGCTCACACAGCGCTTGGCTGGATGTTGTTAGCGCCATCTCTCGATTCGAAAAGACCGGCTTTGCGAATCTGCCTGCTGCGATAGCTAGCAGAGCTGGAGTTGAGGAAAAACTAGATCAATACTTTGATTCTCTAAGCCGCAAACATCCAGTTCTAGGCATCAGTGTCAACGATGCTTTAGCTAAGTTGGCTGAACTCAGTGCCCTTCCGAAACCACCAAAGACCAGCGCAAGAATCACTGGACCCGCACTATTTGAAAACCGCAATCGAACTGCTGCTATCGCCCTGTTGAACGAAGCAGTATCTATTGGTGAATTTGATAAAGCGAATCACGATAGCCCTTGGTTCAACGCTCAATTCGAAGACTCTACCGAGGTTCCTAGAATCATCGCACTGGCTAGAAGGCTAAGTGAAGATGTCTTACCTCAATTCAGTGTGAAATTAGATGACTTCATCAGACAGGTAGATCTTCCACCTGCGCAAAATGTTGCGCAGTGGGGTGAATACATCCGCCTACTGATCTCGATTAGAGCCACCCTGGATAGATTCATCCCAGATGTATTTGACCGTCCTTTAGATGATCTAATTACCGCTACCTCTCCTCGTAAAGAGAAGACTGGAATGTCAGGTAAGACTAGAAGAGCGCTAAGCAAGCACGCTAAGGAATATGTCCGACCTGGTGTTTCTGTTCCAGACCTACACAC